>JAIPDS010000069.1 GCA_021737565.1 Desulfobacteraceae bacterium | reverse complement strand
ATTTTCGAGGCATGCACAATACGGCCGGCGGGATCGATAAAACCGCTGATACCCGTATTTGCGGCCCGGACAAAGGCACGCCTGTTTTCCACTGCCCTGAACACCCCCATGGAATAATGCTGCAAAGGGGCCGCGGTTCTTCCGAACCATGCATCATTTGTAATGTTTACAATCACATCTCCGCCGCTTCTTACCATGGCCGAAGACAGCTCCGGGAAAATCATTTCATAACATATCTGAACCCCTAGAGCGGCTTCTCCCATGTGCAGAAGTTTTCCGGTTCTTCCGGCCGAAAAATCCATCTGCTGGGGTACCATGGTTCCAAGAAAAGGCAACCACCTGCGCAAAGGCACGTATTCCCCGAACGGCACCAGATGAACCTTGTCATAACGGTCCTCGACCCCGCCCCCGGGATTGATGAGATAGGCACTGTTAAACAGAAATAACCTTTCTCTTTCCGGATCGTATTCATATGTAGGGCTTCCTACAAGATGCCATACTCCTGCTTCTTCAACCGAATCCAGTACCAGGGAGGTAAGCTCTTTGTCGCGCGAGAAATAAAAAGGAAGAGCGGTCTCGGGCCAGATCACCAGGTCCGGGGTCTTTTCCAGGGCTTTTCGGGTCAGCCTGATATACTTGCGCGTTGTCTGCCCGCAGAATTTTTCGTCCCATTTCACGGACTGATCAATGTTTCCCTGGATTACGGCAACCCTGATTTTATCCGCGCTCCGGCCGGCGCTGTCGACCTGGTCAATCCGTAGTTGCCCGTATTGCCAAGCGCCGGCAACGAAGAAAACCGCTGCTGCGAGGGCAAAAACCGCATGCCTTAAATAAACCGGCCGGTTCTGCCATCTTCCGCCCAAAACCGCCAGGACTAATATAAACAAAGCGCCGTTAACAATGGCCAGAAGAAATGAAACCCCATACACCCCGAATATATCGGCAATTTGAATCATATCCAGCCGTGCATACTGGCTGTATCCAAGAGTTCCCCATGGAAACCCCGTAAAAAGATTGCCACGAAGCCATTCAAGCCCCACCCAGAAAACCGGGGCCATTGCCATGCACCACAGGGGATGTTTTAAATATCCAGTGGCGCACCATGCCGCAAACCCGCAGAAAGCCGCGACATACAGGGCAAGGTAAAATGCAAGAACCACCAGTACCCCGACGCCCGAAATAAGAGGCATGGGAGCATAGGTATGCATGGTGGGAACCAGCCAGTACAGAAGCGTCAAAAAATGGACAACTCCCGCCGCCAGGCCGAGAATTATCGCCCTGCGGGGAGTTGCCGTGCGAATCCCCACCAGCAGAAGCACAAGCGCGAACCATGCGCACCAGTCCATGCCGACTCCGGGAAAAGCGCATGTAAGGGCAGTACCCCCAGCCGCGCACCAGAATAACTGCCCGGCCATTTCTGCCCTGCCAGGATTAAACGCCACGGTTTTCATAGGTACTACTTTTTTATCATCTTAAGAAGCAGATAGCGTTTCTCTCGGAGGAAACGCTCCGGATTTACCCCTTCAATCCCTTTTTCAAATTTTTTATTCAGATGATCTATAATATCATCAGTATAATACCTGATAAACGGCTGCTTCTGCTTCAGCTTACCGTCAGCGAATTCAATGGCGGGTCTCAGGAACCTGCACGCAAAATTATAGGCATAGGACAATGTAGGAAGAACATTGCTCGTAATATCTTCCATGTGAACTATTTTCCAGTTCTTCTCCCTGGATATTTCCTCGAAATCTTCAAAAATATGACCTGATTTAAATCCGGAGTCCGCATATTTGGCACGGCGAAAATAATCGCTGACAATCCACTCCCCATCGGTCTCCATGATTTTTTCCGTTTTTTCAAAAGCCTGGCCAAGCGGTATATACTGAAGTGATTCGGAATGAATTACAGTGGAATATCGCCTTTTTTCCTGCATGTCCTGATATTTGCTCTCGATAAAAATCAAATTCGGATAATTAGCGCGGATATATTCCGCCTGATGTTTATCAGGTGTAAGACAGGTGACAAAATATCCATGCCCCTGCAGCAGATTTCCCAGACCCCCCATGCCCGCGCCTGCATCCAGAATGCTTTCCGCCTCTGTTGAGACAAGGCCGCAAATTTTTTCAGCATAAGCCATTTGAGCTTCTTCCATATCACGAAAGCAAATATCTGCCCAGGATATGGCACTGTCTTCAAAATATCCGTAGTGAAGCATATTCGTATGAAGCACCTCTGAATAAAACCTAAGCTGGGGGTCTTCTTTGGTTCTGCTTGTTTCTTTTTGTCTTTTTGCATAACCACAGGCCCTGTACAGATTCAAAGGATTAATTACACTACGCAGCGTCTTATTTAAAACTTTTTGTTTCATGACAACACCTCCCCGGGATTCCGCAAAAACAGCAAAAAGGCGCTTCCCCTAAAAACCAGTGACTTCTCAAAAGCACCATTAAGGAAAAGCGCCCTTCAAGTTCGTGTTATAATACAGAAGCCGAACAGCAATTTCAATAAAATTAAAACAACATCTGTCTTGCCTCCGCAGGCGTGGCCACCCGGCGGCCAAGACGCTCTGCCAGGTCTGCGGCCACCTCCACCATCTGGGCGTTGTCTTTGGCAAGAACGCCCTTTTTAAGATAAATATTGTCTTCAAAACCCACCCGGATGTTTCCGCCAAGCAGGATGCCCATTGTAATCATCGGTAGCTGGGCGGCTCCGATGCCCAGAACACTCCATTTAACACCCTGCGGCAGCCTGCTTTTCATAAACATAAGACTTTCAGGGCTTGCATCAATACCCCACCTGACACCCATGCAGAGCTGGAAACAGGCCGGAGGGTCTATTAATCCCCGCTCAATCAAATCCCTGGCCTGTTCGATGTGGCCGGGCTCAAAAGCCTCTATTTCCGGCTTTACACCTTCCTGCTGCATTGTCCTGGCAGCCTGTTCCGCCCACTGCGGGGGATTGTAAAACACCCGGTCCCGGAAATTCACCGAACCAAGATCAAGAGAGCACATATCCGGCTTCAGGTAAACAGGCTCCAGGCGCTTTTCTGTTACGTTCGGCCCGGTGATCCTCAAGCCGCTGGTTGTAAGGTTTACAAGCATATCACAATACTCGCGGATGCGCTCTGTCACCCGACGGAAAAGATCGGTTTCAAAGGCCGGCTCTCCTGTTTCCGGATCGCGCACGTGGATATGTGCAATCGCGGCTCCCGCCTTGTGGCAATCAATGGCCGCATCGGCGATTTCTTCCGGGGTATAGGGCAGTGCCGGATTCATTTCCTTTGTAGGCGAAGAGCCTGTTACCGCCGCTGTAATAATGATTGGCTTCTCCATTATATTCTCCCTTATTTCGCGTCCAGGAAATATACCGATTTTCAGGCTGTTTATGCTTTATTCATTAAAGTCGGACCAAAACGTATGCTTAATCTCCCTTATCAGGCCGCGCATTCTTATAAGCAGCCGATCCCTTTTCCTGTAAATCTCCTTTTCGTCCAAACCGCCGTAGTCGTAAAAACCCTTGCCCGACTTTACTCCAAGACGCCCCTGCGCCACAAGATCATCTATAGCCTTTGAGGGCCTGTCCCGGCTTACCAGATTTATGGAGGGATTTGACAGAACTTTCTGGGTAAAATCAAGACCTGCAAAATCAAACCTGCGCACCACTCCCAGCACCGGAAGCCTTATGCCCAGACTGGATAAAACCGCCCTGTCAATCTCTTCCGGCCTTGCATATCCCTCGTCTATCAGGTGGAATATCTCTTTTCCCATGGCACGCTGTAGCCTGTTTACAATAAAGCCCGGAATGAATTTTTCGATCACCACCGGCTCCTGGCCTGCTTCGGCAAGGAGGCTTTTCATCCATTCAACAAGATCTGCCCGCGTTTCCGGGCCCTTTACAATTTCAACAAGGGGAATCAAATAAGGTGGTGCATAGAAATGGGAGATGAGAAGCCTTTGCTGAATGGCCGAAGGTGCCAGCTCAAATATGTTAAGATAAGACGTATTGCTCGCAATTACTGCATCAGGACGGCAAAGTTCCGCAACCCCCCTGTAAAAGGAACGCTTGATTCCCGGGTCCTCGGAAACAGACTCTATTACCAGGTCCGCCCCGGCTATGACTTCTTTTTCCGTGGTGGTTTTTATGCGCGCAAGAATATCTTCTACAGGTCTTTTCTCCAGACCTTCTTCTCTGAGCATGTCCAGATGCCAGCGGATCGGTTCAAGCGCTTTTTCAAGGATTTCCTTTTCTGTATCTAAAAGCGCCACATTATGACCGGCCCTGGCCATGACAATGGCCAGGCCGTGGCCCATGGTGCCGGCCCCTGCAACAGCGATTTCTAATCTATCAGCCTCCCCGGGCATTTAAGCCTCAATTTCTTCTGATCAGCCGTCATTATGATATAATGAATGTATATATTTAATTGAAAACAGAATTACTATAACCAGGAAAATCAACAGCAGTAAAAACAGGTTATAATGGGTATTCTGAAGGTTTAATTTTTCAAAGATATAGAAGGCAACCAGTATTATAAATAAAAATATCCATTCCCTGAAATATTTCATGCCGCCGCCCCCGCTTTTAAGGCTCTTTTTGTCATTATGTAGTACAGGACCATAAACAGAATGCTGCCTAAAACTCCTATTGTATCAGTGGCAAGCTGGGGAAATAAAACCATAAGGGCTAATGCACAGGCCAGAATTCTGCTAAAAATGTTGACCCGGGCAAATAGGTATCCTTCAGTGGTTATGGTCAGCATGTAAATCCCCAGAAATCCTTTAAAAATACCCCACGCAATCTCCGGGGGAGAGCCCACAAAAAGCATGCTCGGGTCATATACAAAAACCAGGGGCAGAAGATACTTTGCTATCCCCAGCCTGAATGAATGCACTCCTGTCTGCATAGGATTTGCCCCTGCAACACCTGCGGCTGCAAAGGAGGCCAGGGCCACCGGAGGAGTAATCGCTGAAACCAGCCCGAAGTAGAATGCAAACAGGTGGGCTGCAATCGGCTCCACCCCCATCTGGACGAGCGCCGGGATGACAAGTGCCGCCACTGTAATATAGACCGCTGTGGTGGTAAGCCCCATGCCCAGAATCATGGAGGCAACCGCGGTGAGAGCAAGAGCCACCCACAGGCGTCCTGCTGCAATATCAATAATAAGGTTGGTAAGCTTCATGCCCACCCCGGATACAAAAACGCATCCGATAATAATACCCGCCGTGGCGCAGGCCACTGCCACCGGTACGGATTTTCTGGCCCCGTCTTCAAGAGCCCTGAGTATGGATACAGGAGTCATCCGCGTGGCAGCCCGGAAAAAACTTAAAATGAGAACCGAGACAATGGCATAAAAGCCTGCAAGCATGGGCGTATACCCCTGGGCCAGGGCGCCGATAATAATTATAATGGAGAGAAACAGGTGCCCTCCATGTTTGAGCTCGTGAAAAAGATTAGGAATTTCTTCCTTGCTTATTGTGGGAAGATCCTTTTTTCTGGCTTCAAAATGCACCTGCACAAATATGGAGAAAAAATAGATTACTGCCGGGAAAATGGCAGCCAGGCAGACAAGCAGATAGCGCATGTTTAAAAATTCAGCTATAATAAATGCAGCGGCTCCCATTACAGGGGGCATGATCTGGCCTCCTGAAGAAGCGCACGCCTCGACTGCACCGGCATAATACGGAGCATATTTTACTCTTTTCATCAAGGGAATTGTAAAACTGCCTGTTGTAACCACATTTGCCACAGCACTTCCCGAGACTGTGGCCATCAGGCCCGAGGCGACAATAGAGGCCTTGGCCGGCCCTCCGGGACGATGGCCTGTAAGGCCAAGAGCAACGTTGAGGAAAAAACGACCTGCTCCGGATTCTATAAGAAAGGCTCCAAAAAGGATAAACAAATAAATATAGGTGGCCATGACCATGATGGGAATTCCGAAAATTCCGTTTTCCCGCATGAACAAATAGTCGACTATCGTAAACCATGACGAGGGCGGTCCATAAAAAATACTTGGAAAATAATGGGAAAACGCAGTATGCACGAGAAAAAACCCGGCCACAATGACCATGGCCCATCCTACAACACGCCTTGTAGCCTCCAGTAAAAGAGCAATAAAAAGTGTTCCAAACCACAAGTCCCAGACGTTAAGGTCCCCCCTGCGCCATATGAATGCATCTATGTCATATAACGTATAGACCTGAATTGCCAGGATCATAATAATGAAAAGGCAGTCCAGAAAGAACCATTTGTTTAAAGGGTCTCTCCAGGTTCGCCTGCCTAAGGGATAAAGCAGAAAGGCCAGGATAAGGATAAAGGCCAGATGGGTGCTTCTAAAAGTGTGGGCTTCAACTGATCCGGCATAAGCTATAAAAAGATGATAAAGTGAGAGGGAAACAGACATAATGGCAATCAACAACCCGAGAAAATAATGCACCCCCAGCTGCTTCTGTGAGAAAAACCATTCAACAATGCTTTCAGACTGCCTTAATTTGTCTGTTACCGCTATTTTTTCAGCCATATTGCCCATTCTCCTTTTTATGAAGACAAACCCATCCGGCCTGTATCCTTTTCAGGACAAAGGCGTGTATAGTCCAGGCCTTATTTAGGCATTATGCTATTTGAGTACTCCCACCTCCTTATAGTATTTTTCAGCTCCGGGATGCACGGGTATTTTGTTGCCCTGCAACGCATTTTCAAGCTTGGAATCTTCAATTGCCTTTTTCTTGACCTCCATGAGATCACTTCTGTGCTCCCAGATCGTCTTGACGATTTTATATACCAATTCATCGGACAAATCGGCGCTGCCAACAATCTGGGTCACGGTACCCGCGGTCTGCACAGGTCCGTCCATGCCTTCATATGCATCCTGGGGAATTTGCGTGCGCATCAGGCCGGGCTCGATCTCCAGCACTTTTTTCATGTGCTCGTCATCTATTCCGATAATGCGTATTCCCGGCTGGAAGTTAAGGTCTATAATGGTTGACTGGGGACAAGAGGTCACAGCCATATAGCAGTCGCTGTGCCCGTCTTTCATAAGAGCCGCAGAATCCGCGTATCCCACGAAGCTAACTGATCCGCCATTTTTCTTAATGCTTTCAAAGGTGATGCCATGGGCCTTGAGAATAACTTCGGCTATTGCGGTTCCTGTAAATCCGACCTTGCCCGGCACTATCCGTTTGTCTGCAAGATCGCTCACAGAATCAATATCGCTTTTCTCGGGAACCGCCATCTGAAAAACCCCGGGATAAAGGGACATAATGTGCCGCAGCTTTGTATGCTCCTTGTCAAATTTACCCCCCCCCTTATACGCATTATATGAAGTGTGCGTATAAGTCCATCCAAGGTCTGCCCTGCCGGACTGCACATCCTTGCAGTTGCCCACGCCGCCTCCGGGACCGCATGAAGTGGAGATCCCCTCTATGTTTTCCTCAACAATGCTCATCATGGCCGCCCCGAGCGGATACCATGAACCTCCTTCAGGCCCGGAAAACATTCGAACAAACTTTTTACTTGCAGCAAAACCCGTACTGCCCAATGCCAGAAGTGATAATGTACAAATAAGAATTAAGGTAAGTTTTCCCAGTTTCTTAAACATTGCAACCCCTCCTTTTTAAGTTAAGATTTACGTTTGAAAATGCCCTGTTTCAATCCCGGTTCGCCTTTCTTACTCCCAACCGGTCCAGGGCGATTATCATTTTGCATATATTGGCCGAACCCTCGACCATGTAGTATGTGGGCATGTCCCTGAACAGTCTCTCAACCGGGTATTCCGTGGAATAACCGTATGCGCCCAGTATGCGCATTGCAAAATTTGCAGCCTTGTTTGCCACTTCACCGGCCAGGTACTTGGCATGAGCCACATCCAGACCGTTGTTTAATTTCCCCTGGTCCTTGTTATAAGCAGCCTTGTATAGCACCAGGCGAGCGGCCTCAATCTCGGCCGACAACTGGCCTATCATTTCCTGGTTCATCTGGAATTCACCTATGGACCGGCCGAATTGCTTGCGCTGCTTGCAGTATTTTATGATCTCATCCAGACAGGCCTGGGCAAGGCCGACTCCGCCTGCCGCCGCGGACAAACGGGTCTGGTTAAGCGAACTAAAAACTATTCTGGCGGCGTCTCCGGGCTTTCCCAGTATATTTTCCTTGGGGACCCTGGTATTGTCCAGAAAGACCTCCCCGGTTGGAGAGCAGTGGGAACCCATTTTATCAAGCTGGGTGGTGTTTACTCCGTTAAAATTTTTGGGCTCGATCACAAAAGCCGACAATCCCTTGGATCCCTGGGATTTATCAGTATAGGCATAATAAACAAGGACATCCGCAACATGAGCGTTAGATATCCATGTCTTATTGCCGTTTAAAAGCCAGTGGTCTCCCTTATCCTCGGCAACGGACTGAATCCCCATCACATCCGAGCCCGCATCAGGCTCGGTTATGGCAAATCCGCCGATGTACTCGGCTTCCACCAACTTGGGAATATATTTTTTCTTCAGCTCTTCACTGCCGTATCTGTAAATGGTGTAAGCGCACCCCAGTTCCTGCATGTTTACCTGGACCCGCAGGGAACTTGCCGCCCTGGCCAGTTCTTCTGTAACTATTGTGGAGGCGACAAATCCCATGCCGATGCCGCCGTATTCCTCGGGAATAACCGTTCCGAAAAAACCCAGCTCCCCCATCGGCCTAAGCGCTTCTTCATAGGGGAAATAGTGTTCCCTGTCCCAGTCAGAAAGATTGGGCACCAACTGCTTTGTGGCAAATTCACGCACCGACTTCCTGAGCATTTCCTGTTCCCTGCTCCATGAAAAATCCATCAATTCCTCCTTTCCGTGCCCGCCACAGCTTGATTTACACGGCTTCTTCTATATGAATAGCAAAATCCGGACATATATACAGGCAATTGAAGCAGCCTACGCACCGTTCCGTCCTTGCCGCTGACATTGGCCGGTACCCGCCGGGATTAAACCTGTCCATCTGCTCAAAAACCTCCAGGGTGCAGACCTCCCTACAATACCGACAATCCTTGCACAACACGAAATCGATATCTACCGTATATTCCCGTATATCGCATGACAGGCATCTTCCGGCTTCATTAATTGCCGTGTCCCTGTCATACCCCTTTTCAGTGAGACTGAAACCGCCGGAGTCCTCGTTTAATGACATCTTGACGGTTTTAAACCGACAGGCACCCCTGGGTTCTGGTTCACGGACTTCAGGGCTGCTTACGTTTTCTTCCTGCTCGTCTATTATCCCGTCGCCGCCGAGGTAAGTATCAATTGAAATGCTTGTCTTTCTACCCTGGGCGATTGCCTCTATAATCGAAGACGGCCCTGTAACAGCATCACCTGCGGCAAATATTCCTGTTTCCATCGTTGCCAGGGAACCTTCTTCAACCGCCACCGTGTCGTCCTTATTTGAAGAAAGCCCCATGGCATCTGCTTCTGCAGACTGGCCTATAGCCATGATCACAGTATCACATTCGACTGTATACTCACTTCCTTCAACCGGTACCGGCCGGGGTCTGCCGCTTGAGTCAGGGGGGCCGAGCTCCATCCTGATACATTCAACTCCCTTACCTGTAACGCGCACCGGAGCTGTCAAATATTCAATAACAGCTCCCTCATCCCCGGCGTCTTCAATCTCTTCATCGCTTGCGGGCATTTCCTGCCTGGTGCGCCGATAAAGAATCCTTACCTCGGATCCCAGACGAAGGCTTGCGCGGGCTGCGTCAATGGCCGTGTTGCCGCCCCCGACAACAACCACCCTTCTTCCGATCCCGGGCTTTTTGCCGGTGTTTACCTCAATTAAAAAAGATATACCATCTATAACCTTATCCGAATCCTCACCCTCGATACCCGTTTTCCGGGCCTTCCATGCTCCGCTTGCCACCAGAACAGCGTCAAAACCTTTCTGCTTAAGCGCGGAAGCAGACTCTACCTTAGTATTGGTTTTAATTTTTACACCCTGGTTTTCAATATAGGCTATTTCACTGTCCAGAACGGAATTCGGCAGACGATATTCCGGAATCCCGTAACGCAGCATCCCTCCAGGCTCGCTCATTGCTTCGAAAACCGTGACATCGTGGCCTTTCAGAGCGCAGTAATAGGCGGCTGTCAGACCGCCCGGGCCTGAACCGATAACAGCAACCTTTTTATTCGTGGGTCGGGACCTCTGTCGGTGCTGCTTATAGGTGCCGTGCTCTGCGGCCGCCCGCTTAAGCAACCTGATAGCCAGTGGGTCGTCGTACTGGATCCTTGCGCAGCTGTTTTCGCAAAAGGCCACGCAGGCATGACCGCATACCGAAGGAAATGGGATGCGCTCTCGCACCGTTGCCAGCGCCTCGTCAAAATTCCCGTTCTGTATATGCCTTATATAGCGCGGCACATCAATGCCCGCCGGACATGCTTCTGTGCATAGAGCCAATATCTGTCCGCTGCTTTCTGAACCACCCATTATACATGCTCCTTTTTCATTTACCATTGCCCGGCTCGGCCCGGCATTTTCCCTATCCGCTCACCAGACCGACCCCCTTGTAAAGGGCCTTGATGTTCATCTCAAGGGTCTCGCCGGCAAACCGCTCCCGTAAAACTTCCTCCAGACTTTCTGCTTTTATCATGCCGCTTCTTACCGCCATTGCTCCCAGTGCAATCACGTTGGCCATTCCTGAATGCCCCAATACCCCAGCCATTTCGGTAAAGGGGTAGCCGTAGAAATTGTCGCCGGTCCGTTTTTCAGCCAGCATGGTGTCATAGAAAACAGGCACCCCCTTTTCCGCCAGGGGCTCATAGAGTTTTACACTTTCTTCCGTCAAAGTCAGAACTATATCGGGGCTCTCCACATGCTGGAACAGGATTTCGCTATCGGAAATGATCACCTCGGCAATCGAAAGCCCGCCCCGCTGGGCAATACCATAGGAAGCCGACTGCATCACATTTTTGTCCTCCAGGATAGCGGCCTCGCCGAGCATGATACCCGAAGAAATAAGCCCCTGACCGCCGGAGCCGGCTAATACAACTTCTGTTATGCCGTTTTTTGTCTCTTTTTTATCTCTCATTGTCCGGGCGCCTTTCCTAAACGCTCATTGCCTTTTCCTGAATCTCGGCGTATCTGGTATTAAAATCGGGCTTATCCCGCTCGCATAGCTTCCCTATAATAAAGGAACCTTCTTTCTCGGCTTCCCCGAGCTTCGCATAAGCATCTGATGGCACACAGTTCTTTCTTAGCCACCTGAGCATGTCCAAAGGCTCCCCCATTTTGTTTCTCTTTCCGTAGTTTGTGGGACAAGGGCTAAGCACCTCCACCAGGGAAAAACCCTTTTTGGTAAGTGCCTCCTTGATAAGCTGCTGCATCTCCCATCCGTGCGCGATTGTTGTGCGCGCCACATAATTTGCCCCGGCCGTGCATGCAAGGGCCGATATGTCAAAGTCATCCTCCGGATTTCCGTAAAGAGTGGTACTGCTCAGCTTTCCGCCCGGCGTGGTTCCCGAGGCCTGCCCGCCGGTCATGCCGTAATTGAAATTATTATTTACAATGGCTGTCACATCAATATTGCGGCGTGCTGCGTGAATAAAGTGATTTCCGCCAATGGTAACGCTGTCGCCGTCTCCCATCAGCGCCACGATCTTTAACTCCGGCCTGACAGCCTTGATACCCGTTGCAAAAGCCAGGGCTCTTCCGTGGGTGGTATGAAGGGCATTGGTCACAAGATAATCGTCGGCTTTTCCTGTACAGCCTATTCCGGTGACAACCACTACTTCGTTTTTTGCGTATCCGAGCTCTTCAAACGATCTTAACAATGCGCCCAGCATCACTCCTATGCCGCAGCCCGAACACCACATATGGGGCAGCACCCCTTCTTTCAAATATTTTTCCCCGGTTTTCTGCAGCACTACAACCTCCTTGTTTAAACCAGCCGCCGAATAAGATCCTACAGGACTTCAAGTATATCGCGCGGCGTTATTATCTGCCCGTTGTATTTGTTTACCCTTGTTAATTCCGTATCAGGCCCGATTACTTTCTGTACTTCCCCGGCCACCTGGCCTGCATAGTTCATTTCAGGCACCACGACCTTTTTAACCCTGCCGGCAAGTTCTTTAACCTCCCTGTCCGGAAACGGCCAGATGGTGACAAGATGAAGAACGCCGGCCCTGATTCCGTTTCTGCGGGCCTCAAGAGCCGCGGCCCTGCTCGCCCCGGTCGTCGCTCCGCAGGCCACCAGAAGAACATCCATGTCATCGGTATCGTATGTATTTGTCATAACAATTTCATCACGATGCATTTCAATCTTTTCGTGCAACTGCTTAATTCGCCAGATCGCATTATCGGGATTGTTGTTGCTGTAGCCGTCAGGGCCGTGCATGGAACTCGAAATATGAAAAACATACTCTCCGCCGTAGGCGGCCAGCGGGGCCACGCCGTCTTCTTCCGCATCAAAAGGGCGGTATTTCTCAGGGGGACCGGCCGGGGATTTCCTTTCCACCAACGGAATTTCGCCCGGTTCAGGGATTGCAAAATTCTGCCGTGCATGGGCGATCACCTCGTCGGTGACCAGTACGACCGGAACCCGGAATTTTTCCGAAAGATTAAAAGCCTTAACCGTAAGGAGAAAGCATTCCGGGACCGATCCCGGGCAAAGCGCTATTATCGTCTGGTCTCCGTGGCGGCCCCACCTGACCTGCATAATATCTGCCTGCCCCGGCTTTGTGGCAAGCCCTGTACTCGGACCGCTGCGCTGGACATTTATAAGTACGCAGGGGACTTCTCCCATTACCGCCACGCCAAGATTCTCCTGCATCAATGAAAACCCGGGACCGCTGGTTGCCGTAAAGGCTTTTGCCCCCCCAAGCGATGCTCCCACCACCGCGGCTATGCTTCCTATTTCATCTTCCATTTGAACAAATATCCCGCCTACCCTGGGCATGAGCCTGGCGGCATCGTTCATTATCTCGGAGGACGGCGTAATCGGATACCCCGCGTAAAACCCTGCGCCTGCATAAACCGCACCCGCTGCTATCGCCTCATTGCCCTGGATAAGTCTTACTTTTCGTTCCACCTTCGACACCTATCCCCTTTCCTTGATCTGTATACAGCGTATCCGTCATTCTTCGGCTGCGTCCTTCAGGGGGCCCCATTTGGCCGTGTAAACCTCTTTTACAGCCGGGTTAATAAGACATTTCGGCCAGAACCCCTTCATTACAAGGGAAACATCTTCAAAGGGCCGCCATGCGAACAGTTCCCTGGATTCCATGGAATAAAACGCCGTATGCGGGGTTATAGTTATATTCTCCAACTGAAGTATAGGATGATCCGGCCTTATCCCTTCCTTTTCGAGCACGTCAAGCCCTGCGCCTGCGATTTCCCCTTCTTCCACAGCCCTGCAAAGAGCCTTCTCATCAATAAAATCCCCGCGGGCACAATTGATCAGATAGGCCGTATTCTTCATTTTTTTAAAACGCTTTGCATTAAACATATGCTTTGAATCCTGGGTGAAGGCCGCGTGAATCGAAATAAAATCGGAATTTTCCATGATATAATCAAGCGAGGCCTCTTTGACGCCGAGTTCATCAAACAGATTCGACGATACGTACGGGTCATAGGCGAGGATTCTCATTTTAAACCCCCTGGCCATGGGCACAACTTTCTGCGCAATCCTCCCGAATCCGACAAGCCCCAAAGTCTGACCGCTGAGCTGGAACATAGGAGGCAGAATCCGGGTCCTTACCTCCTTTTTCTCGTAAGAATCCCATTTCCCGGCTCGCACGGCCCTGTCAAGTCTACAGATCTTCCTGGCGCAGGCAAGGATCAGCCCCATTGTGTGTTCCGCGACCTCCTGGGAACAGTAGCCACCCGGAAAGGACACGCAAATGCCGTTGTCAGTCGCCGCATCGAGATCGATGGCTTCGTACCCGGTTCCCAGATTATAAATCATCCTGCATTGTTTCATATTTTCGATGGCTCTGCGCGAAATAGGCTTCATCATAGTGATGACAAAATCGGCATCCTTTGTAGCCTCAACGATTTCATCCTCGGTTTCGCATGGAACGTTTACAAAATCGGCGCCGATTCGCTCGTAATCTTCCCTGTTGTGGGGTACCTGCGGATTGCTTACGATCATGGCAACCTTTGATTTTGTCATGTGAATGGGCCTTTCGTCGACAACCTTGATTTAATAAAATGAATCACTGCTGTCCAAAATAATTTGAAAATTGGATCTTTGATATAATAATTTCAATCGTTTAAAGCGGGAAAACCGGTTTTTCCCGGTTAAAGGTTTCTGTTTTTAGTACAGGTGCTGTCCAGGAACCCGAATTGGTAG
>JAIPDS010000068.1 GCA_021737565.1 Desulfobacteraceae bacterium | reverse complement strand
TACGCGCAATTTCTCAGAATTTCACGTACGGCTAAGTACGCTGCATTCTTCGAAATTGCGCAAGCCTTGATCTTGAACTTTTTACGGCGCCATCTAAAATCAGACTTTTTACGAGTGCATGAAACTTAACATGAAATAACGGTAATTCTGTTATGTGGTTAAAAGAGCATATAACCCGCCTTTGTTTCAAGATCAAATTTTTTCGGTGTCGATTAGGGGTTTTTTAGTGCTCCCGGTTGTGGTAAAAAAGCTGTCAGCGGGATTTTGGATGGATAAGGGCACCGGAAAGGAGAAGCTCTTGGAAAAAGGATATATTCAGATATACACGGGAGACGGCAAGGGAAAGACCACCGCGGCCCTTGGGCTTGCGCTGCGGGCCGCGGGCGCCGGGCTGAGGGTCTATATCGCGCAGTTTATGAAAAAAGGTGAATACAGCGAGATAAGAGCCCTTCGAAGGCTTTCGGATTACATTACTGTTGATCAGTTCGGTACGGGCCGGTTTATAAGGGGCACTCCTGGGCAGGAGGATATCGAGGCCGCCAGGCAAGGCCTTGCAGCTGTCCGGGAGGCCATGAATTCCGGCAAATATGACTTGGTGATCCTGGAGGAGGTCAATGTGGCCTACGGCTCGGGTGTGCTTACAGAAAAGCAGCTGCTTGGAATTATTGATGAGAAGCCCGAAGGCACGGAGCTTTTGTTTACAGGAAGGGGAGGTGCTCCGGCAGTGTTTGACAAGGCGGATCTGATCACCGAAATGAAAGCGGTGCGCCATTACTTTGAAAAGGGCGTCGGCGCAAGAACCGGTATTGAGAATTGATGGCGCCATCTAAAATCAGACTTTTTACGAGTGCATCAGAATTGAAAATGGATAAAAAAAAAGAGGTACACCTGGTACTGGGCGGGTGCAGAAGCGGCAAAAGCCGGTACGCACTGGGGCTTGCTGACGAGGTATCCGGCAGGGTAAATATATTTGCAGCCACATGCGTTCCGGCCGACGAGGAAATGAAGGCCAGGGTGCTTCGCCATCAGCAGGAACGGGACCGCAAATGGACCACGGTGGAGGCCCCGCTTGCCCTGCCCGGTGCTATAAGGAAGCATTCAACGGATGCGGACGTGATAATTGTTGACTGCCTGACTCTCTGGATAAGTAATCTTATGGGCAGGCATGAAAACGACGAATCTGTAATGGAGCAGGTCGGAAACCTTGCCAATGAACTTGACAAAACCAACTGCCCGGTATTTTTGGTGTCAAACGAGGTCGGCTCCGGGGTTGTGCCGGAAAACTTTATGGCAAGAAGATTCAGGGATTTTGCCGGTTTTGCGAACCAGCATATAGCATCACGGGCAGACCGCGTTACCTGGATGGTGGCGGGGATCCCTGTAAATATCAGGTAGGGCCGCTATTTACGAGGGCTGTATCTGAAAGCAGCGCGTGTCTTCGGGCAGCGGTTCTCCGTCTTGGTGCGAAAAAGTCCGCTCGCAGAATATCAGCCTGCCGGAGGACTCAACCAGTATGACCGAAGAGCTGCGGGTGCCGTAATCCGGGCTTGCCACAAATACCGGCGAGAGCATGCGCTCCCATTGAAGGCTTACGCCCGTGTCAGGAAGACTGCTGTCAGGGGCCGGGGTGCGGTCAAAAAGCATATCCAGAACCTCGTAAGGGTCTATGGTGGGGCTGTTTGATATCATTTCGCGCATTTTGCGCTTTATTTTCTCTGTTTTCGGCCAGGAGGTATTTAAAAGATGATTGCTTACTGCATGAATCCCCGGGGTAAGCCTGACTATGCCGCCGTTTTTGTTTGAATACCACCACAACCGGCCCGTGTCTCCTATCACCACGTTAAATCCGCTGTAGCTCTCTTTGTTTTTTTCAACTTCTGCAAGGTATTCTGCAGGCGGCATATCGCCTTCCAGGTAATCTTTTACAAGCCGGCCTCTTGATTCTTCGCCGCGGGAGACAAGGGAGGCGGGTTCCCTGAAGTTGGTTACAGCACCGATTTTCCCCTTCCTGGTGACTCCCAGCCAGGTCCCGCCGCCTTGAAGGTCTTGGCCGGCAAGAATGTCGGGATTTTCCTGCCAGAACTCAAGCGGCCTGGTAGGCCGATTGTAGAATTCATCCCTGTTTGCCGCGATAATCAGCGGGAAGGCAGGGTGAGAATCAATTGCTATGGCAATAAGGCACATAGTTTATCTGTCCGGGTTTTGTTCTTGTATTTGTGACGCAAATTTGATATTATAAATAATTTATTAAAATAACAATAAATTGTTTGATTTTAAAGCCTTTTTAATCATTGGCGCATATAACCCGGCAAGACAGCAAGGAGGATGCGGATATGCAGGAAGTTGTGATAGTAAGCGCCGCCAGAACCCCGGTGGGGGCGTTCGGTGGTTCATTAAAGGATGTCACCGCGGTGGAGCTGGGCAGCCTGGCGATCCGTGAGGCGGTTAAGCGCGCGGGGCTCCGTCCCGGGCTAAGCGGGGAAATGAAGGAGGTAGAGCCCGAACCCTTCAGGGGACAGGGGAAGGTCGGGATTGAAACAGCCGCCTCTGACTGGGATGAAGATGCCCGGGAGACGGCCTTTGACGAGGTGATAATGGGCAATGTCCTGCTTGCCGGCCAGGGGCAGAATCCTGCGCGGCAGGCAATGATAAGCGCGGGAATGCCCAAGGAAACCCCGGCATACACGGTAAACAAGGTGTGTGCTTCAGGGTTAAAGGCAATTGCCCTGGGATCGGCTTCCATTATGTGCGGCGAGGCTGAAGCCGTTGTTGCCGGAGGCCAGGAAAGCATGAGTTGCGCGCCCATGGCGCTTCCCAAGGCCAGGTGGGGACATCGCATGGAGGTTACAGGCAAGGGGGAAATCCTTGATCTGATGGTATATGACGGCCTGTTTGAGATTTTCTACGGCTATCATATGGGCGTGACGGCCGAGAACATAGTGGAAAAATACAAAATCTCCAGGCAGGAACAGGATGAGCTCTCGGTGCTGAGCCACAACCGGGCGCGCAAGGCCATCGCAGACGGAACCTTTGCAAAAGAGATTGTGCCGGTGACAGTCAAGACCCGCAAGGGCGACGTGATCGTGGATACAGACGAACGGCCCATGGAAACCGACATGGAAAAGATGGCAAAGCTTAAGCCCGTGTTTAAAAAAGACGGTACTGTCACGGCCGGCAATGCCTCGGGGGTTAACGACGGGGCGGCAGCCGTGGTGCTCATGAGCAGGCAGCGGGCCGATGAACTCGGCCTCAAACCCATGGCCAGGATCAGGACTTTTGCGGCAGGCGGGGTGGATCCCGCATACATGGGCCTGGGACCTATTCCGGCCATCCGCAGGGTGCTTAAAAGGTCCGGCATGTCAATAAATGATTTTGACATTATCGAATTAAACGAGGCATTTGCCGCCCAGGCGCTTGCATGCATGAAAGAACTCGGCATTGACACGCAAAAGCCCAACCAGTACGGAAGCGGGATTTCTCTGGGACATCCCATCGGATGCACGGGTGCAAGGCAGATGGTAACCGCCGTTCACATGATGCGGGATACCGGTGCTAAAAACGGCCTGGTATCAATGTGCATCGGTGGCGGTATGGGCATGGCAATGATAATCGAGGCGTAACCCGCAAATACCGGATTGGTCCGGGTTACAGGAGTTTGCAAATGAATATTATCGAGACCATCAGCAGAAAAATCGGAACCCTGGTTGTTTTCGGCATCCCGGTTATCGTGGGCGGCGGGATTGTATATCATTTCGCCCAGAGTTTTCCGGCCATGTTTGCCTTTGAGGCAGTTCTGGTGCTTGCAGCACTTGGTTTCGTCAGCAAGTAGACCGTAAAAAATCCGTGGGTTCTTAAACACCGGCCCGCTCCGGGCTTTTCTTCAATCCGCAGCCCCGGCTGCTGAAGGAAAACTGTATTCCGGCGTTACTAAAACGGTCCGGATAGCATGTACCTGTCCGGCAGAGCGGTGCTTTCAAAGAATCCGGAATCGAATCAGGAGCGCAAATGAATGATATTGAGCAGCGTATAAACGAAATCACCATCGACAGCGAAATGCGCCAGTCCTACCTGGATTACGCCATGAGCGTAATCATCGGCAGGGCCCTGCCTGACGTGCGCGACGGGTTAAAGCCGGTGCACCGCCGGATTCTGTATGCCATGCGCGAGTTGCGAAACGACTGGAACAAGCCTTATAAAAAGTCAGCCCGCATAGTGGGAGATGTCATAGGTAAATATCACCCGCACGGCGATGCCGCTGTATATGACGCCACAGTGCGCATGGCACAGAAATTTACCCTGAGATACCCGTTTGTGGACGGGCAGGGGAACTTCGGCTCCGTGGACGGAGATCCGCCCGCGGCCATGCGTTACACGGAAGTGCGCATGACCCGGCTGGCCCACCAGATGCTCGAGGATATAGACAAGGACACGGTGGACTGGCAGTTAAATTATGACGAGACATTATACGAGCCCATGGTTCTGCCGGCCAAAATCCCGTCTCTTTTGTTAAACGGATCTTCGGGTATAGCGGTAGGCATGGCCACCAATATCCCGCCTCACAATATTTCAGAGTTGGCCGAAGCCATAAAGTCGCTGATTGACAACAGCGAGATGAGCGTGGATGAGCTCATGGAGTACATGCCGGGTCCGGATTTCCCCACCGGCGGCATCATTTACGGGACAGAGGGGATTCGTCAGGCTTATCATACGGGCCGTGGCAAGCTGCGAATACGGGCGAGGATCGATATTGAGAAGGAAAAAAAGACTAAAAACGAAATCATAGTGATAAGGGAACTGCCCTACCAGGTAAACAAGGCGGCTCTGATCGAAAAGATTGCCGCGCTGGTAAGGGAAAGACAAATAGAGGGGATAAAATACGTCCGGGACGAGTCTGACAAGGAGGGGATTCGGGTTGCCATTGCCCTTAAAAAAGACCAGGTGGCCGAAGTGGTGCTAAACATGCTCTACAAGCACACCCCTTTGGAGAGCAATTTCGGTATCAACTTTCTTGCGGTTGTAAACCGCAGGCCCGAGCAGATGAATCTCAAGGAGATCCTTGAGCATTTCATTGTTCACAGAAAAGAGATCATTGTACGCCGCACCCGTCATGATTTAAGGAAGGCCGAGGCAAGAGCCCACATCCTGGAAGGCTTAATTATTGCCATAGACAACCTTGACGAGGTGGTGGACCTTATCCGAAAGGCGGCCTCCCCGCCGGAGGCAAAAGAGCAACTCATAGAGCGCTTTGAGCTTTCCGAGGTCCAGGCCCAGGCCATACTCGACATGCGGCTGCAAAGGCTTACCGGACTTGAGCGCGACAAGATCAAGCAGGAGCATGCAGAGGTACTCAAAGCAATTGCGCGTTACAAGGAGATACTTTCAAGCGAGCGCCTGGTGCTTCAGATCATAAAGGATGAATTAACCGAAATACAGGAGACGTTCGGGGACCGCAGGAGAACAAAAATCGTCTCGGAAACCAGGGAAATTACCATTGAGGACATGATCGTCCAGGAAGACATGGTGGTTACGATTACCAATGCCGGCTATATAAAGCGCAACCCGATAACCCTTTACCGCAAGCAGCACAGAGGCGGCAAGGGAAAGACCGGCATGGGCACCAGGGACGAGGACTTTGTATCCCATCTGTTCGTGGCCTCCACGCACCACACCTTTTTGTTTTTTACCAACAGGGGCAGGTTGTACTGGTGCAAGGTCTATGACATTCCCCAGAGTGGAAGGACCAGCAGGGGCAAGGCGATTGTCAATCTGCTCAATTTTGTCCCTGAAGAGCGGCTGACCACCGTTCTTGCAGTACCCGAGTTTTCGCCCGGCAATTATGTGATGATGGGCACCAGAAACGGCCTGGTTAAGAAAACTGATATAATGGCCTTTTCCCGCCCGCGCTCAGGCGGAATTATCGCCATTAACCTTGCCGAAGGCGACGAGCTTATCGCGGCCAGGCTTACAGACGGAACCCGCCAGGTGTTTTTGTGCTCGCTTTTCGGAAAATCCATAAGGTTCCGGGAGTCGGATATCCGGGCCTCGGGGCGCAATTCCATGGGGGTGCGCGGCATGGGCCTGGGCAGAGGTGACGGGCTTGTGGGCATGGAGGTGCTTACCTACGGCGAGACCCTGCTTACGGTCACGGAAAAGGGATACGGAAAGCGTACGCTCATAGACGAGTACCCTGTGCGCAAGCGGGGCGGCAAAGGGGTTATCACCATCAAGACCAACGAGAGAAACGGCAGGGTGGTAACAATCCTGGTTGTAAGTGATGATGACGAGGTGATGCTGGTAACGGATGCGGGCAAGATCATCCGGCTTGAGATGGCGGGCATTTCTGTAATCAGTCGCAATACACAGGGGGTTAAACTGATCGACATGGAGTCCAGGGAACGCATGGTAAGCGCGGCAAGGCTTGCTGAAAACGAAGAATCTGAAGCAGATGAAGATCTGGAGCAGGGAAGTCAGGAGCCCGGAATATAATGAAGGACGCAGAGAAGGCAAGAATCGGGGTTATAGGCGCCGGCAGCTGGGGCACGGCCATTGCCGGCATGCTGGGGAAAAAAGGATACAAGCCGGACTTGTGGGCATATGAGGACGAGGTATGCCGCAGCATAGCCGAACAAAGGGAAAACAGGCTCTTTCTTCCCGGAATCCGGCTTTCGGAAAATATCCGGGTAACCAATGATCTGGCCAGGGCAGCGCGGGGCAAGGATCTGGTGGTGATGGTGGTGCCTTCCCACGTTATGCGAGAGGTTGCAGAGCGCGCTGCGCAAGGCATTGAAGACGGGACCGTGGTGCTGACCGCGGCAAAGGGGATTGAAAACAAAACCCACCTGACAATGACGGGGGTCCTCTCCGAGGTGCTTGCCGGGCGAGGGGTTACCATGGCCGTGCTTTCAGGCCCCAGTTTTGCAGAAGAGGTGGCCCGGGAGATGCCCACCGTGGTAGCTGCCGCCTCTGAGGATTCCGAGGTCGCCGGTTACGTGCAGCAGGTTTTTGCCACGCACTTTTTCAGGGTTTATACCAATCCCGATGTAATAGGGGTTCAGCTTGGCGGTGCGGTTAAAAACGTAATCGCCATTGCCTCCGGCATAGTAGACGGGCTGGGGCTCGGTTTAAACAGCCGGGCCGCTCTTGTTACCCGGGGCCTGACAGAAATCCGGAGGCTGGGTATACGCCTCGGGGCACATCCGCATACTTTTGCCGGCTTAAGCGGGGTCGGAGACCTTGTGCTGACATGTACGGGGACTCTTTCCAGGAATCACACGGTGGGAAAGATGATCGGTGAGGGAAAGAGCCTTGATGAAATCCTTTCCCGCATGTCCATGGTGGCAGAAGGCGTGCGAACGGCAAAGTCGGTTTACAATATGTCCAAAAATATAGGCGTGGAAATGCCGATTTCCGACTCCGTCTATGAAGTGCTCTACGAGGGTTTAAAACCGCAGGAAGCTGTATATAAGCTTATGACGCGAAGCCTGAAATCCGAACTCGAAGACGTGGAATAAACAAAACCCGAAGATCGGAATTTTTAAAAGAATCAACGGCTCTTATGAAACAGGACCGGGCTGACAAGGGGGAAGGCCACCGCCGCAGGCTGAGGGAGAAGTTCCTGGAATCCGGATTAAGCGGTTTCCATGACTACGAGGTGGTGGAACTCCTGCTCACCCTGGCCACACCGCGAAAGGATTGCAAGCAGGCGGCAAAGCAAGCCCTGAAGCGTTTCGAGACCCTGCCCGGGGTGCTGGATGCGCCCGAAAAAGAACTGTGCGAAATAAAGGGCATAGGCACCAAAAATGTTTTCGGTCTAAAACTTGTCCCTGCCGTGGCAAAGCGTTATCTTGAAAAAAAGGTCGTTCGCACCGATCCGATCAGCAATGCGAAAGCACTGTTTGATTACCTGTATCACAGCATGTCTGAGAAGGGCAGGGAGTGCTTTAAGGTGCTGTTTTTGGATGCCAAAAACAGGGTGCTGGGAACGGAGATTTTATTTGAGGGCACTCTGAGTGCAGGGGCTGTCTATCCCAGGGAAGTGGTGAAAAGGGCGCTTGATTACCGCGCTGCCGCGGTGATATTTGCCCATAATCACCCTTCGGGAGACCCGGAGCCTTCCTCTGCCGATGTTGCAATTACAAGGCGGCTGATTTTTGCCTGCATGAACATGGGAATCACGGTTCACGAACACCTTGTAATCGGAGATCGGCGGTATTACAGTTTTGCGGATGCCGGCCATATAAGCCGGATGTGCAGAGAATACGAGCAGGAGCTTGCAAAATATACTGATGGATAACAATAATTCAGAAAACAGGCCTGAATGCTTCGGAGTGCTTGAGCTCGTATTTCCCATGTCGGAGAACGGGCTGCGTGAGACCCCGGAAGTGTGCATGGCATGCAGGCACAAGGTCGAGTGCCTGAAAACGGCTATCAAGCAGGATGACGGCCTCAGGGTGGAGGATGAAAAGGTTGACCGGGCCTATCAGGCCGGAAAGATTACTTTTTTTGAAAGGTGGGCGAAAAAGAAATCAATCCACCTTCGCAAACACAAAGACAGTGGTGCAGGCGGAAAATCTTAAATACGCCGGGAGGAAGATTTATGAAATCCATAAAGGAGCTTAGTCTGGAGGGAAAAAAGGTGCTGGTGCGCGTGGACTTCAATGTCCCCCTGGACGAGCACCAGAACATAACCGATGATACCAGGATTCGGGAAGTACTGCCCACCTTGCGCTATATCCTGGATCACCGGGGGCTTCTCGTTATTATGTCACACATGGGCCGGCCCAAGGCAAAGCGCGTGGATGAACTTAGCCTGGCGCCCGTGGCCAAGCGACTGGGCAGACTGCTGGGCCATGAGGTTGAACTTGCCCCGGACTGCATCGGCGAAGAAACCGAAAAGATGGTCCGGGACATGGATGAAAACAAAGTTATATTGCTGGAAAATCTGCGGTTTCATTCCGGGGAGGAAAAAAACGATCCTGAATTTGCAGCAAAACTGGCCGCACTGGGCGATGTGTATATAAATGACGCATTTGCGGTATCCCACAGGGCCCATGCCTCTGTGGAGCGAATTGTAAAGTATTTTACAGAAGCCGCGGCGGGCTTTTTGCTTTTAAAGGAGCTTGAATATTTCAAAGAAGCAATGGAGAATCCCCGCCGGCCGTTGGCTGCAATTATAGGCGGAGCAAAGGTCTCCGGCAAGTTCGGTGCCCTGGAAAATCTGCTCTCAAGGGTAAACAAGCTGATTATCGGCGGTGCAATGGCAAATTCCTTTTTAAAAAGCATGGGGTTTGACCTGGGGCGTTCCAGGGTGGAGGACGACCTGGTGGAGGCGGCCGGCAGGCTCAGAGAGCGGGCAATAAAGGAAGGCATAAAGTTTTATCTCCCCGTGGACGTGGTTGTCGCGCCTGAGCCTGATCCAAAGGCCGAGACCAAGATCGTTCCGGTTCAGGAGATTCCGGAAGACTGGATGGCTCTTGATATCGGTCCTGCAACATCGCGCCTTTTCGATGAAGCCCTCTACAATGCAAAAACCATAATCTGGAACGGTCCCATGGGAATGTTTGAAATAGATGCCTTCAGCAGGGGGACAGTTTCCATGGTATATAGTGTGGCGGACTCTTATGCCCTTTCCATTGTCGGGGGAGGCGATACGGACGTGGCCATTCACAGCACCGGTCAGACGGACCGGATTTCATATATTTCAACCGGAGGCGGGGCTTTTCTGCAGCTTCTGGAAGGCAAACCCCTGCCGGGCGTGAAAGCCTTGGGTGGCATGGATACGGGTTGATGAAAAAAAGAATCCTGCCCTTTTTCAGGGATTACTGGATTCTGCTGCTGATTACGGCCGCAGGTCTCGGGATTGCAGCGCTTTTTATAACCCCCCTTCTGCGGTTCTATGACTTGTTTACAGACCGCAGTGTGGTGGCCGCCTACATAGAAACGTGGGATGTGGCCGCACCGGCGGTATTTATCGGCATCCAGGTACTGCAGGTTTTTTTGGCTCCTCTGCCCGGGGAGGCTTCCGGTCTTATAGGCGGCTATCTTTTCGGAGTCCTTGAAGGGTTCATATACTCCAGTATCGGCCTGACCCTGGGTTCAATGCTGAATTTCGGCCTGGGGCGGCTCCTTGGCAAGCGCTTTGTGCGCAAGCTGATTCCCGGGCAGCACCTGCAGAGCCTGGACAAGTATCTTATGCGCCAGGGGCTGTTTATTGTGCTGGTGCTTTTTGTGCTGCCGGGATTTCCAAAGGATTATCTCAGCCTTTTGCTCGGGGTTACCAGGATCCCTTTTATGGTTTTTCTGCCCGTGTCGGCCCTGGGACGGATGCCCGGTACCCTTATGCTGAGTTTGCAGGGGGATCTTCTGTTTGAAAGAGAGTATCTTTTTACGGCTCTTGTTCTTTGCGCAAGTATTGTGCTGCTGCTTGTGGGTTATCGTTACAGGGAAGCTCTTTATAACTGGGCCGAGCGGCAGGATAATAGATAATTGCTTGACAATTCAGGAAAAACAAGTTATATATTAATTGATATTTTTTAACACCCCGCCATAAACGGATCTTTAAAATCAGGAGGAGATAAAATCCTTGTACTGGAAAACCAGGGAGGAACTGAGCTTAGAAAACAGGCTGCGCAGATCATATTATGAACTGCTTCGCGACGAGTTAGACCAGTTTATCCTGGCACATGCCTTAAAGGAATCCTATGAGAATTTCAAAAACAACGGAGCCCCCTATCCGTTTGTCGAGAGAAAAGAGTTAAAGCCCCGGGCCCGGCTGCCCAAGGAGGAATACAGACTTCACAATTCTTTTTTGGTAATATTCGCCGAAGACGCCGTCCCTGAGGAATACAAGAAATATATACGGTTTTTCGAATCCAATAAAACCACCAAAACCAACCTGCTGCGTTCCAAGACGCTTTCTCTGGGCCCTGATTTTGACAGAAGCCAGAAGTTTCTTGATTCCGTCCATTTCTACAATTTTTTAAAAGATCTTCTTCCGGTGGATTATGCGTTGTTGATCCAGCGCGATACCAGCCAGGTAAAGTCCAAGCACCGTTACTACATATCCCATTTTCACGTGCGTATTGACTGGCCGATTGCAGAGGCGGCAGAGGACCTTGCAAGGTATCTGCGCTACATCTCAAAGGATGTTTATGAAAAAGGGGAAAAATACGCCGAAGATATTCAGAAGAAGTTTTTTGAATACTATAGTCTGCCGGAAATGAGCGGGGGCCGCAGGACTGCGGCAAGCATTGCAGCCCAGTATATGAGGCGGCTGCCTTTTATTTCCACGGTTTACGTATCAAGCAGCGAGTCGCGTTCCCTTTATCGCTATTCAGAGCAGGGTATGGCAAAGATGGTGCTCATGAAGCTGAGCACAAAGGAAATGGAGCAGGTTGCGGAAAGACACCAGATGCAGGTAAGGGAACTGAAGAATTTTTACATGATCGACCAGAACGGAAAATACGGGGTTTTTCTTTTCAGGGTCGCCTATGCCCATACTACGCCCGCGCTGCCGCCCGAAGACGGAAAACTCAGAGAGCTCAAACCCGAACTTTTCTGGCTGACGGTAAAATATCAGCACCTTCTTCCCCTGCCCGGGATATGGGAACATCCCCCCCTGCGGGTCAACCTTATTTACACATGATATCAGAGCCGCTTTAACATGGCGGTCTCATCGCAATCCGGGAATTTGACGCAGTGGATGCAGTCCGCCCATATTTTTATGGGCAGTTCCGCCTTGTCGATGACGATGAATCCGAATTTTTTAAAAAATTCAGGTCTGTAGGTAAGCGTAAACACCTTTTTTATCTTGTAGTGGCGGGCTTCGTCAAAAGCGGTTTCTATCAGGCGGGAGCCTATGTTCTTGCCCTCGTGAGATTCAAGCACCGCAATGGACCTGATTTCAGCCAGATCCTCCCAGCAGAACTGCAGCGCGCAGCAACCCACGATTTTTTTCGTCTGAGGGTCCTCGCAAACATTGAAATCGCGTACGTGATCGTATAAAAGGCTAAGAGGCCGGGCCAGCAGCTCCCCCTTGGCGCCGTAATATTTTAAAATCGAGTGGATCGACTTTATATCTTCTATTGTGGCTTTACGAATTATCATAGGGGTTGTTTACCGGCTGAAAGGATTCAGATCAAGTATTTTGTGAAGGGTTATCGGTTTTTTCTAAGCCTTGCGATCACGCCTTTCTCACCTGAAACCTTCTTTCCGGTATACGGGTCAATGCGCACCTGCTCAAGCTCGCCGGGAAAGTCAAAATACTTAAGAGAGCGGTCTTTAAGGGCTTGTTTCATGAATGTCTTCCATACCGGAAGGGCGGCTCTTGCTCCTGTTTCATACGGCCCCAGCGAAGAGTTGTCGTCCCGGCCTACCCATACGCCGGCCGCAATATCAGGGGAGAAACCCACAAACAGCGCATCTCTGCACTCGTCGGTGGTGCCTGTTTTGCCGGCTATCTCATAGCCCAGGTCCTCGGCCCTTTGCCCCGTGCCTTCATTTATGACGCCTTTTAACATGTCAGTCATTATCGCCGCGCCGGTTCTAGACATGGCTATCCGTTTTTCCGGCCGCTCCTGCATTATTACCCGGCCGTCCGGGCCGAGGACTTTTTCGACTGCGCGCGGTTTTATTAACATGCCCCTGTTGGGAAAAACCGAGTATGCGGAAGTAAGTTCGAGCAGGGTTACCCCGGATGTTCCCAGGGTCATTGTCAGATCAGAGGATAGTGGAGAATTTATTCCCATGCCGCGGGCAAAATCAATTGCCGCTTTTGGCCCGATTTTGGCGAGAAGCCGCACTGACGGGATATTTTTGGAGTCTGTAAGGGCCTTTCGCAGCGTTATTTCACCTTCGTAGCCGCCTGAGTAGTTTTCAGGCCGCCACTGCCGGCCGTCGGAACCGCCGGGAAAGGACACCGGAGCGTCAAGCAGCGTGGAGTCCTGACTGAATCCGTTTTCAATCGCGCATGCATATATGATCGGTTTAAAAGCTGATCCCGGCTGCCGCCGTGCCGTGGTCGCCCGGTTGTAGCTGCTTTCTCCGTAATTCCTTCCTCCCACCATCGCGAGGATCCCACCTGTCTGCACATCCATGGCGATAAGCGCCCCCTGGGGCGGGTTGCCGGAAAGACCCTTTCTTTTCATGCGCGCGCCGAGTCCTGAAAGGCCCTGTTTAACTGCGTGTTCAGCAGCCTGCTGAAGCTGCCAGGAAAGGGTTGTATATATTGTGACCCCTCCCTTGTAGAGCATGTTCCATCCTATGGCATCTTCGATTTTTTGCTTTACATAATCGATAAAATAAGGAGCCTTTGTTTTTTTGCCCGGGGTCTTTTCAGGAGCTTTATAGGAGCTTTCCGCCGCCTTTTCATAGGTTTGCCTGTCGATTTTTCCGGTCTCGAGCATCTGCCTGAGCACTATATTGCGCCTTTGGATCGCAAGCTCCGGGTTGATCAGCGGGGAATAGGAGGAGGGCGATTTGGGAAGCCCCGCTATAAGAGCGCATTCGGCAAGGTCAAGCTCGGAGACGGGTTTTGCATAGTAGGCTTGTGCCGCGGTCTGCACACCGTAGGCGCCGCTTCCGAAATACACCTGGTTTAAATACATCTCCAGGATTTCGTCCTTGGTGTATCTTCTTTCCATTTGAAGCGCCAGAACCGCCTCCTTGAATTTTCTCTCCAGGGATTTTTCAGGCGTTAAAAACAGGGTTTTGGCAAGCTGCTGGGTTATGGTGCTTGCGCCTTCTGCAAAGGACCATGTTTTGATGTCGGTTATCACGGCCCTTAAGATGCCTTTTAAATCCAGTCCGCTGTGCTCATAGAACTGTCGGTCCTCGGTGGTAATCAGGGCGTCTACGAGGTTGTCCGGGATCTGTTCCAGTTTAACCGGGTCGCGCTTTTCAACATATAATTCCGCCAGCACAACCCGGTCTGCGGAATAAATCCTGGATACGGTTGAAGGCGCGTATTGCTCCAGTGAACGGATTTCGGGCAGATCCCGGATTGCGGAAAATCCGGCCGCAGCCGCTACCCCGCAGGCAATCGCAGCCACTGCCAGCAGGCTTAACTTGATCCATAATGATTTTTTCATGGGGTTTAAAAGGCACTTTAGCACGGGCTTAAATCAGTTCATATCTGTTACAGAATGCAGGGATTTGAAGGAAAAGTCAACCAATCAGTTGTTTTATCCACATCGGATCTCTGATGTGGTTTAATTAAAACGGACACCGTGATAAGAGTCAAGAAAAGAAAGGAAGGTGTCCGATGAATGAAAAGCGAAAAAGACCGAATTACACAGAAGAATTTAAGAAAGATGCCGTCAATCTGGTCCTGGAGCAC
>JAIPDS010000067.1 GCA_021737565.1 Desulfobacteraceae bacterium | reverse complement strand
TTTTTCCGGAATTTCAATTGAAAATTTCAGGGTCCGGATGCGCGATAAGGATCAGAACTTTATTGCCGCCGAATCAATGGTGCTAAAGTATCGTCTGTGGCCGCTTTTGAAAAAACAGGTGGTCATTGACGAGATGCGGCTTGAAAATCCGGAAATCAACGTGATCCGGAATAAGGACAAAACCTTTAATTTCAGCGACCTGATGGAAGAAAAAGAAAAGCCCGCCAAAAAGGCCCCGTCAGAGGCCCCAAAAAAAGAGGGCGGTCCGCCGGTTCAACTGCTTGTCAGCAAGGTCCGTATAAACAACGGGAACCTCAGATTCACAGACAGGGCTGCAGGAGATGAGCCGTTTTCATACAGTGTTAGCCGGTTTAACGTTTCCGCAGATAACATCTCTCTTGCGGAAGCATTTCCAGTTGACATTGAAGCCCGGTTAAACGAAGCGCCGTTTTCAGTATCTGCAGAAGTTGATCCGGGACAGAAAAAAGTAAAGGCCGATGTCAGTTTAAAAGAGTTAAACATTGACGACTTTGAAGCCTACTTTAAAGAGCGTATGCCGGCCCGGATCTCGGGTGCAAAATTAGATATTGACATTTCGGCCCGGGCAGGGCCCGAATCCATGCGCTCATCGGGCACAGTCCGTATCGCGGAGGCAGATATTGAAATGGAGGAAATGCCGGAGGCATCCATGAAAGATGCCCGGTTTGGCATTGACTATGACATTTCTGCGGATCTCGCCTCTGAAAGGCTCAGCATCAGTAAGGCCGAAATGGATGCAAACGGAATTGTCATGACAGCGTCCGGAAAGGTCACCTCCTACGGCTCTGCCCCGCAGCTCGATATTGCATTTAACCTGCCTGAAACCGGGATGCAGAAAATTTTGTCAGCCATGCCCGCGGGGCTGGCCAAAAAAGCGGAGAAAATGGAGCCTGCAGGTGCCATTAAAGCGGAATTTCATTTTGCAGGAGCCGCGGACAAACCCAAACAGTTGCTTAAAAACGGCAAAGTAAGCCTGGATCGGGTAAGTGCCGCAGCAGGCGGGATGAAGCCCGCGCTCACCGGGGACATAAATCTTACATCAGAGAAAATCTCTGCAAAAGAACTCCGGGCGGAACTCGGAAAAGACACTGCTTACATGGATATGGAGGTTACGCGGTTTTATTCAAAGCCTGTATACATCACCCACAGCCTCCGGGCAAAGAGCCTTGACTTAGACGCACTGACCGCGGGTGCAAAAAAGAGCCCCGATTCGCAAAAGAAGAAAAAGAAAAAAAGAGAAGAAGATAAAAAAGCCGGCAAGGATAAGAAAAGAGGCGAGGAAAAACAGATAGGCCCGCTTGATCTGCCCCTGCATGTCACGGGCCGGCTAGATGTTGACGAGGCCCGCTACAAGGGCATGCCGGTAAAGGACCTTAAGATGCGCTACACTTTAATTGACAATATCCTTACAGTGGAGACTTTTTCCGCGCGGGCTGCCGAAGGAAAAATTAACATGGACGCCCGTGTTGACCTGGGCAAAAAAGGACCGGAATACAAATCAGACATCACAATGCAGAGCATAAAGACTGATCAGCTGATAACCGCCCTGTATAATAAGGCTTCCGGCATTATTTCCGGCACGGCGGACATGGATGGGCAGTTTTCCGGCAGGGGTTTCCGAAAATCAGATATCCAGAAGAATTTAAACGGCGGCTCCACGATGCAGATTTCGGACGGAAAGCTATCCGGCGGCGATATTACAGCGGGGCTTGCACAGCTTTTGGGAATCAGCGAGACCAGGCTGCTTGAATTTGAAACGTTTAAGGGGAATTTGCGGATCGATTCCGGCAAAATGCGTATTGACAGCAATTACGACAGCAGTGACGTGAAAATGAAGCCTTCAGGCACTCTGGGCCTGGACGGATCACTTGATATTGATTTGAACCTGAGGCTGGCCCCGGATGTTTCCTCGAGTCTTTCAAAAGACAGCACCCTGGGCCGGCTGCTGGGAGATAAAGAAGGATGGACACGGGTACCCGTGTCTTTAAAGGGTTCTCTGTCCAGCCCGAAATTTTCCCTGGACCGCTCTCAAATAAAGGAAGAGGCAGGCAAAAAGGTGATGGAAAAGGCCGTTGAGAAATTGTTTGAATGATACTGCTACGGATTGGCGAAATCGAGCATTACTTTCAGGCTGCCTTTGCGGCACGCGTGTCTGAATGCTTCGTGGAAATCTGAAAACGAATAGATTTTTTCCACAAGGGCGGCCACATCCACCCACCTGTTTTCAAGAAACCGGAGGGCAAGATCTATATCTCCGCACCTGGAGCCGAGAAGGCGTATCTCGTTTACAACTATTGATGAAAGATCGATTTGAGAACGGTTGCGGGAAGTGGTCTTGACAACCACGGTCCCCTCGCGCCGTACCAGCCCGAGCGCAGCCTGGATACCGTCCGGGCTGCCTGTTGCCTCAACCACTATATCGAACTGCCCGGATCCGCCTGCCGCGGTTTCCGGTAAAGAACCCTTATCCGTTTGTATCGTTTCAATTCCCTGATTTTCGGCAATTGCGAGTTTTTCCGGGTGTCTGCCCAAAAGCATCACCCTGCCGGAAAAGTGCTTTAATACAAGCGCGGCAAGAAGCCCCATTTTGCCGTCGCCGAGCACGGCGATGCGGGCGGTGTTTATAATGTGTACCTGTTGGGTGATTTCCAGGGCCGCGGCCAGCGGTTCTGCAAAAACCGCCCTGAAAGTTTCAACAGAATCCGGTATTACGTAAAGGTTGCTGACCGGCACGGTGCAGTATTCTGCAAACGCCCCGTTTCTGCCGCGAATGCCGATAACCGTCCGCGTCTCGCAGTGCCGGGCATCGCCGCATATGCACCACCGGCATTTGCCGCATCCGCAGTTTATGTCCGCAACTACCCGTTTTCCCTCCAGGTCCCGGCGTCCGGGGGCGTCCTGGACAATCCCTGCAAACTCGTGTCCTGGCGTGCCGGAAAATTGCGCATAGCCGTTTAAAATTTCAATATCAGTTGCACAGATGCCGGCCATGGCGACCTTAACAAGCGCCTCTTGTCCGTCTGGTTCAGCAACAGGCGCATTTGTTAGCAGAATCCGGCTGTTTTCAAATCTGACGGCTTTCATAAAATATTTTCCCGGTGCCGCGGTTTTAAATGTGCTTTTAATGCAGGTAATACAGATTATATACAGCCAATGCCGATCCGGGTCAAATCGTTAAAGCAGCGTTGCTGTGCGGCAAACTTGAAAATCGCTCAATTCAGGTCACCTTTCTGTGTAGAAAAGAAAAACGGAATTGACCATCTGCAAAACCGGAGGCAGAATAGAAAAAATAAAAAATACGGATGCAGATCAATCACAAACCGGAAGGAAGCAGATAACATGAGTGCAGGCAACCGCAAGATCCGGATCAAAAAGACCCGGCCGCTTACTGACCGCAAATTTGTCAATTTGTTCGAGATAGTGTATTCTGACAGAAACGGCAAAGAGAGAATCTGGGATTTTGTTTCCCGCCAGAATCCGCCCAAGATTGATACCGGCACATTTGACACCGTGGATGCGGTGATCATAGTGCCTTATCATGAGCCGAGGCAAAAACTGTCGGTTATACGGGAATTTCGGATGCCGTTAAACGATTACCAGTACGGGTTTCCGGCCGGCCTGGTTGATCCGGGCGAAAGCGTGGAGCAGTGCGCGGCCCGGGAGCTTGAAGAGGAAACCGGGCTCACGGTCGTCCGCGTGCGGCGGGTAAGCCCGCCTGTTTATATCTCTTCGGGCCTTACCGACGAGTCCATCGTGATAGTCTACGTGGATTGTTCAGGCGAGCCATCCAACCGCAACGCGGGCAGCGCTGAAGACATTGAAACCGTTTTTCTCTCCCCAAAAGAAGCAGAGGAGATGTGCGCCGATCCAGACCTGAAAGTCGATGTCAAGACATGGCTGGTAATGGATTTATTTGCCGCCTCCGGGAAGATATGAGGGTTTTAAAACAAGATTAAGAATCGCTTTATGTCTTGAAATGTCAATAGTTTTTACTTTTCATTGCTTCCAGGCTTTATTCCTGAATGGTTTAAAATTCTTTTATTCCCTGGCCATGATCAAGACCCCCATATTCTCATATTCATATTGCAAAAAACCTTCACTATTTTCATAAACCAGTGTATAAATAAAAAACAGGTGCCTGCCATTCGCGTCTCGCGTCGCGAATTTATCCGCTTTTTCCTATCCATTATTCAAAGGCATGCCTCTTGGCGGCCCCTTTTCGTTTAAACACGGAAACCGTCCAAAACCGCGGGAAGTTTTCAAACCGTTCCCGCGTAGAAATTAACCTTGAGCCAGATAAAGGAACGCCGATGCGCAAGATTCTGCTTTTCCTGTTTACTTTGATTCTCCTGTCCGGCCTGTCATCCACCGGATTCGCGGCTGTCCATTTTGTCAGTTCCGGGTCCGGAACTGCGCATGAACCACCGTTTTCAAAGGAAGACCCTTCTGAATCGATCGCCCGGGCGATCGCCTATGCCTCTCCCGGCGATTCGGTTTACGTCCAGACAGGCACCTACAACGAACATGTCTGGCTCCAAAGTCCCCTCAACCTTGTCGGGGGCTGGAACGCTGATTTTACCGCCACCGTGGGCAGAAGCCGGATTCAATCGCCGGATCTGACGGAGTATGAAGACAGGCCGCCCATCCAAATAAACGCCCGGATTGGCTACCAAGGGGTTACAAGCGTGGAAGATGAGCTGTTGATTCAGAACTTTGAGCTCCGGAGCCTGGGTGTGCCAGCGGCCGGTGGCGGCATAACCGGCAGCCATGAAATCACCACAACCATTGACAACTGCCTGATCGAGGGAAATGCCGTCGAGCTGCACGGCGGAGCTGTAAAGCTTTTTTGCTCCGGTAACTCGAGGACCACCTTTTCGTCAAATATCATCAGAGGCAACATCAGCGATATCCTGTGCGGCGGCATTTATGTTGCTGACACAAATGACGGGCTCTCACCCAGTGTACGCTTTATTAACAATATGATCCACGGAAACAACAAAAGCGGGATATACGTCATATCCAATGAAGGAACAGACCAGGGGGGCATCCACGTGACCCTGATCAACAACACCATCTCGGGCCAGCAGTACGGCCTTTACCTGAACCCCTACCTTTTCGGAAGGGTTGTGGCAGACGTGATCAATTCCATTCTCTGGGGGAATACAAGCTATGACATCCTTCCCTGCACCATAAATCCCACGCCGGAGAAGTGCCTGCGAAGCACGGTCCGTGTCGGCCATTCCATCTACGAAACCGTTCTGGACCCGGAAATGATCATCCAGGATCAGGGGGGTAATTTTTCGGACGATCCGCTGCTTGAGGACGATTTCCGGCTTTCCGCCGATTCGCCGGCTGCTAGAAAAGGCTTGTGCGACTTGTATGACGGCACCCGGATCGCCCCTTTCACGGATTTTGAAGGCGATCCCCGACCGAAAAACTGTACGCTCCGGTGCACCGAATACAGTCCGGCATCCGGGGAATGCATTGAGGGTTTCTACGAAGGATGCGCCATCGGAGCGGATGAGCCCCTGCCGAACATCCTTCCGGCGCTTCTCTTGCTCCTTATCAACTAAGTGCTTGATTGTATAAATACCATGACGTATTAATAACGAGCGAATCTGGGATTTTGTTTCCCGCCGGAATCCGCCCGAGATTGAGACCGGCCCGTCACTCCGGGTCGGGCCGGGCCGGATTAACATGCTGGATTTTATTATATTCAATGCCGGAAAAAGGCATTTTCGGGTCCTATTTCGCTCTTTTTACCGCCAAAATGAACAATATGGAGAGATTATGCTTCTGGCGGTTTTTTGCAAATTTGTGTAAAAACTCTCCCTTATTGCATCGCTGAGTGATGTGCCATATTTGCCCGGTTATGTAATACCGCCTTTGCCATGTTTAAAATGCCGTTTTTGACGCCAAAAAGTGGGAAATAGGGCCGAAAACGGGCTTTAATTTGCCTTTATTTGATATTATTTTAACTGGTTGTTTTGGTCCGACCCTCTTTCTCCTACCCTCTTTCTCTCTTTCTCCCTCTTTCACCCCTCTTTTTCTTTTTCCGACCCCTCTCTTAACACGCCACTCTTGTCCGTGGCATAGAAAATTCAATTGACAAAAGTTAGCATTTATGCGAACAAAAAGATATGCGAAAAATTGTTTTCTATAGATTTGAAAATGGTAAATGTCCTGTAGAGGAGTTTTTCAACTCTCTTACAAACAAGCAATTTGAGAAAATAGCTTTCGTACTGGATCTGATTGAACAAATCGACGTAGTGCCGAAAAATTACTTTAAAAAACTTAAAGACACTGATGATATCTGGGAAATAAGGGCTCAGCATGGCAATAACATTTTTCGGATTCTGGGTTTTTTTGACGGGAAAGATTTCCTTATTTTAAACCATGCCTTTACAAAAAAATCTCAAAAAATCCATAGAAAAGAAATCACCCTTGCCGAAAAACGAAAGCAACACTATTTTAAACAAAAGGAAACCAAATGAGTGATTTTCAAAAATATAAAAAAAATCGAATGCAGCAGGCCCCTGAATTCTGGGCCGGATACGAAGACCGGTTTGAAACGTTTAAACTAGGCATTCTCCTGAAACAAGCCCGGCTCGAAGCCGGACTGACCCAGGAAGAAATTGCAAAACGACTCAAAACCACAAAATCTGTCGTATCGCGCATGGAAAATCATGCAACGGATATCCGCCTTTCCACGCTTGAGAAATTCGCCGATGCCGTTGGCCGTAAAATACATGTTGCGTTGCAATAAACGTCTATCGATTTATTGCCATTTGGCGAAAATCATTTTGCATGCATTTTAATCCGGCTCTGTTTATCAGGCGTTGCCGGGTGTTACAGAAAGCTGCTCTATCAGAGGGCTCGCAGAAATTCCCGTAACTTATCCTCGGCAACAGGCGGGCTGTGGTAATATCCCTGCACCGAGTCACAGCCAATGGCACGAAGATCCTGCAGATGCTTTTCGTTTTCCGCTCCTTCCGCATTAACCTGTATCCCCAGGCTGTGGCCCAGGGAGACGATTGCCCTGATCACCTCCCAGTCCTTTTGGCTGGATTCCATTTTCCAGACAAAGGATTTGTCGATCTTTAGCTTGGAGAAGGGATAGCGGGTGAGGTACTGCAGCGAGGAGTAACCGGTTCCGAAGTCGTCCAGGGCCACTCCGGCTCCAAGCTCCTTTAGCTCAGCCAGGCGGTCCTGAACTTTCTCATAGTGAGTGATGAGAATGCTTTCCGTGATCTCCAGCTCCAGGCGCTGGGGGGCAAGTCCCGCGCTTTGCAGGATCTCGGTAATCTTGTCCACAAAATCGGGCTCCTGGAGCTGGAGGGCCGAGATATTTACCGCGATGCGGGGCATCTCCAGGCCCGCCTCCTGCATCCGGAGGCAAGTGGCGCAGGCTGAGCGGAGGACGAATTCCCCCACCTCCTTAATCATTTCCATATCCTCTAAAAGGGGTATAAACTCCTCGGGCGAAACCGGGTCACGGTGGTAAGGCAGCCAGCGCACGGTTTCTTCGCTTTTCAGAAAGGACTGGATCTTGGCACGGTGTGTCTCAACCACTTCCCGCGGAATGAGAACGTCCAAAGGCCGGTCCTGTAAATTTTCGGCCCTTGTTTTAAACATTCTTTCCGCTGCGGGATTGAGGTAAACGATTGTTTGGTCTTCGTTTATGACAATCACCCCGTAGGGAATGAGACGGAACATCTCCTGGGCCATGGCGGCATCTATTTGTGGGGGCTGCACTGAATCAGACATTTTGTCTTTCTTCCTCTCACTCAGGCTTGGGCCGGATTAACATACCGGATTTTATTATATTCAATGCCTGAAAGAAAGAGATTTTGGGCCCGGCTTCGCTTTTTTCACCGCCAGAAAGAATGTGCCATATTTTCCCGGGTATGTAATGCCGCTTTGATCTTGCCATATCTAAAATGCCGTTTTTAACAAGAAAAAACGGGAAATAGGACCGGAAACGGACTTTAATTTGCGTTTATTTCATATGATTTTAACAGGTTGATTTGGTCCGACCCCTGTTGTTCTAACCTGTTGTTCTAATACATTCTGAAACTCAATGACACAGTTCGCATTTTTCCGTGGCGGCCGGCGGGCTGTGCTTTGCTCTGACTATGGTGGGTTTGTATATATCCGACTGCTTTGCCTTTTTCTCCATTGCCAATAACACTCCCAGGGCGAGAATAAGCCCGATAAATCCAATTAGTGCGGCAAGCATAGACGGATCAGCGCCCAGGGCCGGGGCTGAATAATTACCGAGAACGGCCCCTATTACCAGTGCAAAGATGGGAAAAATATAGATCAGCAATGAAAGCCCGAGTCTTCGGCCGGAGCCGTATTCCAGTGTTACTGTATCGCCCGCTTTTGCATGAACCGGATTAAGCACCTCTATTTCCATTTCTCTTCCCCCGCCCATGATTTGACAGGTGTTTTGCTGGGAGCAACCATGGCATGCCGGCGCACGATTGGTTTTGACCATTGCGCTGTTTTCCTTGACTTCTGTGACCACCCCGACTTGTCTGGCCATGCTATAACCTCCTTAATCCCTGAAAAGCTTTGGTTTATTATAGTTTAAAGTATAGTTCCAGTTCAGCTATGCATCAATACCTTCTATAGATCCATAATGACAACAGTGACATTGTCTTCGCCTCCTGCTCCAAGGGCCTGATCCACCAATTTGTCAACAGCCCGTCGGGCAGTGCTGCCCTCTTCAAGGACAGTCCTGATAAAATCATCTGATAAGTGCCTGATCAATCCATCAGAGCAAAGAAGAAGCCGGTCCCCTGTCACAAACTTAAAATTCCCGCTTTCTGCCTCCAGTCCGCCACAACCCACGCACTGTTCAAGCACGTTGCGCAAAGGGTGGCGTTCTGCTTCCTCCCGGCTCAAGGTTCCGTCTTCAACCAAATCCTGAATAAAAGTCTGATCCCTGGAGATTTGCTCCAGAAAACCGGTGTGAAAGAGATACAGCCTGCTGTCGCCTACATGGGACCAGTACACAGTGTCCTGGCCGACCAGCACGACAGTAGCTGTTGTCCCCATTCCTTCAAGAGCAGAATCCACCTCGGCCCGTTGACTGATTTTTTCGCCGGCCCGGCCAATAACTTGCTTCAGGTCATGTTCAGTTGCCCGGTATGCCAGCGAAGTCTTTTCAAGCTCTTCGACAACCATCTGAGCTGCTATGCCCCCCCCGGCCTCCCCGCCCATACCGTCTGCCACTGCCAGCAAAACCCCCTGGTCCAGGGGGCGGACCAGGTAGCGGTCCTGATTGGTCTTCCGTTTGTGGCCGGTATGCGACTGTACCCAGACACGATCCTCCCACAATCCCATTTCACTGCTCCTTTGACGGGAGATTGATTACGGTTCTAAACCCTACATTGGCAAAAGCTTCCCATGGCTGGCGCTGCAAATAGGCCTTTTGACGGCCAAGCTCTCCAAGGCCTCCGTGGATATGAAATTCAATATCTTTTTCAGAAGGTCTGTATACGGTCCATTCATTTACGTTCCGGCCAAGCCCCAAGACCCCGAACCGATTACTTTCAAATGCAGTGACGCTTCTAATCCGCAGGTTCTCTGAATTTTTTTGTTCACTGCGCTGGCTTTGACTCAAATGGTGCATCATCCCATTATCGACACGACTGTCGGCTGGATTGACAATTTGGGACGTCTCTTTTTCAGCTTGAATTGCCCGCCGCCATTGAGCCATTGCCGGCAATGTCCGACCATAAAAACGGGCATAGGCCATGGCTCCAACAGGGGTGACCCGGACAACCGGGTTTGAAGCTGTACCCGGCTTGATCCTGAATCCTCCATCTTTAAACACAATAGGTTCATAGCCTTCCAGCACTTCACCCAGAACAAGCCAGATCTGTCCGTTTTTACGAACAGTATTGTCTTTGACGACCAAGTCCTGAATGTTATGCAGAAACTCCACATACATGTGATTGGTGATCTTTGTCTCATCCATATAAAAACTGTTCACTGTTTCTGAACCCTCTGCGCGCCGGCGATCCGGTGCACCCGGCTGATCAATAAAGACTCTGGCCTCTCCGCCCGGGATCAGGCGAAGGGTCATGCCATCACTTCCAAGCATCTTTTCCGGAAGAGCGGCCTCAGGAGACACATCCGGAATTTGGGTGGGATTCCCGGACTTGAAATCAAAGTCGAATATTTCGGTTGAACTTACAGCACTGGTTGTATTTTTATGGTTTTCGGCCTGATCGGACTCCATGTTGAGCAGGTGGCCCCCGAAGGTCGCAGCAAGCAAAAGGAGCAATGCTGCAGCGATTCCGCTGATGAGCAGAATCTGTTTCCGATGTCTTTTGGTCGTGGACATCGTCTCAGCATACGCCGATTCCTGAATAATCTCTTCCAGCTCTTTGCGTAAGGCTTTGACGGAAGAAGTTCTTTGATTTTGATCTTTGGCCGTCGCATTTCGAATGACCTTGTCGAGCTGAAAAAGTACCCCGGTTGAAGGTGAGTCCAGATGAACAGTTGTAAAAGGCTTATTCCTGTCCTGGGTCATTTTGCCCTCAATGACCTCGTAAAGGATTTTGCCCAGGGAATAGATATCGGTCCTGGCATCGGTTGCGGCCAGGTCAAGGAACTGTTCTTCGGGCATGTAGGGCGGCGTTCCAATAACATGGTAACTGCGGGTGATACCGTCGAGTTGGTGCCCGCCGGCAAGTCCGAAATCGGAAATTTTTGGAATGCCCTCGTCAATAAGGACGTTTTCAGGCTTCATGTCCCTGTGCACAACGCCCATGGCATGGACAGCCTCCATCCCGTGCAGCATTGACAAAAAATATTTGTTGATCCAGCCGACAACTGCCTGTTCGTCCTGTTTAAAGCCTTCAGAAGGCATGGTCTGCCGCAGAGTCGGTCCGGGTATGTATTCCATGACGATGTAATCCAGGCAGTTGTCATTTGCCTGAACCTGATCAAAATCATAGACCTGGAGCACATTGGGGTGGCGGATACTGGCCATGACCTGGACCTCGCGCCGGAAGCGCTGCAGTTCGGATTCGTACTCCTCTTCTCTGCCCTCCAGGCTGTTTATAAACTCCTTGGACATGACCTTCAGGGCCACCTGCCTGTTCAGATTGACCTGCCTGGCAAGGTATACTTCCCCTTTACCCCCTCTGGCGAGAAGTTTGATGATCTCCCATTTCTCATGGACCAATTGCCCTTCTTCCAGGATTTGAAGTGTTGACATGTTCATACCGATAATCGATTTGCGAGTAATGGAAAAGGCGGAAAAAAGGACACTAACGGTCCTTCTGGCTGACTACCTGGACATCCCCGGTGTGTTTGTTAATGAGAAGCTCATAGACTGTGCGGCCATCCTTGCTGGTGACTTTGGCGGCAAAATAATGGCCGCGGTTTTCAATTGACTGCACGTCGTAGTCATGCTGAAGCTTCTTGCGCAGATTCTTATCCATTGCCAGGCGGGCCGTACTGTCGCTCATGCCGTCTATTGAAGGTTCGAAGTCGTTGCCATCTTCGTTGCCTTCCGTAGAGGGGCTGTCGGAATGGTTTTTTCTGTCCTGGTTCATGCGAACTCCTTTATGCTCGTTTAACGTAACATTCTTTTTACTCGCAAAAACAATTTATGTCCGAAATCAGTCAATGAAAAGGAGATACATTTGTCAAAAACCCTTTCGGATATGCGATCGAAAAATCTTGTCTCTCAAATATAATTCCCGGGTGCAAATCTGGCAATTCCCTGGAAACAAACAAATAAAACTGACTTTTTCAAAGACCGGGATCAAAGACAAATATAAACACCTATTGGTTGATTTGGTCCGACCCCGGTTTTTTCGGTTTCCGATCTCCCTGGGTTTTCACTCCTCGTCTGAGAGTTCTATAGAAATCCTGTAAAATTTCTGTTCAATCCTCACAAAAGCGTCCACCACGCTGGGATCGAATTGCGCGCCGCGGTTTTTCCTTATGATTGGGCACTTCGGGTCGGGCCGGATTAATATGCCGGATTTTATTACATTCAATGGCTGAAAAAAGGGATTTTCGGATCCGGTTTCGCTTTTTTTACCATCAAAGGAAACCCGTATTGGATTATTATGCTTATGGTGCCTCTTTTCAAATTTATGCAAAAACTTTTCCTTTGATATGCCTGGCAAACTAAACGGCCTCGATGGTGGAAGGCGGTTTGGATGCGATATTGTAGGTAACGCTGACCACGCCGGGCACGGAAGCCACAATTTCCTGCCCCAGCTGCTCGAGGGTGTCAAACGACAGCCGGGTCGGCTGGGCCGTCCGCGCATCCACACTTTCCCAGCACCTGACCTCGATCTGCTGGCCGAAATCGCGCTTGCCGTCGCGTATGCCGGTCACCCGGTCTTCGTGCAGGATGGCCATGTACTGGAAGGCGCCGCATCCCTCAAGCAACCGCTCCGCCACCTCGGTCGCCTTTCGGACCGTTTCGATGCGATCCGGCGTGGCCTCGCCGATGACACGTGCCGCAAGGGCCGGCCCGGGAAAAGGAATGCGGTTAAACAGCGCCTCGGGCAGCCCCAGGGCCTTGCCCACCTTTCGAACCCCGTCTTTGCGAAGCTGGATCAGTGGTTCAATGATCCGGTAGCCGAACGCTTCCTGCGGGTCGATGCCGAGCTGTTCAAACACGTTGTGCTGCCGCTTGATCCCGGCAACAGTCTCATCAATGTCGGTCAGGATCGTTCCCTGAAGCAGGTGCTTCGCACCGCTTTCGCGCACCAGGCGGCCGAAGACCGAGCTGTAGAAGGTGCGGGTGATGGCCTCGCGTTTTTCCTCCGGGTCGGTTATGCCCTTGAGCGCAGCGAAAAATTCCTCGCGCGCGTCAACCACTTCGACCGGAACACCGAGCTCGCGGAAAAAACCGACGATCTGTTCGGCCTCGCCCGCCCGCATCAGCCCGTTTTCAATAAATACCGTTTTAAGTCGATCGCCCAGGGCGCGGTGGCCGAGCATCGTGACCGTGGACGAATCAACGCCGCCGGAAAGCGCGTTAATGGCCCATCCATCCCCAACAGTGTGTTTGATCTCCTCTGCCTTCTCCTTGACAAAGCGCTCCGCGTCGAGTTCCTGTACAGTGATTTCACCAACCAAGCTATTTCCTCCCGTGTTTTGATATTAAATAAAATGGGTAAACAAGCCGGTAAATTACCATTCAAGACCCCGAACCGCAACGGCTTTTTACCGCGGCAGCATAGGCGGTCGACGGCAGTTTCTTTCCGATTGCGGCGGCAACAAGAATAATGATTACGCTGAGGATTGCTTTGAGCAGGATTTTAATCGGATTTCTTCCTGTCCAATTGACCTATGCCGCAATAACGTCATTGGGCGGCAGGAGATTGCTCAGCACGTGGGCGCGATGGATCCGGGCGGCCTGGTAGAAGCGGTAGACAGGCAGCTTGTCAATGTCCTTTGGTATTTTTTCCGGCTCCAGGTCATCAATGCTTGCCGACCACTTGTGGCCCTTGTATTGCGGCACCCTCGTGCTTCCCCCGAATAACCGATTGTCCCGGATCGCCTCTTTCCAGGCCCTGACGCGCGCCTGCTTGTCGCCTTCAAGCTCGAGGATTTTTTTCACGGACTTGCGAATGTCTTTCCACTTTCTTCCAGCCCCGCTTTCTCCCTGCCTGGGCGCTTTATCCAGATATGCCTGAAACATTTCATGCATGGCCCTGCAGCCAGCCAGATAGTCTTTCGGGTTTTCCCGCTCAACGGTTTTCCCGTCTGTGTCCCGTGCGTAGCTCCAGCGCAGATAGGGCCGGTCCGGATAGGTGGTTGCCGCACCGTGGCCCAGGGGAATGGTTTGACTCAGGCCATATGAGATCAGCTTGTTTATAAAACCATCCGCCTTGTTTTTGATATATTGAAAAATCCCCTCATCTGAGACCTGCAGATCAATGCTTCCCGCCCGTATGGCGTTATAACTGTGATTTGCGCCCATGAATCCGTAATGGGCAAACGTGTCAGCATACACGTGGGCGGTTATCCCCATCAGATAAAGCCCGTAAGGCGCTTCTGCCGCAATCGCCGTGTTGCGCCTTACCATGGTTTTGGCAATCCGGCTGTTTTTCCGGCACAGGAGCTTATCCGTCGGCGTTTCTCCCTCCGCCCCGGGCAGAAAATGAAACGGCAGCCAGACTCTTCTCTGATCCTCGCGGTCTGCATTCTTGAAATCCAGCATCCTGTGTGCCGTCATTTCTGAAAGAATGCTTCTTCCGTCCTTCAAAAACACTTCCTTGTCCCAGATCGCACCATCAACATACTCACTTGCAGTAGCAACAATTTCCGCCGCCTTTTCCCGCATCCCGGCAGCCCGGGCCAGTGCATAAACGCCAAAATAATGCATATCCGTTTTCATGGATCCCCCGATCTTTGACCCGTTAATCGGTACGCGCCCGCACTAATCCGTTATATCCCGCGCCCAGGACATGGCGGCCGCAACCGATGGAAACCCCATGGTGGAAGTCAGTACAACCAGGGCGTGATGGATTTCCTCCCGGCTTGCCTCTGCGTTTAAGGCCCGGCGGGCATGGCTGTGCACGGCCCCTTCAAGCCTGAGGGCCGCAGCAGCAGCCATCTGGATCAATTCCACGGTTTTTTCATCCAGGG
>JAIPDS010000066.1 GCA_021737565.1 Desulfobacteraceae bacterium | reverse complement strand
AAGTCCAATATCTGCGTTACGCGCAATTTCTCAGAATTTCACGTACGGCTAAGTACGCTGCATTCTTCGAAATTGCGCAAGCCTTGATCTTGAACTTTTTACGGCGCCATCTAAAATCAGACTTTTTACGAGTGCATCATGAACGGAACCATAAGAGAAGATTTTGAAAAAAGGGAAGAAGCCTTTATCTCCCCTTTTGGCGTGCGGGCCTCGCAGTCTGCAGGGCGGCCGCGGGCAGAAGAGCCGTGCCCTGTTCGCACCGTGTTTCAGCAGGACAGGGACAGGATTGTTTTTTCTAATGCTTTCAGACGGCTGAAACACAAAACCCAGGTGTTTTTATCTCCGCTGGGCGATCATTACCGCACACGTCTGACCCACACACTGGAGGTGGCCGAGGTTGCCCGCACAATAAGCCGGGCCATGCGCCTTAACGAGGACCTTGCCGAAGCAGTGGCCCTGGGCCACGACCTTGGACACACGCCTTTCGGCCATTCGGGCGAGGCCGGGTTAAAGGAAATATTCTCTCCTGATTTCAACCACAGCGACCAGAGTCTAAGGGTAGTTGACGTTCTGGAAAGAAACGGGGAAGGCCTCAACCTGACACACGAAGTAAGAGACGGAATTTTAAAGCATTCCAAGGGTTTCGGTGATATAATTCCGGCTGATGCGGGTGAAATGGCCTCCACGGTTGAAGGAAGAATTGTACGTTTTTCAGATATCATAGCATATCTGAATCACGACCTGGATGACGCGGTGCGAAGCGGTGTAATATCGGAGTCCAGTATACCGGAAAACTGTGTAAAGGTCCTGGGCAGAACCCATGCCCAGCGCGCCACTGTCATGATCCGGGATTTGATATATTCGAGCAGGGTTGAGAACGGAAACCTGGAGCTGGGTTTTTCAGGCAGCGTATTTTCAGCAATGAGCCTGCTTAGGCAGTTTCTTTATGAAAATGTTTATCGCTCCAAAAAGGTGCATGCCGAGTTTTTGAAGGCAAAGAAAATGATAACTGAAATCTATACGTATTTTTTAAACAACCCGGATCAGCTCAGGGAAAATATGAAGACCATGGAGATGAGCCGGGCTTATTTCAACGGATCCCCGCTGGAGCGCATTATCTGTGATTATATTGCAAGCATGACCGACCGGTACGTGTTAAATCTTTACAATCGTTTATTTGTCCCCACCCCCCTGGTCTAGCTGATAGGATGATGTCCATGGCTTCTGTTGACAGGCTTGCCTTTGATCAGGCTCTTAAACCCCTGCTCGGCGATCTGGAGCAGCTCTATGAAGAAATGGACCGGGAATATGCCCGGGTTGCGGCCCGTTACGGTTTTCAGTGTACGGGCTGCATTGACAACTGCTGCCTTTCCAGATTTTACCATTATACTTACAGTGAATACATTTACCTGCGAAGAGGTTTTGCCCAATTGTCGCAGCAGAAAAGGGCGGAGGTGAGAAAGCGGGCTGAAAAATACGTTGAAGCCCTGGAGCAAAGGGGCTCGCAGGGGGACGATTCCCCTTTCCGGATGATGTGTCCGCTTAATGAATCGGGCCTGTGTATTCTGTATTCAAGGCGTCCCATGATCTGCAGGCTCCACGGCCTGCCCCACGAACTTGCTTTGCCCGGGAGGCCGAAAACGGTGTTTGGTCCCGGCTGTCATGAGTTTGCCGAAAAATGCGGGCACCTGCCTTATTATCCGTTTGACAGGACCCGGTTTTATATGTGTATGTCAGAGCTTGAGGCGGGTGCCAGAAAAATCCTTGGCGCATCTCAAAAGCCAAAGAAAACAGTGGCCCATATGCTTATCTGTGATGAGGTAGAGCGATTATGAGACATATCAAGGACAAGGATTCCACAGATATTGAGGGCAGGCCCCTTGCCGACAATGAACGCTTTGCATTTTCATGTCATCCCGGTCTGCAATGTTTTAATCAGTGCTGCAGGAATTTGAATCTGTATCTCTACCCCTATGACGTGGTCAGGCTTAAAAACCGCCTGGAGATTTCCTCGGAGGAGTTCATAGATGCCTATACCCATGTGGTTCTGCGCAATGGAAGTCATTTTCCGCACGTTTTGCTGTCCATGGCTGAAAACGCCGGGAAAACCTGCCCGTTTTTAACAACAGAAGGCTGCCGGATATATTCGGATCGACCCCAGACCTGCCGGGCCTATCCGGTGGAGCAGGCGGTTTATTTCAAAGAAGGCAGGCCCCGGCTTCTTCACTATTTCAGGCCGCCTGACTTCTGCAAGGGCCCGGAGCAGGATCGTTTCTGGACGGTTAAATCATGGGAATCAGAGCAGGACGCAGGAATTTATAACCAGATGGCAATTCAATGGGCGGAAATAATGGGTCTTTTTACCAGTGATCCGTGGGGGGCGGAAGGCCCTTCGGGACGAACGGCAAGGATGGCCTTTGCCGCAGCCTATAACGTGGACGCCTTCAGGCGGTTTGTGCTGGAAAGCAGTTTTCTTTCAAGATTTAAGGTAAAGCCGGATTTGAAAATGAAACTGAAAAAAGACGATGTGGCAATGCTTCGCCTGGGGTTTGCCTGGATAAAGCTTGCTGTTTTCGGCATACGCACCGGTTACCTTTCCCCGAAAAAATAGGGCCGCGCGGACATTAGGTTATATAATGTTTGAATACCGTACAACGCAGTCGGCCTCCTCGTCGGCGGGTTCTTCCAGGCAGGCCGCGTAATCGTCTATCACCTCGTCGGGGACCGGGTTTTTTCTGTCCCGGTTCCGCTGCCTGCAGACTTCTACAGGGACTTCAAAATATACTATTTCAACGCGGTAACCGGCCCTGCGCGCCATTTCTATTAATTGCCTGCGGTGTTCGCGCAGGAGGTTTGTGTTGTGAACTACAACGCTTTCGCCGTTTTCAAGGGCTTCTTCAATTTCCCGGTTGTGGAGGGCCAAAAGCAGGTCAAATCCCCCGGCCCCGTTTTGAGCGCCGCGCTCTCCCCAGAGTTTTTCCCGCCAGTCATCAAGGGATACCGTGCGGTCAAATCCCGCCTGCTTTGCCCACAGGGTTTTGCCGCTTCCGGGCAGCCCCACGGTGAGGGTCATGACTTTTTTTTCATTTCCCGCCATTTCTCCAGCCGCTGTTTTATAACCTTTTCCTCCCCACGGTCGGTGGGATAATAAAAAAGGGTGTTTTTCAGTTTTTCCGGGAAATGATCCTGGGGCACAAAAGCGTCCTTATAATCATGGGCGTATTTATACCCTTTGCCATATCCGAGGTTATGCATCAGTTGGGTAGGGGCGTTTCTGATATGGTGGGGCACAGGCAGGGAACCGGTTTTTTCAGCGGTTTGCCTGGCTCCGCTCCAGGCCGTATAAATGCTGTTGCTTTTGGGGGCGGTTGCCAAATACACTGCAGCCTGGGCAAGCGAGAGATCGCCCTCAGGAGAGCCCAGGAAACGATAGGCCTCCATTGCGTCCATGCTTATAGAAAGAGCCCTTGGATCGGCGTTTCCTATGTCTTCTGAGGCAAATCTCACCATGCGGCGGGCTATATAAAAGGGATCTTCCCCGGAGGCCATCATCCGGGCCAGCCAGTACAAGGCTGCATCAGGATCACTTCCCCGCAGACTTTTGTGAAAAGCCGAAATAAGATTGTAATGCTCCTCACCGGCTTTGTCGTAAGAGAAAGCTTTGCGCTGCAGTGCGTTTTCAACGTGCTGCAGGGTTATCTGCGATGAAGATTGCCGGCCCCGGCTGCCGGAAAGATCCAGTGCCGTGATTTCAAGGGCGTTTAACGCGGCCCTGGCATCTCCGTCAGAGATCGATACGATATGTTGCGCGACTTCATCGGAGATTTCAAGCCCGGTGTCTCCCAGGCCGCGCCCGGTGTCTTCCAGGGCCCGCCGGATCAGAAGCCTGATTTCCTCATCTTCCAGGCGGTTTAACGTTATAACCCTGCAGCGCGACAGCAGTGCAGAGATTACCTCAAATGAGGGGTTTTCGGTTGTGGCGCCTATAAGGGTTATCAACCCGCTTTCCACGTGGTGCAAAAAAGCGTCCTGCTGGGACTTGTTGAAACGATGGATTTCATCCACGAAAAGTATGGTGCGCCTGGAATAAAATTTTCTCTGTTCCCGGGCGGTGTCAATTACGGCGCGGATGTCTTTTACGCCCGTTAACACGGCCGAGAACTGAACAAAGTGGCACCTGGTCTTAGAGGCGATTATTCTTGCAAGGGTGGTTTTGCCGCTTCCCGGCGGCCCCCACAGGATCATGGAAAAAATACGGTCGTTTTCAATCGCGTTGCGGATCAGCGATCCGGGCCCTACAGCGTGCTGCTGACCGATGAATTCATCGAGATCCGCAGGCCGCATCCGATCTGCAAGAGGCCTGTAGCCCCCGGTGGTTTTTTCTGCATGATAGTCAAACAGGTCCAATTAGGTTAAAACCTTGTAAAAGTTTTGATTTAAATCAGGTTTTGGATTTATTTTATTTTTGCCGTTTTTTTCTTTTTTGCCGGCTTTTTCTGGTTGTTTTCCCCTCTTTTGCGCAGCCACAGGCGGACCGGGACCATGTCAAGTCCTGCTGATTCGCGGATCCTGTTGACCAGGTATCGCTGGTATGAGAAATGAACCCCTTCGGGGTAGTTTACAAAACATACGAATGTAGGGGGTCTTGTCCCGGTTTGGGCGGCGTAGTAAAATTTGAGCCGTCTGCCGCGGTGCATGGAGGGTTCGGTGCGCAGGGTCGCCGACTCTATTATCCTGTTTAACGGCCCGGTAGGGACCCTGTAGGTATACTGGGCGTAAACCGCATCTGCAAATTCGAAAATCTTGGGCACCCTCCTGCCGGTTAGCGCAGATACAGTCAATACAGGGGCAAAGTTTAAATAACCCGCCCTGTGCCTTATTTCTTCCTTGATGTTTTTAAATACCCTGTCGTGTTTTTCCACAAGGTCCCACTTGTTTAAAAGAAATATGCATGCGCGTCCCTTTTCATATGCATATCCGGCTATCCGCACGTCCTGCTCGGTTATTCCGGCCTCGGCATCAAGCATTATCAGGGCGATATCGCACCGGTCAAGGCTTTCAAGGGCCTTTGCTATCGCATATTTTTCAAGTTTTGCTTTTACTCTTGATTTGCGGCGAAGCCCCGCAGTGTCTATAAGTAGATAGGGCCTGCCGTTTACCCTGCAAAGCGTGTCAACCGCATCCCTGGTTGTGCCTGCGGTTTCGCTAACAATTACCCGCTCTTCGCCGAGAATCCGGTTTACAAGCGAGGATTTGCCGACATTGGGCCGGCCTATCACCGCCATTTTGACAGGTTCGTCAGAAGCCCCTTGCCCGGTTTCCGGCAAAGCCTGGCCCAAATCGTCGAGCAGGGCCGTGAGCCCGGTGCCGTGGGCCGCGGATACCGGGTAGAAAGATTCGATGCCCAGGGAGTAAAAGTCATGCACATTGTCCTCTCTGCCGGGGTGATCGATTTTATTTATCGCGCAGAACACGGGTACGTTAAATTCCCGTGCCAGGTCTGCCAGGTCCCTGTCGTGTGCCGACATGCCGTGGGCGCCGTCAAAAAGCAGGATTACCGCGTCTGCTTCCGATATTGCCCGGCGTATCTGCTGATGTGTTTTTTCCGCAACTTCGTCCTTGTCCTGCGCCAAAAAGCCGCCGGTATCCACCAGATCGAAATTTTTGCCGTCCCAGAAGGCCGGGGCGCAGATCCGGTCCCGGGTTACGCCGGGAAAATCGTCCACGAGAGCTGATCTGGATCGTGTCAGGCGGTTGAAAAGTGTGGATTTGCCGGCATTTGGCGGGCCGACGATTGCTACAATCGGTTTCATGGAGGTTTATATTTTATAGATAATACGTTTTTCCGTGATTATGATATCCACGTACTTGTCATGTGTTTCCATGGGGATAGCGGAAAAAATCTGTTCTTCAAAGGCAAGTGCAACCTTTCGGGCGGTATTGGGCAGCATTGGCATTATATTGTCATAACGACCGGCTCCGCTGCCCAGCCGGCCGCCTTTTTCGTCAAATGCCAAGCCCGGGATAATTGCTATATCAATGTCTTCAAAGGGTATTAATTTGCACTTTTCCGGATCAGGCTCAAGCGTGCCTTCAGGGCCGGGACGCAGGTCCTGCCCGGTGTTTCCGATTTTAAAAAGCTGTGTTTTTTCCGTTTTCTGCCGGGCAAACAGGGGGACCGCCACTTGCTTGCCCGTCTCTATGCACAGGGTTATAATATTTTGTGCTGCTGATTTGTTTCCCGGGGCTTCGTAGAGAAATACCGTTTCGGCCTCTTTGAAATTGGCGAATTCGGCCAGTTGTTTTTTGATGGCGGCTTTTTTCGATTTAAGCTCAGAGCCGTCAAAAGCGGCAATACGGGCTTCGGCTTCCCGGCGTAGTTTCAGCTTCTTTTCCCTGACCTCTTCCATGACAATTCTCCGAATCTGACAACAACGACAAAAAAATTATAACCCAAACAAGTGCAATTTTCAATAATCATTGACGGATCAGCGCGGCTGTGGTAATTTTTTAAAGTTTTTACAAAAAAATCCCCTTATATTTTTAAATATTTAATATAGGTATTTTATGCTGGAAATCAAGTATGTGCGGCAAAATTTGTCCGAGGTAAAACAAGCCCTTAAAAAACGCGGGGAGGTGGCGGATCTGTCCATGTTCGAACAGGCCGATGCCAACCGGCGCAGAATTCTAAACGAGATTGAGCAGCTCAGGCATCGCAGAAACATTGTTTCAAATGAGATCGCCGCCATTAAGAAGAGCGGAGAAAACGCCGATGACATGATCGCCGAGATGCGCGATGTCGGAGACAGGATAAAAACGCTGGAAAAAGAGCTCTCCGAATGCGAGGATCGTATAAACGGGATTCTGTATGCGCTCCCCAACATCCCCCATCCCAGCATCCCCGAGGGAAAGGACGAATCGGAAAACGCGGTTGTTCGTGAGAATGGCGTTTTGCCCGATCTTGGTTTCGAGCCCAGGCCTCACTGGACCGTTGGGGAAAATCTGGGAATCCTTGATTTTGAAAGGGCCGCGAAAATTACCGGCGCAAGATTTCCTTTGTACATGGGCGAAGGCGCTCTGCTGGAGCGGGCCCTGATCAGCTTCATGCTTGAGCTTCATGTAAATGAGCACGGCTACAAGGAGGTTCTTCCCCCCTTTATCGTAAACCGGCACAGCATGACATGCACCGGCCAGCTGCCCAAGTTCGGCGAGGATCTTTTCAAGCTTGAAGGCTGGGATTATTTTCTGATTCCCACTGCCGAGGTCCCGGTTACAAATATTCACCAGGACGAGATTTTAGACGAGGCCGATCTTCCGGTCCGCTATGCCGCCTATACACCGTGTTTCAGGGCGGAGGCCGGCTCCTACGGCAAAGACACCAGGGGGTTGATCAGGCAGCATCAATTTAATAAAGTGGAACTGGTAAAATTCGCCGCCCCGGAAAATTCCTATGATGAACTCGAAAGCCTGCTGGCGGATGCCGAAGAGGTTCTCCGGCGCCTGGAGCTGCCTTATCGGGTGGTTTTGCTGTGCACCGGGGACATAGGTTTTGCCTCGGCAAAAACCTACGACATAGAGGTGTGGATGCCGGCCCAGGAAAAATACCGTGAGATTTCCTCCTGCAGCAATTTCGAGTCTTTTCAGGCGCGAAGGGCCGGGATCCGTTACAGGCCGAAAGGCGGGAAAAAGACCGAACTGGTCCATACATTAAACGGCTCCGGACTCGCGGTAGGCCGGACAGTGGCGGCTTTGCTTGAAAACTGTCAACAGGCCGACGGCAGCGTTGTCATTCCGGCTGCGCTGAGGCCGTACATGGGCGGCAGGGAATCCATAACACCGTGAAACCCGAAAATTTCCCCGAAGAGATAAAACCTTATCTGATCCCGAAACCTGCGGGCAGGCTTATCTACCGCTGCCTGGGATGCAGCGCGGAATTCGGCATCAAAAATCTTCTTTATACCTGCCCGGAATGCGGAAGTGTGCTGCTTATATACGATGCCGACTTTGAGCGGTTAAAGCAGATTTCAGGCCAATTCTGGCAAAAAATTTTCGATTACAGGCGCATGCTCAACATTCCCGCTTTAAGCGGGATTTACAGGTATCACGAGTTTATAGGGCCGGTGATCCCGCTTGATTCCGTAGTATGGTTAGGAGAAGGCCATACCTCGGTGGTTGAGGCAAATGCCCGCCTCCAGGGTAAAGCAGGCTGCAGGTTTTATTTCAAGAATGACGGCCAGAATCCCAGCGCCTCTTTTAAGGACAGGGGCATGGCAAGCGCGCTTAGCTATATCCGTTACTTGCTGCGGCAGGGGCATGTCTCGGATGTTCTGGCGGTATGTGCCTCCACCGGAGATACTTCCGCAGCAGCGGCATTATACGCCTCTTTTTTGCACCCTGACGTCAAATCCGCCGTACTTTTGCCGCACAAGCGGGTTACGCCGCAGCAGCTCTCCCAGCCCCTTGGCAGCGGGGCAATGGTTTTTGAAATTCCGGGTGTTTTTGACGACTGCATGAAGATAGTGGAGTATTTATCGGAGAATTATAACGTGGCATTGCTCAATTCAAAAAACGCCTGGCGGATTCTGGGCCAGGAATCATATTCCTACGAGATTGCCCAGGGCTTTGACTACGATATGAGCGATATGGCCGTGGTGGCTCCCATAGGCAATGCCGGCAATATTACCGCCATAATGAGCGGGTTTTTAAAGTTTCACGAACTGGGCATCATTAGGCAGCTGCCAAAGATCATAGGGGTCCAGTCGGAGCATGCCAATCCGGTCTACAGTTATTACCTTGAGCCGGTTCATGAAAAGAGGCGTTTTGAGCCTGTTCAGGTCAAACCGAGCGTGGCCCAGGCTGCCATGATCGGCAATCCTGTATCCATGCCGCGGGTAATACGGCTGGTCTCTGAATACAACCGGCTGGCCGGAACTCAGAAGGTTTTTGTGGTCCAGGTTTCCGAACAGGACATAATGGACTGGCAGCTTCGGGCCAACAGAAACGGGCATGTGGTCTGCACGCATGGCGGAGAGTGTCTGGCCGGGCTGGTTGCTGCCAAAGCGTCAGGCAAAATCGGCGAAAATGAAACCGCGGTGCTTGATTCCACGGCTCACGCATTGAAATTCGCGGATTTCCAACAGATGTACTTTGAAAACAGGTTCCCGGATGAATACGGGGTTTCGCCGAAACCGGAGCTGATAAACCTGCCGGAACTGGTCCGCCCTTCGGATCTGCAAAGCGTCCCGGAGCCGGGCAGACCGCTGTCAGGTAAATCCCTGGATGTTTTTGTCCGGCGCACGGCGGAAGAGATTGCCGACAGATTGGATCTTAAAAAAGTATGATCCGAATGAAGGTGCATTTTTTGCGCGGCAGGCATAGTCTCTGGGCCTTGACTTTGGCGGCCTTGCTTCTGTGGGGTTCTGTCCAGGCCAATGCCGCTTTTTTCCGCAAGGATTACGTGATCAGGGATTTCCGGGGTGAGGATGTACTGTGCGACACCTACGTGGTCATGGAAAATGACTATGTGATCAAGATTCTAAAGCAGCGGGGCGATATCGCCCACGAGGATTTTTCAAAGTTTCTTGAAATTTTCAAGCATATAAATCCTGACATCAAAGATATTGATCTTATTTATCCGCACCAGCGCATCCTGATTCCTCTGCGCATTCTTGCCCCGGGAACCCTTGAGGGTCAGGAGAGCGGAAGAGTAAGCATACCGGTTATCACCATCACTGATCTGCCGCGGGTTCTCAAACATCACTCGGATGTCTACAAGGTGCGCTACGGGGACTGGGTTTCACGCCTGATAGCCGAGCGGTTCGGCAGATACGGCTCGGAATCCTATGAAAAGGGTCTTGAACTGTTCCGCAAACTGAACCCGGATATAAAGGATCTTGACAAAATCAAGGAGGGAAAGGAAATACGGCTGCCTGATCCGGCCATCCAGAACCAGCCCTGGTATGATGATCTGTTTGAAAGCCAGGCCGCAGAGGATCAGGGCGAACCGGGCACGGATGGTATTTCTGCGTACCCGGTTGCCGACGCCGAGGATGTTTTGGGAGGGGCGGACAGGGAGAAAGCAGATGAAACAGAAGGCGAAAAGGACAAGGAACATGTTATTCCGCCGCCCGTGCAGTGGTTCAAAGATTTGTCCGTGTTTGCCAGGGCCGCTGAAATCGTGGGTGGTGAAATATATGACAGGGGCCTTTATTTTTTCCCCAGGAAGCACGGCAGGGATTTTCGCCTTGATCTTTCCCGCACGCCTGTAATCGAGCTTGCAAACGGCAAAAAACTGCTTTTCACCAGAAGGCAGGGGCTGCCCCCGGGGGATCAGATGGTTGTCCAGGATTACTGGGGGGATCTTGATGTTGTGTTTATCTCCGGAGAGCCGGAGCTTTATTCAGTGCTTGAAAGGCTGATCAGTGAAATAGACCCAAAAGGATATAAAAACCGGCTCTCTGTTGATGACAAGGGGGTTTTGATTGCAGTGCGCGGGCGCTTTATATATAATAATCCGCGGGAGGATTCCGTGATTTGTCTTAATATCGTCTCTAAACCGGAAATGAGAACTCCGCCGGCAATCTGCGATTACCTGACCCGTCATGGTATAGTGGCCAGGGAGTGGGTGAACAAGGGGGAATTGTCAGGCTGGGTATTAAGGGAGCCGCGGAAAAATCCCCCGGATAGGAAAGCGCTGGTTGCCGGCCCGGCAAATCCGAAAGTGGTAGTCAGGGCTGTTGCGAAAATGCTGGGATACCGGTATTATGAAAATATAGAGATTTCTTTTCCTTATGCCGGCTTCCGGGTCAACGCCGAGACAGACATGCTCTCGGTCGGAGAGCAGGCGGAAATCATTGTTGATTACGGGAGCCTGCAGGGAGGGGCTGTTGATGCTATCGAAAACAGCGGTTTTAAGGTGCTGCAGATAGAAGGATTGCGCGATGTGGATAAGGTGCTTGGAATCCTTTCGGAAACCCTGCCTGTTAGTTATAAAAAGGACCCAATGTTCTGGACGGCGGATCGTCCGCGAATATATAATATTTCCATACAGATTCCGGGATGGCTTTTATTTCCGGGCAAAAGCAGCGAGCAGGGCGGTCTGCTCTTGGCATATGCAGATCTTGCTGATGAACTTGTTGATTACCTTCATGAAAATGCTGGAGTAAGGGTTATAAAGCTCCGCCGCTAAACCAATGAAAAGGTAAAAAGGGAAGTACATGATGAAGAAATCGAGAACTGCGTTTGAAATTATAGCCGTTGTCGCGGTGTTTTTGTTTCTGGGCGCATGCGCGGGCAGCAAGGGGCCAAGCCCTGAGCAGGAGAGGGCCGAGGCGGCCAGAAACCTCGGAGAGGCGCATATGGCGGAAGGCAATTATACAAAAGCCCTTCGCGAGCTGCTTAAAGCCGAAAAGCTTAATCCGGATGATCCTTATGTTCACAATGATCTTGGACTGACATACCTGGCGAAAAAAAATCCGGAAAAGGCTGTCAAACACTTTAAAAAGGCAATCGAGCTCAATGAGGAATATTCAGCAGCCTTAAACAACCTGGGTACTGCCTACGTGTCAATGGAGAAATGGGATAAGGCGATAGAATGTTTTGAAAAAGTCTCGCAAGACCTTTTGTACATGACCCCTCATTATCCCTTGAGCAATCTTGGATATGTCTATTACAGGCTGGGACAGTATCACAAGGCCGAGAAATACTATTTGGAAGCCCTGGAAATGAAGCGCGATTATCCGCGGGCTTTGTACGGGCTGGGGCGGGTCTACCTTGCCAGAGGCGATATTAAAGAGGCTATCCGCAAACTGGAGCGGGCCGTGGACAAGGCCCCGGAGGCTGCAGCCTTTTACATGGAGCTTGCCCGGGCTTATACAAAAAATCACGAGTACAACAAGGCTGTGGATACTTATAAAAAGGCGGCCTCTATTGCCGAAGGCACCGCCCTGGGAGACAAGGCCAGGGCTGAAGCCGAATATCTTATGGAAATGTATTAACAGGACAGAAAAGACTTCCGGGATCAGGAGAGTATCCTGATCACCTTGTCGATATCACTTCGACCCTCAAAAACCCCCAGGTTTACCGGGGTTTTAAGACCCGCGGTTTCGGTCGTGCCGAACACCGAGAGAGCGACTTGATCTATCATGCTTATCTGTTGGATGGCCTCGTCAGCAGATATGCATGGAATGTTTATTCCCTGCATTATAAGCGCTTCGACCGGCTGGCGGCTGAGACGTTGCTCGTTTTCCGATGACAGCTTCAGCATTTCGGCGGCACGGCTCTTTTCTTCCATAAGGGATGTGTAAATAGCGGTTTTTGCATCCGCCCGGTCCAGAAAATCGATTACCCATTGAATCTTTTCTAAATCCTTTTCGGATTTTACCGGCATTTTTTCCAGACACGAGCACAAAAATAACATTATGTTTTCGCTGAAGCAGAACCCGCTATTTCTGAGCCTGACCTGCGCCCGCAGGGCAAGCTGTCTGCCTGTGATATTATTTTTGACTGCCCTGGCTATCTTTTCAGGAATGCTTCTTGTCAGCCTGAGTCTTTTTACATATTGTTTTATGCTGCTTTTTGGAACAGCTATTTCCGGTGTCATGGCCCCGTCCGGGAAAATCAGCCTGGTGCGGATTTTTTTTGCCGCCAGATGCCGATATATATCCTGTATATCCTCCTGGCCCATGGTCTTTTCTTCGAGCAGGGGCTCCAGGAATACCTGGTCGTCTTACCCGGGGTAAAATATAAGTTCATACAAGCTTTCAATATCACAGCTTTCTTCATCGCTTTTAAGCTGCAATACAAGCTCCTCCGGTCCCGCTACCCCTGTCATTGACTCGATATAATGCACCACGTCTTTTCCAAGCCGGACTCCTTCCCGCAGCCGGGCCTCAATTTTTCCCGTTATGTTTAGGGCTTTATCATTCATGGCTTCATTATAACCATAAAAACAGCTTGTTCAATATTTTATATTAATTCTTCATGTTACTGATTTTTGCGTTAACATATATAGCTTTCTCTGTTATGTATGCTTGGATCGAAATAGAGGCCTTAAAAACGCCGGCAAGTTGATTTTGAAATTTTTGTTTTGAATTGGATGGGATCGTGAAGCGGCAACGAGTCAAAACCCTTAAAAGATCGCTGTTTAAACATCTTCTGTTTCTTTCAGTGGCAATGGTTCTGGTTTTTGGAACACTGATGTCCGTAATTTTATATTACAGTGGAGTAAACAACGCATACGCGATCATTCGGAATAAGAACCAGGCCAATACCAACTACATACAGGGATACTTCACGCCTTTGCGGTCCGCCGTGCAGTTTCTGGCCGGAAAACCGGAGGTGATTCAAGCAGTTGAGGGCCCCTCTTTGCAGAAGGACAAGGCTTTATCGCTTTTTAAAACCCTTAAAAACTCTCTTCCCAACATAAACTACATTTATTCCGGATATGAGGATGGAACGCTTTTAATCAATAACTATACACCGCCAAAGGGGTATGATCCGAGAAAACGCCCCTGGTACCGGGCAGCCTTGAAGACGGCACCGGAAATATCCGGCGGCATCCCTTACCGGGAGGCCAAAACCAGGGAGTGGCTGGTATCCTTCAGCAAGGTGTTGACCGATGATAACGGTATGCTTCACGGCGTGATCGCCATAGACACCTCCATAGACGCGGTTACAAAAATCCTTTCCAAGCGCGATCCGGCCTATTCTTCTTCGTATAGCTTCGTGGTTGATGAGGAGGGGACAGTGCTCATTCACCATCGGGAGGATCTTCTTGGGAAGCAATTCAACCAAGTTGTAGATTCGGAAGTTGACTTTTCCGTTCCGGCAGGCCGGTCGAGTTATATTTTTGAACAAAAAAGCAAAATCGCCTATCACACCAGGCTAAAATCCCTGGGATGGATCGTGGTTACCGTGGTTAATAAATACGAGATACTTGAATTTGTGATGGTTCGGATTCTGATCAGCATTGCGGTTGTTATAGCATTAAGCCTGCTGGTTGGACAGATTATCAGCCGCATGCTCAGCAATAATATAATAGCTCCTTTGCAAACGTTGGAAAAACGGGTTAAAGCCGCCGTATCAGGTTCCCCTCAAACCGGGTATAATGATCAAACAAGCCTCCCCGCAATTCCGCAATATAGCGAGCTCAATTCAATAGCCAATGATATAGAACAATTAACACAGCAGGCAATGTTTCGTAAGAATCAGGAATTGCAGGCCAAAAATAAACTGCTGGAAAGACTTTCTGAAACCGATGCCCTTACCGGCCTGCTAAATCGACGGAAGATCTACGAAGATCTGGAAAATGAGCACCAGCGTGCCATGCGGTATGCCAGCACTTTTTCAATCATCATATTTGATATTGATTGGTTTAAAAATATCAATGACACCTATGGTCATCATGCAGGAGACCGCGTGCTAAAAGAACTGGCCCATCTTGTTAAGGCAATGCTTCGCACTTCGGACAGCCTGGGGCGATGGGGCGGAGAGGAGTTTTTGATCCTTTGTCCGGATACTCCCCTGGAAGCGGCCGGAGCTGTTGCCCAAAGAATTAACGCTGCCGTTGGACAACACCGGTTTTCCGTCTCGGGAAAAATAACCATAAGCGCGGGAATCTGTGAATACCGTTCCGGCATCTCTTTGGAGGACCTGCTTGTTGAAGCAGACCGGAAGCTTTACGAAGCCAAGGCCAAGGGTAAAAACCGGGTTGTATTTTGATTTATTATCCGGTAAGTGAAATGGTCGTTCGACTGTGTTCCTACGAATTGCCATTGTGCGAAATGTGCCGTTGATTAAGCATACGCAAGACGGCCTTTTGGCTGAGGAATAGGCCTACCGAGTCTTGTGGCAGTTTCGATCCACTCATCGATAATTTGTTCCGCATTGCTTAGGGCCTCTTGGTAGGTCTTCCCGTCCGCCATGCATCCGGGGAGTTCCGGCACCTCGGCCACAAATGAATTGT
>JAIPDS010000065.1 GCA_021737565.1 Desulfobacteraceae bacterium | reverse complement strand
TCCAATATCGGCGTTGCCCTTCATCCCTCGAAATTTCACGTACGATAAGTACGCTGCATTTCTCGGGATTTTGTGCGCCTTGATCTTGAACTTTTTACTTTGCCGTCGGAAATCGACTTTTTACGAGTCCATCAAAGTTCTGATTTTATCAAGGTTTGCTGTCACCTGTTCTGCGGCGGGTATTGATTCGGGATCCCCCGCAATCACTCCCGGCCCTGTTATCACTGCCGCACGATTAAAGCATCCCATGCCCGCATTGTAGATGTATCCGCTGACCGGGCATCTCTGCGAGCACAGAAAAAGCACCAGAGGTGATACAAACTCGGGTGTTATATTGTCGAGCAGGTCTGCGGGAAGTACGTCCTCTGTCAGCCTGGAGGCGGCCAGGGGGGCGACAGTATTTACCTTTATGTTGTATTTTTGGCCTTCAAGCTTGAGCGTGTTCATAAATCCAACAAGGCCCATCTTGGCGGCCGAGTAGTTTGCCTGGCCGAAGTTTCCGTAAAGACCGGCCGCGGAAGTTGTCATTATGATCCTGCCATAGCCCTTCTCCCGCATTACGATGAAGGCGGGCCGGGTGACATTATATGCTCCGTTTAAATGAACATCTATGACCGCCTGCCAGGTGTCAGGCTCCATTTTGGCAAAGCTTTTGTCCCGCAGAATTCCGGCGTTGTTTATCAGAATGTCAACGGTGCCGTAGTTGTCCAGGGCGCATTTTACTATGTTTTCTCCTCCTTTACGAGTCGCCACATTGTCATAATTTGCAACAGCCTGCCCCCCGGCCGCTTCTATTTCATCAACGACCTTCCGTGCCGGGAAGGATGATCCTTCGCCTGAGCCGTCCCTGGATCCGCCCAGGTCGTTTACCACCACGCAGGCGCCCCGGGCTGCAAGGTCAAGGGCGTAAGCGCGGCCCAGGCCGCCGCCGGCCCCGGTTACTATGGCTACCTGGCCGTCGAACCGGATTTCATCTTTGGGTACTTCCCCGTATTCGAATATGCCGTTTGTAATAACGGTATCCCCTGTTTTGGAATTGATTACCCGCCAGACTGCTTTTCCTTCCCCTGTTTTCCAGATCTGGGTCTTTATGGGATCGCCGGGGTAAAGGGCCTTTGAAAACCTGCAGTCAAGCCGGTGAACGCGTTCCGGCTCCCCTGGAATCAGCTTGCCGACAAGGGCCCTGCAGGCAAAGCCTTGGGTGCAAAGCCCGTGCATTATGGGTTTTTTAAATCCCGCCATTTTTGCAAACTCCGGGTCCACATGGAGCTGGAACAAATCTCCGGAAAGCCTGTATAAAAGCGGCTGGTTCTCTAAGGGGCAATCTTCGGCCTCATAGTCAGGCTCACGGTCGGGAATGGGGTTTATTGTCTTTGGCGCGGGTTTGCCCCCGAATCCGCCGTCAAACCGGGCAAATATTTTAATTACACTTGTAAACAGGCGCTTTCCGTTTGAATGACAGGTCTCTGCTTCTCCAACGACTACAGCGCCCTTGTCCTTGCCCAGATCATAGATATCCGTGATCCTGCCCTCCGTGCTTAGGGTGCCTTCCGGCGGAATTGGATTGTGGAAACGCATCTGCTGTTCACCGTGAAGTATTCCAGCGACATTGACTTCGGCTTTGAGTCCTATTTCCGTGAGAAAGTCAAATACCGCGGCAATTCCGAAACTTGGAATAACTTTCAGATTCTTTTCATAGACAAACTCGAGTTCGTTGAAACCCGCCCCCACGCCAAGAGCATACAGGGCCGTATCCTTCCAGGAATACTGCCTGGTAACAGGGCCGATTTTTTCACCCACGGCATCAAGATTCAGCGCCATGTGCCCCCCTTATCTGATAAAAATTAGAGCAATTTGTTCCAGCAATTGATGGGGAAATCATAGCCCGGATACCGCGCTACTCCTTTTCTCCTGTAAAGGTGCCTTCAGCCCTTCCGCCGAAATCAACTTTGCCTTTTATGGTATCTTCTTGCACAACACCTTCATAGATCATGCTAGTTCCCATGGATTCAAACTGAAGTTCAAACTTGTTGCCCTCCAATGTTCCGCTGACAGGCGCTTGCCCGAATGCTCCCTTATAAGTCCCGGAAAGTTTGTTTCCCTCCTGTTTTAAAGTAAATTGCGGAGTCCCGGATCCCATTGGTGTTTCCACCTCGAGATGCCAGGTGCCAGTCATGTCTACGCCCTTGTCTTTTAGTCCAAGGGCTGCACAGGATACCAAAGCCATGGCGAAAAAAATCATGAATACTGTCAGGATCGCATTTCTCATAAAAATCCTCCTGTTGGTTGAAGTTGTTGATGTTCGGGGTGTTTTTAAGCCGTATTCGTAAATTTAAAAATTTAAGTCATTATAAATTAACCTTGTTTAATAATGCAAACATTAAAAACAAGCCAAAACACCTAAATCGTTTGAGGTCTTTGCACGAGGGTCGGCGCTTGATAATTGTTTGCGGGAAAATGGTTCTTTGCAGAGATTCGGGTTGACTTTAAGGGAGCTTATGAAATATTTATCATTTGATGGAAACAAACGATGGATTAACGTTGCGGACCAATTTTGATGCACTCGTAAAAAGTCTGATTTTAGATGGCGCCGTAAAAAGTTCAAGATCAAGGCTTGCGCAATTTCGAAGAATGCAGCGTACTTAGCCGTACGTGAAATTCTGAGAAATTGCGCGTAACGTAGATATTGGACTTTTTACGGTGCCATCAATTTTATTTTTATAAATTTTTTTATTTGCAGTGGCAAGATTGATCAAGAGGAGGCCATGGGAAAAACAGGAGCATTAAGCGGTATAACAGTGCTGGATCTTTCCCGGCTGCTGCCCGGGCCGTATGCGTCCATGATTCTTGCCGATCACGGCGCAAGGGTGATCTGCATGGAAGACCGGCGTTTCGAGGCAGAAGTCTTTAAGAACAACACGGTAAACCGCGGCAAGGAGCACATGACGCTTAATCTTAAGTCAAATGAGGGAAAAGAGATCTTTTTCCGGCTTGCCGAATCCGCAGACGTTGTTCTGGAAGGATTCCGCCCGGGAGTCACAGCAAGGCTTGGCGTGGATTACCAATCTGTTAATTCGGTTAATCCCGGAATCGTTTACTGCTCCATTACAGGATACGGACAGAGCGGTCCTTACAGCGGGTTTGTGGGGCATGACGCCAATTACCTGAGCGTGGCCGGGGTGCTTGACCTTATAGGAGAGGCTGAAGGCAGGCCGGTAATACCGGGCATTCAGGTAGCCGATATGGCGGGCGGGGGAATGAACGCGGTAATAGGAATAATGCTGGCCCTATACAACAGGGAGAAGACCGGCAAGGGCCAGTACATAGACATTTCAATGACAGACGGTTCAATGAGCTTTCTGTCCCTTGCAGTAAGCCTTCAGCAGGCAACCGGCAGGCAGCCCCGCAGGGGCGATTCATACCTTTCCCACAGGTATGCCTGCTACAATACATATGAAACCGCAGACAGCCGGTATCTGTCAATCGGCGCGGTGGAAAACCGGTTCTGGAAAAATCTGTGCGAATATTTCGAAGTGCCCGAATATACACCTCTTCAGTATGACGATGAACGGCGGGAGGAAATACTGGAATTTTTCAGGCATAAGTTTTTATCAAGGCCGCTTTCTTACTGGAAGAAGGCCCTTGCAGGGCTTGAGATCTGCTGGGCGCCGGTTCAGTCTCTTTTAGAGGCGCTAAAGGATCCTTGCCTTGCCAACAGGGAGATGGTGGTTGAACTTTCAGGCGAGGGTGGAAAATCACTTAAGGTTCTCGGCGCACCGGTCAAGCTCTCCGAGAATCCCCCCAGGGTAAAGGGAATGCCCCCGGGATTCGGCAAAGACACCCGGCCCATATTAAAGCAGTTCGGATACACAGATGAGCAAATCGATCTGCTTGCAGAAAAAGGCGTGATTTAAAGATAAAATCAACCGGGCACATTGGCTGTTTTATATGCCGAAAGAGCAACATGGAGTTTAGAAATGGCGACAACACTGCAGAAGGCAAAGCAGAATCCCGAATCAATGAAGGCAAGAATCCTTGAGGCCGCGAGAAAAATATTCGGCGAATACGGATTTCACGGCACCACTACCCGCATGATCGCAAGGGCGGTAGATATTGACATCTCAACCCTCTATTATCACTGGGGGGAAAAGGGGGATTTATACGAGGCGGTTATCAGAGACATAAATGACGGTCTTGGCCAAAAGCTGGTCGGGGTTGAAAAAAAAATAAAGGGCAGACCGCTTGCAGAACGCCTTGAAATAGCAATTGATGAAATGGTGGACTATCTGTTTGAAAATCCGGAGATATCCAATCTCACCCTTTTCCGCTATTTCATGAAAACCCGCCACGGAAATCTGCTCGATTTCAGGGTGCCCGAATATCTTTCAGACATAGCCTATTCCATGGGGCTTGCAAAAGACCGGAAAAACGTACCCGTGGAGGCGCGCATGAAGGTGCTTTCAATTATGATGGCCATTCATAATTTTGTTTCCGGCGAAAATTTTTTCAGGCCCATGATGGGCCTGGACAGGGAGAACTACATCAGGCATGCAAAAGAGACCCTGAAGTTTTTCAACCTTGCCGCTTTTACCTGAAAAAGCAGTTTTTAGGCAGGCGGGAAATACCCGGCGGTTATAAAATGCTATTCTGGGGGTATCAAACCGAGTTCTTTTAAGCGTTTTAGAATTTTTTCCTGCACGGTAAGAAGATCCTGCTTCAGGATTTCGAGCTCCTCCATCCTGCTGTCTATTTCTTTGAGCTTCTTTTTCCCGTAGGCGTAGGCCCTTTTAAGCTGTTTTTCTTCGTCCATGTCAAAATCGGCCATGCCTATCATCTCCGAGATTTCATCAAGGGAGTAGCCAAGGCGCTTGCCCCGGAGGATGAGCTTGAGACGTGTGCGGTCCCGCTTATTGTAAATGCGGTGGTTGCCCTTGGTGCGTTCGGGCGAAATCAATCCCTTTTCCTCGTAGAACCGGATGGCCCTTGTGCTGATATCAAGTTCGTCCGCAAGTTCGGATATGGAGAACTTGATGTCTTTTTTTCGGGACTTGAGACTGCCGGTCATGTCTTTTTCTCCGATAGGAATCTGTTTACGGGTTTTCACGCTTCAAATGCGCCTGCCGGACTCCGTGTTCCATGTCTCTGAAGCCGGTTTCCCCGGCTTTCAATACGGTCCGGCCTGTCACAGCCCTGTCTGAATCAGCCGAGGTAATCCTGCAGGGTATGCGCATAGCCTCGATCACTTCGGCATTTTCAATAATCACCGGTATGTAGTTGGCTGAAAGCCCTTTTGCCAGGCTGTTATCTTCCGGAGCCGTTTTTTCAATTACCACGTCCAGTATTTTTCCGGCCATCCGGCTGAAAAATTCCCTTTTTTTGTCCCTGCCAAGTTCCCTCATTATCCTGCAGCGCTCTTTTATTTCGCCGGTCTGAACCCGGTCGGGAAACCGGGCCGCAGGCGTGGCCGGCCGCGGGGAATAGGGAAACACGTGAAGATAGGTCACAGGTGATTGTTCTATAAGCTTAAGGGTCCGGGCAAAGGCTTTATTGCTTTCGCCCGGGAACCCGATCAGCACATCCGCCCCGATTGCCGCATCAGGAAACATGTCGCGGATCTTTCCGGTCAGGGCGAGAAAATCTTCGGGAGCATATGTGCGATGCATTCTTTTCAAAACTTCACTGTCCCCGCTTTGCAGCGGGATATGGAAATGCGGGCATATTTTCCGGGATTCTGCTATAAATCCGAGCAGTTCGTCTGTCAGCTCGGCCGGTTCCACAGAGCTGAGCCTGATGCGGTGCCCGCCTTCTATTGTTTCGATCAGCCCGAGAAGATTTTCAAGCCTGGTTGCGGGAGTAAGGTCCTGACCGTATCTTCCGATATGCACCCCTGACAACACAATTTCCGGGGCGCCGGCAGAAACGAGTTTCCTGAATTCCGAGACCGCAAGTTCCGGTTCCAGGCTTCTGCTTCGTCCCCTTGTATGGGGAACAATGCAGTATGTGCAGAAGGAGTCGCATCCGTCCTGGATTTTAAGAAAGGGACGGGTACGTCCACCGGCGGCAGGAGAGGGCATTGGCTCGAAACATTTGTAGTCCGATATATCCCTGTTAAAAATTTGCGGTTTTCGCCCGAATTTCCCGGGTACGGAAAAACCCCCGGCATTTTGCGAATGATTGAGGATTTCGGGAATCCTGTGCTTGTCTGCATGCCCGATTATATAATCAACACCTTTGATTTGGGCAAAACTGCCGGGATCCCGCTGGGCGCCGCATCCGGTTACCACGATTACGGCCTCCGGATGTGTGCGCACGGCTTTTCTGACCGCCTGCCTGGACTGCATCTCAGCCCTGGCGGTTACCGTGCAGGTGTTTATTATGCAAAGCTTTGCATCATAACCCCGGCTGCCTATACGCCAGCCGTGCAGATCCCTGCACCAGGCAGCCAGCGCCTCTGATTCAGCCTGATTTACCTTGCAGCCCAGGGTTATGGTTTGTAATGTCTTATTCATAATGCCGTTTATGCCCGGTTTTCTATCCAGCCGCCCGCCGCAACCGTATCGCCTGCGTAGCATACAGCCGCCTGGCCGGGAGTTATGGCGGCCTGGGGTTGTTTAAACCTTATTAATGCCCTGTCGCCGGGTTCCGGTTCAAGCAGTGCGTCGGCCTCGCGATGGCGGTAGCGGATCTTTGCTTTTACCCGTACCGGGTTGTCCGGTTTGGGTATAAGCCAGTTTACCTGCTTGATATAGCAATAATCTTTATACAATGAATTTTTAAATCCCACAACCAGTTGATTGTTTTCCGGGTCTATGCGAACCACGTAATAGGGGGCGCGGGCCGGGCAGTTGATACCCCTGCGCTGGCCCACCGTGTAGCGGTGAAGTCCTCTGTGGCGGCCTATTATATGGCCGTCCGGATCAACTATGGGGCCGGGTGCAATATTGATTTTGCCCCTGTTTTCCAGGAACTCTGCATAGTTCTGTCTTTGAATAAAGCAGATATCCTGGCTTTCGCTGCAGGAGGCAGGTTTTAAGCCGTTTTTGTCGGCTATTTCCCGCACCAGGTTCTTGCGCAGACCCCCCAGCGGAAAACACGCCCTGGAAAGCTGGGCCGGGGCAAGCATTGCCAGAAAGTAGGACTGATCTTTGCGTTTGTCCGCTCCCTTTTTAAGTAAGGGAAGTTTGCCGGTGTTATCGATCCTTGCGTAATGGCCCGTTGCCAGGAAGTCGGCGCCAAGTTTTTGCGCATGCTCCAGGACCTTTCCGAACTTGATTACACGGTTGCACCACATGCAGGGATTCGGGGTTTTCCCCGAACGGTAGGTTTCGGCAAAGTAGTCAACGATCCGTTTTTCAAAAACCCGCCGGCAGTCCACAATGTGAAGTGGGATGCCTGTCCGGTCTGCAAGCCGCTTTACAGGATGAATCCCCTTATCATTCCGTTTGTCGTCTTCTTCGTCTTCCTTGCTTTTGTATCCGTGCTTTGCGGATTCATATCCTGTGATAAAATGGATGCCGAAGACCGGGATGTTTCTTTTTTTAAGAATCCATGCGGCAACCAGCGAGTCTATCCCCCCGCTTAGGGCAACGGCTACAATCATTTTTCACAATTCAGGCCGGAACATCGGTAATAAGCATGGTGGCAGGATCCAAATAGAGTTCCGCGGAGGCTTGCCGTTTCTGTTGATCCGCATCCGGCACCATCTTAAGATAAACCCGGTTTTTGTCAGGGTGAAGCAGAAGCATCAGCTCAAACAGGTGCTTATAGGGAGCAAACGAAGTGGGAATCCCGGAATTTTCCACCGGCTCCTCCCTGTGTGTTCGTACCGTAAACCAGAGAATAAGCCTGTTTGCAAGGGCGTAATCCTTTAATTGATTTAGCCTGGACTCCGTCTGGTTCTCCAGGACCAGCCCGTCAACCATGACCTGTGCCGGCCTGAAGATTTCGCTTGCCATCAGTTCTGAAATTCTTTTTTCCAGCTTATCTATGCTAAATGTTTCGGTTTCAAAGGTCATTATGAACCTGCGGTGCAGAAGCCGGTCCCAGAGCTTTTCCTTCTCGGAATTTTCCTCGGTCTGTGCAAGCCTGTAAAAAACCTCGCGGTACCAGAGATCTACCTTGTCCACGGGGTTACCCGTGCTTATGTGAAGAACGTTTTTGCCGTTTAGCATGCTGTAGATTGCAAGCTGGACCAGCAGGGCGGTTTTGCCCACGCCGGCTCTGGCCAGGATCGCGGCAAACCCACCGTTTTCGATCCCGGCTGCTGCATCCCGGCCCATTATTTTAAGGGGATCCTGCAGGGTATTAGTATTTTTTAACATTTGCTTCGGCTCCTTTGGATTTCTTTACGGATACGTGCTTTTGCAAGTCCGGTTTTGGTAACGGCCGCAGTGCTTTACCGGGCGGCTGTCTTGGGTCCGGCCGACTGCTGGAGCTTTTTTTCTATTTCCTTGAGCACCGATGAGGGGACTTCCTTGTAGGCTTCAAATTCCATCGTGAACAGGGCCTTGCCCTGAGTCAGGGAGCGAAGCACCGTGGAGTAACCGAACATTTCGGCAAGCGGCACTTGCGCTTCTATCACGGTGGAAATACCTTCATCATGCACCCCGATTATCACTCCGCGCCTCTGGTTTAAAGATCCCATCACATTGCCCTGGTACTCGTCCGGGGTCTCCACGACCACCTTCATGACTGGTTCGAGAAGCACGGGACCGGCCTTGTGGTAGGCCTGCTGGAAGCTGCCGCGGGCCGCGGCCTGAAAAGCCATCTCCGAGGAGTCAACCGAATGAGCCGAGCCGTCTGTTAACGCGACTCTGACTCCGGTTACCGGAAATTTCATCCAGGGGCCTTTTTTCATGCATTCCTTAAAGCCCTTTTCACAGGCCGGGATGAAAATTGTGGGTATGTTGCCCCCGCTTACCTTGTTTTCAAATTCAAACTCGGTTTCCGCGGGTTCAATGTAGCCGATTACCCGGCCGAACTGGCCCGCGCCGCCTGTCTGCTTCTTGTGAGTATAGTCAAAGTCGCTGTGCCGGGTTATGGTTTCCCTGTAGGCGACTTGGGGTTCACCGGCATGCAGTGATACGTCGTATTCTCTTTTCATGCGCTCCAGATATACATCCAGGTGCAGTTCCCCCATGCCGGAAATAAGCGTCTCTCCTGTCTCCGGGTTAAAGTGAGTCTGGAAGGTCGGGTCCTCCTTGGTAAACCTGTTTAGCGCTTTTGACATGTTGGTTTCAGACTTGTAATCAGCCGGCTTTACAGCCAGGGTTATAACAGGATCAGGAATATACATTGAGGACATGGAAAGGCTGAGCCCGGGCTTTGCAAAGGTGTCTCCCGAGGCGCAGTCAACCCCGAACAGTGCACCTATAAAGCCGGCGGGAATTTTGCTAACCTCTTCCATTTTGTCGGCATGCATTCTTACAATGCGGCCGATTTTTATTTTTTTGCCAGACCGGACATTATAGACCGTATCTCCCTTGTTAAGAGCCCCCTGGTAGGTTCTTATGTATGTAAGCTGCCCATAAGGAGTGTCTTCCAGCTTGAAAGCAAGGGCCACCAACGGTTTTGAATCATCTGCTTCAAGCCGCACCGGGGCCTCCTCGTTGCTGATATCCAGAGCCTGGCTTTCCACGTCCAGGGGAGAGGGCAGGTAGTCTGTCACCGCGTTTAGCAGCGGCTGCATCCCTTTGTTTTTGTATGCCGAGCCCATGAGAACCGGGGTGAGTTCACGTTTTAAGGCGCCCCGCCTGATTGCGTTGCGTAAGAGGCTTTCGGAAACTTCCCTTTCCTCCAGTATAGCCTCAGTGAGTTCATCTGAGAACACCGAGGCCGCCTCCAGCAGTTCCTCGCGCTTTTCCGCCGCCTGGTCAAGTAAATGCGAAGGAATCTCATCTGTTTTTACCTTCTGGCCATACTCGTCCTCGAAATAGAGGGCCTTCATTGAAACCAGGTCCACGATGCCTTCGTGTCCGGACTCCAGTCCGATTGGGATCTGGAGGGCCACGGCATTGTGTCCCAGTTTTTCACGAAGCTGCCCTATTACTTTGAACGGGTTTGCTCCGCTTCTGTCGCACTTGTTGACAAACGCGATCCTCGGAATATTGTAGCGCTTCATTTGCTGATCCACCGTTATGGACTGGGACTGGACACCGCCCACAGCGCACAGCACCAGTATGGCGCCGTCAAGAACCCGCAGGGATCGCTCTACCTCCATTGTAAAGTCAACATGGCCGGGTGTGTCGATTATGTTAATTTCATGATTCCGCCATGTGCAGTAGGTCGCTGCCGAAGCAATTGTAATGCCCCGTTCCTTTTCCAGGGCCATGGAGTCCATGGTCGCGCCAATCCCGTCCTTGCCGCGCACCTCGTGGATTTTGTGAATCCTCTTGGTCAGATACAGGATCCGTTCGGTAAGGGTGGTCTTGCCCGAATCTATGTGCGCGCTTATTCCGATATTTCTAACGTTTTTGATTTCAAAATTCATATATCCAATCTCACCTTAAAATAAAGATAACTTTCGAAAAAGCTAAAATCTTCCTTTTTTATCCAAAACAGATCACGTTTGTCAACATATTTTTTAAGTGATGTCTGATTCTATGAGACGTTCAAGGATAAGGCCGTAAAACCCGCTTGCTTCAGAGGAGGTAAACCGCCAGCCGATATGGGTAAGGCAGGATGCGCAAACCACGACCTGCCAGAAATATCCGGCAAACCAGGTAAATTCATTTGTAGGTGAGCCGACCGTCCCGCACCCCCAGGCATTTCTAAAGCACCCGATTTCAAATACAATTCCGTGGGGATTTGCAAAGGTATGCTGGTGGGCCCCGTCCACGTCAATGCGCTCGGAGGCGGCAGTAATAAGAGACAGGCACTGCCTGCACAGAAGGAAGCTGCCTTCATCAAGATCATCGTCAAGCTCGGCTTCTTCTTTAATGCCGGCCTTTTCCTTTCCCCGCAGTTCCGGCTTGAGAAGCAGCCGGGCCGGGCCGGTCATTTCACTTGTTTCGGCCGGAAGAAGATGTATCATCATAATATTCCGGGTTGCCGTTTTGAAATCCGGTTAATGATTTCCGTGGCCTAAGATCTTGAATTTCTGATTTTTAATATACTTTCCCTTGATCATGTTGTAAATTTAAAAATTGTGTCCGATGTTTTAAAAACTGTAAAGTGGATTTTATGTGCGGTATATCGGGAATAATATCTGAACGGGCATCCGGGGAGGAGCTTTTCCGGAAGGTTTCAGGCATGTGCAAAATGCAGGGCCACAGGGGACCGGATGCAAGAGATGTCCGCTTTTGTGAAGCAGCCTGGGGCCGGGCTGCATTCGGCTTTGTAAGACTTGCCATCCTGGACCTTGAAACAGGGATGCAGCCGATTGTATGCCCTGCCGATGATACAATGATTCTGTGCAACGGCCAGATATACAATTATATTGAGCTGCGGGCGCTGGTTGCAGACCAGAGCTTTGTTTCAAGGGGAGACATCGAGGTCGCCCTTCATCTGTACCGCAAGAAGGGAATCGGTTTCTTAAACGATTTAAACGGGATGTATGCTGGCGCGATTTTTGATCCTTCCGCAAAGAAGCTTTTTTTGTTCCGGGATCGATTCGGGATCAAGCCTCTTTATTATATGGCGGGAGAAGACGGTTTCGCGTTTTCCTCGGAGATCCGCCCGCTTTTTACGGCTCTTGATAAAAGTCCCGGGATCAATGAGAAGCGCCTGCCCACTTATTTCATATACCGCTACGTACCGGGCGGGCAAACGCTTTTCAGGGACGTCATGCGTGTGCCGCCCGGATCATACCTGGAATATGATCTTGAGGCCAAAACCTTTGCAGTGCATCGTTACTGGAATTATCATACTGACCATCAAAAGGCCGGTTTCGGCCTTGAAAAGGCGGCGGGGGAATTTTTTGAGATTTTTCAGAATGCGGTTGATATAAGGATGCGCGCCGATGTTGAGCTTGGAGGCTTTATAAGCGGCGGGATAGACTCTTCTTCTGTTGTGGCGGCTGCAGCGGAGAGAAACAGTGAAATGAGACTTTATACCGCGACATTTAATGAACCGGCTTATGACGAGCTTGCCGAGGTAAGGCGTTTTTTGAAATACCATAATAAGAGGTTCTCTAAAGCGAGACTTTACCCGGTCTCCTGCGGCAAAGAAATTCTTTCGGATCTGCCTGATATTATCGCTGCAATTGAAGAGCCTGTTTCTCTGGGAACCATACTGCCCACGGACAGGATATGCCGTGCGGCTTCCCGGGACGTAAAGGCTGTGTTGACAGGAGAAGGCGCTGATGAAATATTTGCAGGATACAGGAAATTCATGCTGGAGGCAGCGGCCGGGGAATACAGCAGATTGTCCCCTTTCATGAAGAGCAGGATGAGGCGCCGGTTCCCCGAGCTCGAGTCTTACCTTGCGAAAAGAAGCAAGGATCCTGCAAAGCGGTATATCCAGGCAGAAGCCCTTTTTGATGAAAAGGAGCTGGAGCGCATGATCGGTATAAGCAAGGGCGAAGAGATTTTCCCCCAGGATGCGATGCCGGAGCTAAGCGGGCGTGAGCATCCTGTAAATGCCTCCATAGCCATTGAATCCAGGTGCCGGCTGCCAGACTACGTGATTTTGCGCCTTGACAAGCTTTCAATGCGTCACTCTCTTGAGACAAGAACACCGCTTCTTGATTACAGGCTGGCCGAATTTGCAGCCGGGCTGCCGCTTCCCATGAAGGTAAACCTGGCGATGGAGCGCGAGAAATTTATCTGCAGCTATGCCTTTGTAAAGCACGGACTGCTGGATGCCAAAACCGCGTTTCGCAGAAAACAGCCTTTTACCTTTCCCATGGCAAACTGGCTTGCAGAGCCGGATTCCCTTCCAGAGCCGATCCGGGAGGTTTTATTCGGTGAAATGGTAAAAAGGCACAATCTCATCAACCCTGAATTTGTAGAGAAACTAACGCAACGGGTCACCGCCTCGGGTGTCGGACCGCAGACCCTTGTATCCGATGCCGACCGGCTGTTTTCAATAATAGTGTTTACTCTCTGGTATCAGGAATTTATGTACAAATAAGAAAGGATAAAGAGCGTATTGGACGAAAATCAGCTCATATCCGGACTTGCACGGGACTTTACCAGGCGGTTTCTGAAAGTTTTGGCTGCACCGCTGCCGAGAAAGGAGCGCACTTACGGGTTTGAATACGAATTTTTGCCTCACAGACCCATGGAAATCAAGGACCTGATGGAAGTCGAGGGAGTGCTTTCCGGTTTCGGGCAGCGGGGGAAAGACGGTGTATATTTTGAAAACGGCATCTGCGTGGCCTTTGAGCCGGGAGGACAGCTTGAATACTGCAGTCCGCCGATCTTGCCTCATGATGAGACGGCGGTGGACGGTTTGATGGATTTCATGCTGGATATGAATCACAAAATAAAACAGAGCACCGGCATAGAGTACCTGGCCCGCAGCTATATGCCGGGCAGGAAAAATTCTCCCCTGTGCCTGACTTCGGACAGATATGTGAACCTGCACCGCCGTCTTGCAAAAAGCGGGACCAGAGGACATGAAATGATGAAGGGTACGGCCGCGATTCATCTGCACGCGGCCATATGCTCGATGGACGAGGTTTTGCCGTTGTTCTACAGGTTCTGTGAGCTTTCGGCAGACAAGATGTTTAAAATGTCCGAAGTCCGCAGGGATATATGGAACCGTACGGATAATACGCGCTGCGGAATGCCCCCATGCTGCAGGGAATCCATGGATGATCCTTCCGTGCTGATAGACCGCCTGGTGCGCTTTGGATTAAACGCGGTTGTGCCGGGGGAGGAAAAACCCTTCTATCTTGTCTCTGAGCGATCCTTTGAAGCATTCTTATATCACATAACAACCATATTCACCGATGTTCGGTTTAACCTTAAAGGAACGACTTTCGAACTTAGAACTCCTGACAGTATGCCTCTGAAGGAGTTTAAATCAAGATGGCGCAGGTTCATTGAGTTGACCGAAAACATTTCCTGATTTACGGAGGAAGGCATGGCGAAAATTGAAATTTACACAACCCGGGCATGTCCCTACTGTACAATGGCCAAGAGCCTGCTTGAAAGAAAACAGGCGGATTACGAGGAAATAGCTGTGGACGATGATTCCGATAAAATGGCCGAAGCGGTTCTAAGAAGCGGGGGTCGTAAAACTGTGCCCCAGATTTTTATTGATGATAAACATGTAGGAGGGTATGATGAATTAAACGCCCTGGAAAAAAAAGGACTTTTGGATTCTATGATAGCCGGCGACAACTGAGGTCGGGAGGGTTTTTATGAAGCATTCCGGCAGGGATAAAAAACAAAAACGGGAAAACACCCGAACCAAGGTCTGGCCCGACACAAGGGCGACCATAAAAGTCGCCGATCCCATGAGTAAGACCAGAAAGATTCTCACCATCAAAGGCGTTGTAGGCGACCTCGGAAGTTCGGGAATGTTTCTGATAACCAACGAGACGGTCTCCGTTCCTGCTAAAGCCGAGATAATTATAGATTTCGATCCTTCCAGGCCTTCATCCATTGTTATAGAAGCTCTGGGAGAAGTGGTGCGGTCCACGCAAAACGGTCTCGGTATCCGGTTTACATCCATAAACATTGACCGGCTGCAAAAGTGCATCCTTGCAAGGATGAACAGGTAGCCGGATATTTCTATACTTTTTTGGAATCCCTGCGTGATTCATGGGAGTTGTTTTTCCGCAGGCTGTCGGCTTCCGTGATAATGATAAACGGAAGCGTGATAAGGAATTCCAAAACAAAGCCCATGATTATCAACAGATAGACACAAGGCAGCTTGATCGCAAAAAACCTGATGCCTGCGATGCATCGTTTTATCCTTGGTGCTGTGTTTGATTTCATAAGGCTGTGTATTTTCTTTTTAGATGAGGTTTTACCCTTGTATACAACTCTTTGATATTTGATTATATGATGGCTTCGTAAAAAGTCATTATATAAAATATACATTATTTACTCAACTTTCGGGGTTGATAGTTGAAAAACTTTAAAACATAACACTCTGAAATTATAATTAGTATTGACTGGCTTCACTTTCTTTGATACTTTGTTTGCACCAAACAACACAAAGAAAAAGAAAGGAAGCCAGTCA
>JAIPDS010000064.1 GCA_021737565.1 Desulfobacteraceae bacterium | reverse complement strand
GTCCAATATCTGCGTTACGCGCAATTTCTCAGAATTTCACGTACGGCTAAGTACGCTGCATTCTTCGAAATTGCGCAAGCCTTGATCTTGAACTTTTTACGGCGCCATCTAAAATCAGACTTTTTACGAGTGCATCAATCTTACCCGCGGCAGCAGGAGTACAAGCAACCGGGCAGAAATTTGCAGTAAAAAACCCGGGACCTTGTCATGCCCCCGGCTCCAGTACCGAGCCGGCGGAAACCGCCACAAAGGATTCAGGATATATTTCCCTGATTTTAGCCTTGTTCTTTGTGCAGTGAGTGGCCGCAATAAGGCCCATGCCTTCCAGGGCCCCGTAGTCGTCAAAATCGTGGAGCCCGCCGACTATTCCGTACAATTTGCCGAACGCCGATGCGGCGGAGAGAATCTTTCTGACACCCGGATGCGAGCATCCCGCGATAACTACAAGCCCTTTTTGCGTCTCCAGGACCAGGGACTGTTCCTCAATTCTGTTTTTAAGCTCGCCCGTGGTCCAGACCCCGTCCCTTATTTTTTGGGGGCCCTTGATCTCGTGGAGCACGAAGCGCAAATCAAGCTCCTTTTTCAGGGATCTGGAAAAAGAGGAGGGCACGTAGATGCTCATTTCAGGATTATCGATATGCGGAAGACCGCCGATATGGTCCCAGTGGCCGTGGGAGAGAACAAGCCTGTTGATGTCCTTTAACTCTGTATTAAACTTCCGCAGGTTGGCCAAAAGAATTTTCCCGTCCCACCCGGTATCGAAAAGTATCTTCTCGTCTTCTAACTCTATGAGGCAGGAAAAGCCCCAGCCTTTCCCGAATCCCGGCAGTGATTCATTGTCGTAGACAATTTTTAAATTCATGTTTCAAACTCCTTTTCCCTCTTATGGACAACCGGTTCCAAGTGCTCAATCATGCCGCTCCCATTACAGACATAGATTAAAACTTTTACCAAGGCCGGGCTTGTATGTAAAATAAATAACGTGGCACATCCCCGGCTATAGGTGATGACGACACCATATATCCAGACTTTACACCGGCCCGATTCTGTTATATATTTCCGGGATCAAAAACAAGATCGCGAGGATATGCCTGCAAAAAACCCGGGGGCTCACGGCTAAATGAGCCCCGTGCCGTTAAGGAGGAACAACGCATGGAATCAAGGATTATAAGCACTTCCAGGGGGAAATTTTGTGTGCGCGATTCCGGAAATACAAAAGGGCATCCCCTGGTAATGCTCCACGGCTGGCCGGAAAGCTCCTATTGCTGGGAAGCGGTAACCCCGTTTCTAAAAAGCGGGCTCAGGGTCATAGCCCCTGATTTAAGGGGGCTTGGAGACAGCGAAAGGACCATGGACCCCTCCCTTTACCGCAAGGCTGAGCTGGCCAAAGACGTTGTTGATATCCTGGATTCACTTGGGATAGGGGATTTTTTCCTGGTCGGACACGACTGGGGGGGAGTGGTGGCACAGGAAATGGCCATGACGGTTCCGGAAAGAATAAAAAAGCTAGTGCTTATAAATATCCCGGTGATAAACAATTTGAAAGGAAACGCAGAAGCCCTCGAGATTATACGCTCAAAAAACTGTGTCCCGCTGTGGTACCAGCATTACCAGCAGCAACCCGGGCTTGCAGAGGCAATGATTCCGGGAAACGAGGAGGTCTGGATCAGGTACTTTTTCGGAAAGGCGGGAAAGGACGGAAGGATAGCCGAAGACGCCATCCGGGAGTATATCAGGTGTTATAAAATCGAAAACACGCCCGCCACAGGCGCCTCCTATTATCGAGCCATGCGCGAGGATGCAAGAAGATGGGCTGAACTTTCCCAGATAAAATTCCCCATGGAAAGCCTCTACATCCACGGATCCCGCGATCCGGTCATTATACCCGCATATATGAACCATATCGAGGACTGCTTTGAACACGTTGACACCAAAACGATCGAAGCGGGCCATTTCGTGCAGGAAGAAAAACCCGATCAAGTTGCCGGGCTGCTAAACGACTTTTTAACCGCGTAAGGAAAGGGAGGGTAAAAATGGCTGCAATCGAACCCACCGGAGAACAGCTTCGCCGGTTAAGGGAAATGGATCACAAGGGGCCGGTTGTCATGCTGAACCTGCTTAAGTTCAAGCCTGACGGCGGGGCAGAACTATACAACAAGTATTCGGAAGTTGCCGGGCGCCTGGTAACCGAGATCGGCGGCAAAATCCTATACTACGGCAGCCAGAAGATGCCGGTTATAGGCCATGAAGAATGGGATGCCGTCCTTCTTGTCCAATATCCGTCCATATCCGCCTTTCTTACCATGACCAGTGACGAGCGATACCAGAAAGCGGTTCACTACCGCAACGAGTCACTGCTCGACTCAAGACTCTACGCCCTGGAAACGATTGCCGGGCCGAAAAAATAATAAGTAAGGTCATCCCTTCGGCAAGCAGCCTGTGCCGCTTTTGAAGCGCCCATCCGCAACCATGCCGGGGCAATGTTTCAGGTTGTCCGGCATTTCAGGGTGCTTGGTATACTACCCCCTTTTTCGAATAATTTCTTTGACAGCCAGACATTCAGGATTATCTATTAACATTGAGCGACAGTCTATATCATCCAGAAAACACGATCCATCAAATATTTTTTTTAAGGAGACAAGAACATGGCAAAAAATGATGATAAGTTTACTACAAATGATGCGGGGATCCCGGTAAGCAGCGATGAGCACTCCCTTACTGTCGGGCCCGACGGCCCTATCCTGCTGCAGGACCACTACCTTATCGAGCAGATGGCCAACTTCAACAGGGAACGAATCCCTGAACGCCAGCCTCACGCCAAGGGCTCAGGTGCGTTCGGGCACTTCGAGGTGACCCGGGACGTCAGCGCCTATACCAAGGCGGCGGTGTTTCAGCCGGGGACAAAAACAGATACGTTCATCCGTTTCTCCACTGTTGCAGGCGAGCGCGGCAGCCCTGACACCTGGCGGGACCCCCGGGGCTTTGCCCTTAAGTTCTACACCACGGAGGGTAACTACGACATGGTGGGAAATAACACCCCGGTGTTCTTCCTGCGCGATCCCCTGAAGTTCCAGCACTTCATACGGTCTCAAAAACGCCGCGCTGACAGCGGTCTGCGGGATCATGACATGCAGTGGGACTTCTGGACACTGTCTCCCGAGTCTGCGCACCAAGTCACCTGGCTGATGGGAGACCGCGGAATTCCAAAGACCTGGCGCAACATGAACGGCTACTCGAGCCACACCTACATGTGGGTCAACAAGGACGGCGAGCGCTTCTGGGTAAAATACCACTTCAAGACAGACCAGGGGATCGAAAACCTCACCCAGGAAGAGGCCGACCGGCTCGCAGGAGAGGATGGAGACTATCACAGGCGCGACCTGTTTGAAGCCATCAAGCGGGGAGATTATCCGAGCTGGACACTTATGGTGCAGATCATGCCTTTTAAGGAGGCAGAAACCTATCGTTTCAACCCGTTTGACCTGACCAAGGTTTGGCCGCACGGCGACTATCCGCTCCATGAAGTTGGCAGGCTCACACTTACCCGCAATCCCACGGATTTCCACACCGAGGTGGAACAGGCGGCTTTCGAGCCCAACAGTTTCGTGCCGGGCATAGGTCCCAGCCCTGACAAAATGCTGCTCGGCAGGCTCTTTTCCTATGCAGACGCTCACCGGGCCCGCCTGGGAGTCAATTATAAGCAAATCCCTGTCAACCGGCCCATCGTACCGGTCAACAGCTACAGCAAGGACGGGGCAATGCGGGTAACCAAAGTGTCTGACCCGGTATATGCGCCCAACTCAAAAGGCGGCCCCAAAGCCGACGGCGAGCGTTATCCGGAAGTGGCAACCTGGAATGCCAGCGGCGATTTCATCCGCGCAGCCTACACCCTGCGCAAGGACGACGATGACTGGGGCCAGCCAGGCACCCTGGTGAGGCAGGTAATGGATGACGCACAGCGCGACCGGCTGGTCTCCAATGTTGTCGGGCACCTTAAAAAAGGCGTTACAGAGCCCGTGCTTGAGCGCGCTTTCCAATACTGGAGAAACATTGACAAGGAGGTCGGCGACCGCATCGCAAAAGGGGTCAAGGGAAGCTGATTTAACCAGGGTCCGCGCCGCACGGCGCGGACCCTGACAATTGCCGGCAGGTGGCAGAAAAATCCAAAATACCCGTTTATTTTCATACCACGCTTGAGCCTCCGTCCACCACGATCGTCTGCCCGGTAATAAAAGAGGCGCCTTCCGAGGCAAGAAACAAAACCGGCTTTACCACGTCTTCGGGCTCTGCAATCCTGCCCATGGGAATGTTTTTTACAACCATGTCATAGATTTCCTGGTTCGACCAGAAAGGCTTGCTGAAATCTGTGCGCACCATCGTGGGGGCAACCGCGTTTACCCTGATATTGTGGGGCGCAAGCTCGGAGGCCAGGTTTTTGGTCATCATCTCTATACCCGCCTTGGCAATGCCGTATATATTCATCCCGGGCGAAGCCCTGTGGGCGGCGGTTGATGTGACGCTCACTATACTGCCGTATTTCTGCTCCCGCATTATCCTTCCCGCCTTTCGGGAGCACAGGTAGGTGCCGGTGAGGTTGGAATCCAGGATTTTCTGCCACATGCCAGCCTCGGTGTCAACAAGCTCTCCTGTGGGAAGATTCATTCCCATGTTGTTTACAAGAACATCGACCCTTCCGAACTTTTCAACCGCGGTGTCAAACAGGCGCTCTACTTCCTCCTGCTTTGCCACGTGCGCCTGGACGGCCAACAGCGAATCGCCGCCCCGGAGCTCGTTCTGCGCCTTCTCCAGGCCTTCCTGTTTTCTGGCGCAGATCACCACCTTTGCCTTCTGGCCCAAAAGAGCACGGGCAGTCTCCAGCCCTATACCGCGGCTGCCGCCCGTGACCACGAAAACCTTGTCCTCGAGACCAAACCATAAATTTTCCATGCATTCCTCCTGATTAGGCAGATTGTTGCTTTAAAATCAAAACACCATTTATTTTGCCACATTTAAGCTCCGGATTAAAGTGCTCATACAGGATTGATTTTAATAAATCCCGCTGATATTTGTAAGCATTAAAGGCAGGGGAAATTAAATTTCGCAGGGAACCCGCAAAACAAAACAACCGGGAGGGATTATGACCAAGCGTTTTATAGACCTGTCTGTGCATATTGAAAATAATGAGCATACCGATCATCCGGGAGCAAGCCCGCGGGTAACCTACATCACGCACCAGGAGACCGCTGAGATGCTTTCCGGGTTTTTCCCCGGCTTAAAAAAAGATGACCTGCCCGACGGCGAGGGCTGGGCCATAGAGAAACTTGAGCTGTCCACCCACAACGGGACTCACATGGACGCGCCCTGGCACTATCATTCCACCACGAATGAAGGCAAAACAAGGGCTCAGTTTATTGACGAGATCCCGCTTGACTACTGCCTTAGGCCCGGAGTGAAGCTTGACTTCCGCCATCTGCCGGACGGCCATGTGGTAAGCGCCGCCGAAGTTGAAGATGAACTCGCACGTATCGGCCACGAGTTAAAACCGCTTGATATTGTGCTGGTGAACACAAGCGCGGGTACGGTTTTCGGCCAGCCCGGCTATGTTGACAAGGGCTGCGGAATGGGCAGGCAAGCCACCTTATATCTCACCGAACGCGGGATACGGGTGGTGGGAACCGATGCCTGGTCCTGGGATGCACCCTTTAACCTTACGGCCAAACGCTGGGAAAAAACCCCCGATCCTTCAATCATATGGGAAGGTCACAAGGCGGGCAGGGAGATCCCTTACTGGCAGATGGAAAAATTGGGCAACCTGGAAACGCTGCCTCCCGACGGGTTTGCGGTCGCATGCTTTCCGGTCAAGATCAGAAATGCCTCCGCGGGCTGGGTTCGGGCCGTGGCAATACTGGACTGAATAGAAAAAACATCAACTCTTCCCGGTCACGGGCTAAGACTTATGAAAACCAGGCCGAGCACACCTGTAAATACACCCAGGATGGTAACCGGCTTTGGGCGTTCTTTTAAAATGAGGATTGAAAGGGGCAAGATCAATACCGGTGCTATGGCTGTGATAAGAACTGTCTTACCCGCCCCGATCAACTGCATGGCAATGACCAGGGCAACAGCGGCCACGCCGTAGCTGAGCACGCCGCCGCCGCCGGCAAGGGCGATATTATATAACCCGTAGCGCTTAAACTGGAGCACTGTCCCCTTTTGCCGGCTTAATACGAAAATGGTCAGCCCGACAGCCGAAACCGGTATCCTGACGGCAGCGGCTACAAGCGGATCAATCCCGGTCACCCCGAGCTTTAAAAGAGTGGCCCCGGTGGTCCAGGAGGCGGCAGCCATAAACGCCAGAACCACCCCTCTTACGTCGGCTTTTTTCAGTGCAGCCGAGGCTGCGGGGATTCTTCCGCCCAGAACCACCACTGTGTAGACACCGCCCACAACCAGGAAGCCTCCCAGTATATTGACCGCGGAAAAAGGCTCCTTTAGGAAAAAAATCGCCACAAACATTGTAAACACGGGAAAACTGCACTGGGCTATGGGAAACCCCCTTGAGACATCTATAAAACTCAGGCTCTTTATATAGGCGGTATCTCCGATACTAAAGGAGACAAGACCTGCAGCACAAATAAGAAGCACCTGTTCAACAGGGGTGTTAAACAGTATCTCTATCCTGCCGGTAAGGGGGATAATGGCTATCAGTATCGCAGCGCCTACCCAGAGCCGCAGAGTATTAATGGAGAGAACATCTATGCGGGTGGTCAGAAACTTGTTTATTACTGCGCTGCCAGCCCAGGACATGGCGGTAATCAGCGAAAAAAGGATTCCTGACAATTTCTTCCAACCGGCTTACGTTTGCGTGTTACCCGTGCTGTCCAGGACATTCCGGATAGTTACGGCCATTTTCTGCTTTAAAACCGGCTTCATGAGAAAGGCCCTTATACCCTTGTTCTTTGCCTTCTGTTCCGATAACTTCTCGCTGAAGCCTGTGCACAGGATCACAGGGATGTCTTTGCGCAACCGGATCGCCTCCTCGGCCAGTTCATCTCCTGTCATATAAGGCATGGTCTGATCTGTTATTATCAGATCGAAAGTGTCCGGCTGTGCGGAAAAGACCTCCAGCGCCCGGGGGCTGTCCGTGAACATCGTCACGCGGTAGCCTAGCTGCTCAAGCATCTGTTTTAACATGTAGGCTACCTGGATCTCGTCATCCACGAGCAGAATATGTTCGGTTCCGCACGGTACAGGCGTTTCGCAGACAGCCTCTCCAGACGCGGCATCAATTTCAACCTCCGGAAAATAAATTTCAAACACGGAGCCTTCACCCGATCGGCTTTCAACCCGGATATCCCCGCCGCACGCCTTGACGATTCCGTGAACCATGGCAAGCCCCATGCCCGTGCCCTCTCCGGCAGGCTTGGTGGTAAAATACGGGTCAAATATCCTTTGCAAAGTATCTTCATCCATGCCGCTGCCGGTATCGCTGACACTGAGCCTTGCATACCCGCCTTCGGCAAGATCAAGGCCCCTTCTGCGGATCTCCTTTTTATCAAGCTCCTCTTCTTCCAGCACCACCTTTAATTCTCCGCCATGATCCCTCATTGCATGATATGCATTTGTGCCAAGATTCATAACTATCCTGTGGATATCAGTGGGATCCGCGATAACGGAGCCGCAGTTTTTGTCGATCTGCTCGGTTATGACAATCGTGCTCGGCAATGAGGCCCGGAGCAGCTTTAAGGCTTCCTTGAGAACAAACTGGATCTGCAGGGGTACCTTCTGGGTTTCGCTCTGCCTGCTGAATGCCAGTATCTGTTTTACCAGCTCCCTTGCCCTGCCCGCGGCTGAAAGCACCTGCTTTAAATTATTATAAAGGGGATCATTTTTCGAGAGATCATCCATCGCCATTTCCGTGTAACCGAAAATAGGCGAAAGCACATTGTTAAAATCATGTGCAATACCGCCGGCAAGCGTTCCCAGCGCTTCGAGTTTCTGGGCCTGTCTCAACTGCATTTCAAGCTGTAAATTCTCCGCCTTTCTTTTCCGCAGGGACTCGGAGAGTTCGTTGAACGCCTCTGCAAGCCGCCCTATTTCATCCTGGGTGTCCACCTTCACGGGTTCTGCATCGCCTTCTTCGCCAAGGGATTTTATGCCGCTTGCAAGCCGGTTAAGAGGCTGGATAATGCCGTTTATAACCAAAAAAACCAAAACACCCCCCGCGATAACGGCTCCAAGCGTTATTATAACCGCCTTTAGCAAAAATTCGTAAATCTGGAGATTAAGATTTCCCTTGCTGATATCTATACTGACAAACCCTATGAGCCTGGGCTGGGCTGCAGGCTTTTGCTCCCTGAAAATCAAAGATTCGTGCGTTGAATACTCGGGTGATGAAAACACGGCCGACCATACCTGCAGGGATTCTGAAAAATCAAAATGCACCGCAGACTCCGAAGAGCTTATTTTTTGAGACAATCCATCGTCGATTTTCGGAGGCGGCGCTTCCGGCCGGACTTCTGATTCCCCGGGCTCTCCACCTGCCGCATACAAAAGCTTCCCGTCTGATCCAAAGACCGAAACCCTTACCACTTCAGGCTGCTTTAATATCCCGTCCACAGGGGAAACCAACAACTCACGGTTTTCGGCAAAAATCCCGATACGGGCGCTGTGTGCAAGAACACTTGCAAGAAGCGTGCCGCGCTCCTCTAACGAATCCTCCAGGGAGGCGCTCTGGTTGTAAACAAAAAATCCCGTAAGGCAAAGGCATGTGGCCAGCATAATAATAATACTGATGAAAATCACCTTTACCCGGAAGCTTTGTTTAAAAAATCTCAGCCACTCAAAATTCATTTTTATCTAACCTGCTCAATACTCCGGGCCCGCCCCAGGATTTTCTCATTGATAACAATTCCCAGTTTTTCCGCGATCCTTGTATTCACGGTAATAACCGCCTTTGTTGCATCCCGGCCCGATATTGAAGCCACCTGCTTGCCGGCAAGGATCTTTTCGGCCATCCTGCCAGCCTGGCGTCCCATGTCATAAGGGTCAACTCCTATTGACATCAGGGCGCCCAGCTCAACATATTTTTCAGAAAAACTCACAACCGGACGGCCTGCCTCCATTGCAAGCAAAAACATTGATCTCACTGTTTCCGGGCCCACCACGGTAAGATCCGGGAGCATCCAGAAAACATCTATTTCATCTCTTATCAGCATGAAAGCGGCCGGGACGTTTTCAGGGCTGTATACCTTTCTGGCCACAAGGGATGTGTTTTTCCCGGAAGCCGCCTCCTGAATCCGTCGTACAATTTCACCGCTCTGGCCGGGATCGTAGAGCAGCCCGATCCTCTCTGAATCGGGAAAAGCCCTGCAAATAATCTCCAGTTGCTTTTCCGGCTCCACCACCATGCTCACGCCCGTGATATTCTCCCTGTCCGAAAATCTTCCGGCCCCGTCAAGGATCATTACATACACGATCGGGAGCCCCTTGATATTTTCAACCGTTTCAAGGGCATCCATACCTATTGCAAGCACCAGGTCAGGCTCTTCATTGCGGATGTATTCCTGCGGGCCAACCCCGGACAAATCCGAAAGCACCAGCCTGACGATCTCGGCATCAGGTCCCAGCACCCCCCCTGAATCCTTCATAGGCCTGGGTATAAGGCCTGGCCTCCATACCCTGGACGGCAAGGATCTTGTGGGCCGCCACCGCTCCCTGAGCCGAAAAAAACATGAGCAGCGCCGCAGTTAACAATGCACGGGCGGCCCACAACATGATGCATTCCGGCAGGATATTTTTCAGGTTCCAAGCTTCGCGCTTGATCCCGTTTCCAAATGATGATAATGTTAAGTACACTGACACTCGGAACCTTCAGGATTGATATTATAAAATGGATAAAACACTCGTTTCCCGCTGCAAACTTATCAGAATTCCTCGCCTGCCCGGCTGCTTTAAAAAAAGGGCGGGCATTGTGTGTGTCCTTATTTTCATAATCCTTGCCGCACCGGCCTTATGCGGAATCGGCACGGCCGGAGCCGAAGAAGACATGGAAGTTCTTCGCATGTTTTTTGAAGAAGAAGACCTTTTTACCTCTGTTACCAGAACCCCGAAACCTATCTCCCAGATAGCAGAAAACGTAACAATTGTCACTGCAAAAGAAATCAGGAAAATGAACGCCCGTACGGTGGCAGAGGTATTAAACCGCATCCCGGGCATGTTTGTCAATTTCAGCCAGGGGATCGGGACCCCGGGCTCAACCTCCCTGCTTCATGTACAGGGCTCAGAAGACATGCACGTCCTGGTGCTTGTAGACGGAGTGCCCTGGAATTCCATGGCAGGAGGGACTGCTGAAACAAACAACATTCCGATCGGCATGATAGAACGAATCGAGGTTATAAAAGGCCCTGCTTCTTCCTCCTGGGGATCGGCCCTGGGCGGGGTGGTGCATATAATCACCAAATCTCCCGGATATGCCTCTGGCCCGCACGGCAGCGTGCAGGTGTCATACGGCGAAAACACCACCATGGATCACAGGGCCGAGGCTTCGGGAAGATCAGGAAGACTGGGCTACTACCTGTACGCCGGCCGCCAGGATTCACAAGGCCCTGATGATGCACGGTATTTTGAAAAGCACAGCCTTTTTTCAAAATTTTCATACACAGCCTCCAGCAGGGTCAGGCTGGGGGCAAGCCTGGGCTACAGCCGGCCTGATACCGGGCTGGGCGATTACGAGCCAAGCGATATAATATCCCAGGGCTCGGATCGGAATCTCTGGGTAAATGCCACGGCAGACGCCACTATCAGCAGGGAGTTAAGCTTTAATCTCAGCCTTTTCAGGCTGGAGCAGAAATCAACCATTACCAGCAGGGCCCTGGGGCTGGGTTACGTGGGGGAGGAAGGCGAACTTTTCCAGAAAAGCATATATGACGAGGCCGCAACAGGCGGCACAGCCAAGCTGGTCTGGTCCAGCGGCGTTCACACCGCGGTCCTGGGCGCGGATTACAGCTCGGGCAAACTTGATCAGACAATTTTTTCAGGCCGGTTTCCCCAAAATTATTTTGGCGCCCCTGCGCGCCTGCACACAGATCCGGATATTGAAAAAACAGGCGTTTATTTAAACGATACAATAGCCCTGGACAAGGTGTCTGTAACACCGGGAATCAGGTATGATTACAGCAGTATAACCGGTTCTTTTCTGAGCCCCAGCCTGGGGGCTGCCTGCAGGGCGGGAAAGGAAACCATCCTGAGGGGTTCTGTGGCAAGGGGGTTTACATCCCCGCCGCTTTCCTGGACATCCGGCGGGGCTTTGTTCCTTGATCCCAACCCCTCCCTTGAGGAGGAAACAGCCTGGTCCTTTCAGGCGGGCCTGGAATCGGCAGCCCTGCCGCATGTCTGGGTAAAAACCTCTCTTTTCCGACATGAAATAGACGATGTGTTTGAACGTGAGACAACGGCGGACGGAGACGCGATGTTTGTAAACAAGGGTGAAAGCCGGCGCCAGGGCGCGGAAATCGAAATTGAAACCCTTCCTTTTTACCACACCTCCTTTCGCGCAGGGGCGGCATATGTAAATATTGATCCGGAAAATGACTATGGTGCACAGGACATGTATATGTTCAACATTGGCGCTGTTTATGATAACCCCGCACTGTTAAGAGCCGAGCTTTTCGGCCATTACATAAACTGGGATGCAGCCTCCGAGTATTCTAGCGAAGATGGCATTATCTGGAATATAAACGCAAGCAGGCTCATATATGCTGATGAAAACATCAAAATTGAATTGTTTTTAACAGGCCGCAACATATTTAACCAGGACCAGTATTTGGTTGCGGAAAACAAAAATCCAGGCAGATGGTTTGGGGGAGGATTCAGGCTGAATTTTTAGGTTGCTCTTAATTTTTTTTATGCTATTTATTAATGACATACTTATATAAAGAGTATATACGAAAACCGTAAAAACAGGAGGTAAAAATGGAACAGGAAAAAACTGAAAACCTGGAAATCGAAATAATAGACGAGGGCATAGAACCTGAAGGTGACATCATCCCGCAGAGGATGTGCTGCTGGGGTCCATATTCTCCGTATCTGGCTTAATCAAAAACAGGAAGATTTTCTCCTCCTTATCCATCCTGTCTTTGTTAATTTCTCCTTAAAGGGGGATTTGCGCAAAAATGCAGCCCTCTTTTTACATTAAAGCCTTTTCCTGCAATGATCCCGGCTCATCAGACCAGGTGCTTGTTTTTTCCTTAAAAAAAGCCTCCATTATAAAGATTCCCAAGGAATTGTTCCGGGCCCTGCAGAATAACAACCTGCCGGACGACAAGGCGGAAATTCTTTTCAGGCTGGGCATGGCCGTGCAAGACAGGGAAGCTGAAAAACGCGAAATGCTTTCCTTTTTTGACCGGCTAAACAGCAACGATCCGGAGCTGCACATAACCGCGGTGCTTAATCTGGACTGCAACTTTGCCTGCACATATTGCTACGAGGCAAACACCAAGGGCGAACACTACATGAGCCCGCAGACAGCAGACAGGCTCATTGATTTTATCCGGGAAAATTTTACCCGGGAAAAAACCGGCCTTAGAATCGATTTTTACGGCGGGGAACCCCTTTTGAGCATGGACATGATCCGCCGCATTTCAACAGCCGCAAATAAGCTTGCCCGGGATAACGGCGCCCAATGCAGGCTTGTACTGGTAACAAACGGCTCGCTTCTAACTCGCCGCAGGGCAGAAGAGCTTGCCGGGCTGGGAGTGGAAAGAGCCCGCATAACCATTGACGGGCCGGCTGAAACACATAACAGATCAAGGCCTTTTAAAAACCAGGCCGAAAGCTTTGATGTAATTATAAACAACATACGCCGGGCATACGATCTTATAAAAATAGGAATCGGCGGCAATTTTGAAAAACACAATTACAAAAAATTTCCAGCCCTGCTCGATTATATGCAAAAAACAGGCCTTGGCCCGGATAAAATCGGACCGGTAAAATTTGATCCAGTGATGTCCCCGCCGCAAGGCGACCCCGTGGTTCCTGAATATTACGGGGGATGCGCGTCTTTGAGCGAATCGTGGATTAGGGAGGCCGAAGCCTTTCTGCGCGAAGAGATAATGAAAAGAGGGTATGCCACCCAAAAAATCCGGCCTGTCACGTGCATGGTTGATATAAAGGACTCCTGGGTGGTTCATTACGACGGAACTTTATACAAGTGCCCGGCATTTATAGGAAAACCCGAATTTGCCGCAGGAAGCCTTAAAGATGGAATCCGGGATTACGGCAAAACCTACCGGACCCGGTACTGGGAAAACTGGCAGTGCGCGGAATGCGAATACCTTCCCTTGTGTTTTGGCGGGTGCAGATACATGTCCTATGTAAGAGACGGCCGGATCGATGCGCCTGACTGCAGAAAAGACTATCTTGCTGCATGCCTTGAAACCCTGGTAAAACAGGATGCGAAATACATGAGGAAAAAGAGGCCGGATCATGCGGACGGCAAAAACCCTGTGGCTTAAAACCGGCCGCCGTGATCCTTCTTAACCTGCTGCCGGTCAATCTCTCCTTTCTGCGTTTTGGCAAGCGCGTCAACAAACACCACGAACCGTGGTTTTTTATAGCGCGCTATACGGGATGCTACAAAATCGATAAGCTCTTGTTCATCGGCGGACTGCCCGGGCTTTAGAACGCATACGGCCTTTATTGCCTCTCCCCATTGTTTGTCGGGCACACCAATTACGCTTGTCTCTGCGATGGCGGGATGCTCAAGGATTGCGCTTTCCACCTCGGCAGGATAAACGTTTTCACCGCCCGGCTTGATCAGCTCTTTTTCAGCTTTGCGCCGCGAATACCAAAGATACCCGTATTCATCAAACCGTCCCATGTCTCCGGTGTGATGCCATCCGTTGCGAAAAGTCCGGGCCGTATCGTCCTCCCTGCCCCAGTAGCCCTGAAATACGGAAGGGCCGCGCACGCAGATCTCGCCCTCTTCTCCTACGGGAACCAGCTTGTCGTTGTCGTCAAACAATGCCACCCGTGAAATCAAGGTAGGCTTGCCCGCGCTTCCCGGCCGCTCGCGCCTGGGCGCCCATGTAACTCCCATGGCTTCTGTCTGGCCGAAACCCGAGGCAAACTCCACGTTGGGGGCTATTTTTTCAAACTGCTCAAGATTTTCCGAATGATCCAGGCCGCCGACCCGGGTGATACCTGAAAGATCAAAATTCCGGCCAAGTTCGTGATACTTGTCAGTCAGCCGCTTTAAAATCGGCGCAAAATTAAAAAAAGTGGTTCCTTTTTCTGCGTCTATAAGCCTTAACGTCTTTTCCGGCTCAAAACGCTCAAGGATCACGTTTTTACCGCCTGCATGCATCACGGCCATGAAGCGGGCCAGCCCGGCCACGTGGAAAAGCGGCAGAATGCAGATATGGCATGAATCCTCGTTAAAACCCTCGTTTGCAATCATCTGCATGCTGATGGCAAAAATATTGTTCTGGCTTAAAACCGCCCCCCGCGGCCGGCCCTGAACAGCGGCTGTGTGAATTATTACAAATCCGGAATTCCCGTCAATATCATCAAAGACATCATCCTGTTCTTTATCATCATATAGTCCGTCAAAAGGAGTCCATCCTTCGGGCACCTCGCCTCCGCCAATGGTACAGAAATTTTTGACTCCGATATCCTGCTTCAACTCCGTTACAGCCTGCCTGTAGCCTGGACCCGCAAAAATCCATGAAGGGGTTGTATCCCTTAACACGTAGGCCATCTCATCACCCGTAAAACGCCAGTTCACGGGCACCACAATCGTGCCGATCTTTGCCGCGGCACCGTATAGGATCACGAATTCATCACTGTTTTGGGCCACCACCGCCAGCCTGTCTCCGCAAGACACCCCTCTTTTTTTAAGGCCGGCTGCGAGCCTGTCGCATCTTTGCTTGTATTGCCGGTGGGTCAGGCGGAGATCATTGAAAACAATACAGTCATTTTCCGGATTAACCAGGGCGTTTCTTCTGATGAAGTCATAAACCGTATAATCTCTTAGCCCCATATTCGTCCCCTTTTTATTTTTTTTCCTTTTCAATAAAGACAGTCTCGTAAAAAGTCAATTTTAAGATGGCAAAGTAAAAAGTTCAAGATCAAGGCGCGCAAATCCCGAGGAATGCAGCGTACTTATCGTACGTGAAATCTATTGCCACAAAATTCAGTTGGATTTTGTCATCGCCGGGCTTGAAAATGATCCGGCGAGTTTGTCCGGTAAGTCCGGTAAAGCTATCAGTGACCGATATCCCGGGAGTACCCGGGAGGTGACGTTATCTGTATT
>JAIPDS010000063.1 GCA_021737565.1 Desulfobacteraceae bacterium | reverse complement strand
AAATGACACTTCCGTAAAACCCACCTCATCCCCCTTGTTCAAAAAAGATATTTTCATATAGAGTCGACACCGGGCTTGTTCAACCTCCGGATAAGATCGTGGTTCGTTTCACTCACACGATCTATCCTTGTTCGTTAGGTTCAAGTAGCTGCGGCTATTTTACACACTCCGTCCCTTTCGGGGGCGGCAGAAATTGCCCCGAGGGAGGCGTTCAAGTTTTGGACATCTCTGTTTATATGCTTTTTGGAAGACGGATGTCAAGGGTAATATTCGGGGTTTGCTTAGATTCTCTCCACCATGTCGGCATCGAGTTCCACGGAGATGGACTGGGCGATGGCGGTCACTGACAGAACAAGGCGGAAATGGCGGTCCTTGCGGATAATAACGCCTTCAACATCCTTCATGGGGCCTTTTTTGACGCGTACGCGCTGTCCGACTGTCAGAAAGTCGATTGGATAGACCGGCAGGTCGCCGGTAAGGGCGGTGCGGATCTGTTTTAGTTCGTAAACAAGGGTGTCAGGATCAGGGACTTCTATGAAGCGGGCTATGTGGTTGGTGCGAAGTGCGGTGTAGCGGTCATTATCATCTGCTTTTAAAAAAATATAGCCGGGAAATACAGGCACCAGGCTGTAGCGGAGGCGGTTGGTCCTGGAGCGCTGCTTGCGGGTGACCATGGGCAGGTAATATCCGATGCCCTTTTTGGCGAGAAATCCGGCAAGGGCTTTTTCGCGGCGGCTTTTGACATGGGCGATGCGCCACGGTTTTTCGGGCTGGTCGGTATCCAGAAGATCCGCGGGAAAAAGGGCGTCAGGGTTTTCACTTTGCGCAAGTGTCATGGTATATAAGGATTTTTTAAGTTTTTCTTTTGGTTTAAAGAACAATTTACTGCTTTTTGGTTTAATATATTTTATTTTAAAAGAAATTCAAGTTTTCTGTTGTTTGGCCGCGGTATCTTTTAGCGTCTTTTGGCAGGAAAAGAAGGGTGAGACAAATTAAAGCATGTTTGTTTTCCGTTGGATTTCTGCTACTATGTGGGCGGATTTTTCGGGCATCTGACCGTAAAGGAGGTTTGTGGGGATGGCTATTGATAAAAGCGGGGCGATAAAAGCCCACACGCGGGTACTGGAGATAAACACCTACGAGGTTGAGGAAGGCGTGGCAATTGTTGAGGGAACCCTTAAAGACGACTGCTTTGTATCCCGCTATTTGGCAAGCGGGGATCAGCGGCCGCCCGGAACCATACATCATATGATCGTGCGGATGAAAATACGCAGCCCGGATCTGACAATAGAAGAAATTGAGGCGGAAATGCCTTCGGTGCCGCGGGAGGGATGCAGGCAGACAATAGATACGATAAAGGCTCTTGAAGGTATAAGAATCGCTTCCGGCTTTACCATGAAGGTAAAGGAAATGCTGGGCGGGCCGAAAAGCTGTGCGCACATGGTGTCTTTGGTGCTGGCCATGGCCCCTGCCGCAGTGCAGGGGGTCGGGGCTGCGACATCACAGAGGCCCCTTGATCTTTCGGCGTATGCCCAAAGGGTCATGGGCTTTTTGGCAGATACCTGCTGGGTCTGGCGCAAAGGCGGTCCGCTGGAGCAGGCACATCGCGAGCAGTTAAAGGACTACCTGTGAAGCAAATGATAAAACAGGCAAAGGATTACATTGTTTTTCCGCTCGATGTTGCCACCCCGGAGGAAGCGGCATATTTGGTGCGCCTGCTTTCCGGTAAGGTTGGCATGTTCAAGGTGGGGCTGGAGCTGTTTATCGCCGGGGGGGCAAAGATGTTGGAGGCTATCCATGCTGAAAGCAACGCCAGGATTTTTCTTGATTTAAAGCTTCATGACATACCCGCCACCGTGGGCCGGGCCATGGAGCAGATAGCCGGCTGGAAGGCCGCCTTTGCAACCGTTCACTGCGGGGAAAGCCGGGCCATGCTCGAGGCAGCAGTAAAGGCTGCAGGGCGGAAAACCGGTGTTCTGGGAGTTACCGTGTTGACTAGCGTGTCAGCCCAGGATTTAAAGGACGCTGGTTTTGACCCTGCTTATGCGTCAGATCCCGGGGCGCTGGTTATGAAGCGGGCTCAAATGGCATATGAGGCCGGATGCGCGGGCGTGGTGTGCTCGGGACGCGAGGTATCTGATATTAAGGCGCGTTTCGGGGACCGCTTTGTAACCATGGTGCCGGGAATAAGGCCGGGTTGGGCTGTTGAAAAAGACGATCAGAAGCGGGTGACAACCCCGGGGCTGGCGGTTAAAAACGGGGCGGACTATCTTGTAATCGGCAGGCCCATAAGGGATGCGGGCGATCCTGCGGACGCGGCTGAAATGATTGCAGGGGAAATCGAGGAAATAATTTAACTTTTTTTGCCGATCTTTGGGCTATATTCCAAAAAACATGCGTTTTAAAATAAACGCCAGGATCACCAGGGCGACAACTATTACAAATATGAGCTGGTCAGGGCTAAAGCGCTTTATTTTTTTCATAAGAAGTTTTTTTTATTCACTGTCGAGCTCAAAGGCCGTGTGAAGGGCGCGGACCGCAAGCTCGGTGTATTTTTCCTCGATCACGCAGGAAATCCTGATCTCCGAGGTGCTTATCATAAGTATGTTTATGTTTTCCCTGGCAAGAGTGGAAAACATCTTTGAGGCCACTCCCGAGTGACTGCGCATGCCCACGCCTATTACCGAGACCTTGGCTATGTTTTCGTCTCCCATTACTTCTGCGGCGCCGATTTCTTCTGCCACCTTTTTTTCTATTTCCAGGGCGGTTTTAAAATCGGGCTTGGGCACGGTAAAGGTAAGATCTGTCATGTTGCTCAGCCGCGTGTTCTGAATAATCATGTCCACGCCGATGCCGGCTTCTGCAACCGGGGCAAGGATGCTGTAGGCGATTCCCGGCCGGTCCGGCACCTTGCGCAGCGTGATGCGCGATTCGTTTTTGCTGTGGGTTACTCCTGAGACCACGACCTGTTCCATATTGGCATCTTCATGGACCACCATGGTTCCTTCCTCCTCGTTAAACGATGATCTGACGTGAAGGGGCACGCCGTATTTTTTGGCAAATTCCACAGACCGGATCTGGAGTACCTTTGCCCCCAGGCTCGACATCTCAAGCATTTCATCATATGCTATGCGCGAAAGCTTTCTGGCCTTGCCGCATATATTCGGGTCCGCGGTATAGATGCCTTCCACATCGGTGTAGATTTCGCACTGGTCCGCTTTTATGGCTGCGGCAACGGCAACGGCCGAGGTGTCCGAGCCGCCCCGGCCCAGGGTGGTAATATCACCGTGTGCGTCGATTCCCTGGAACCCGGCAACTATAACTATATAACCGTCAGAAAGAAGCGATTTGATGCGTTCGGCGCCTATATCAAGGATGCGGGCCTTGCTGTAGCTTGAGTCTGTGAGAATCTCGGCCTGGTATCCCAGCATTGACCTTGCCTTATACCCCATCCCCTGCAGCGTCATAGCCATGAGAGAGACCGTGGTTTGCTCGCCTGTTGCAAGCAGCACGTCCATTTCTCTTTTGTCCGGGTTTGCCGCGGTCTTTTCCGCCATTGAGATAAGCTCGTCAGTGACCCCGCTCATGGCAGAAAGAATTACCACGACCTGGTTTCCCGCATCCCGGGTGCGGGCGATGCGTTGGGCCACGTTTTTGATCCGCTGCGTATCCCCGACTGATGTGCCGCCGTATTTCTGCACAATAAGTGCCATAACCTCATCCTTTTCCAGTGTTGAAAAGGTTTGTTGTGAAATTTACCTGAATTTTTTTAAGGTTTCTACCAGATTCCGGGCCTGCGGTCCATAAAAAAACAGGGAAAAGCGCCGGGTATCGGAGTCTTGGGTTTCAATCCGTATTGTGATGTCCGGTTTTGGTACCTTATCAGGCAGATGTTCGGCCCATTCAACCGCCGAAACCTCTCCTTTGGTCAGGATTTCGTGAAGCCCTGTCTGTTCGATTTCTTCCGGGTCTTCAATGCGATAGAGATCCACGTGATAAAGAGTCAGTCTTCCAGGGTACTGGTTTATAATTGTATAGCTGGGGCTGGTGACAGGATATTGTTCCGGCACCCCCAGACCGCGCGCCAGGCCCTGTATAAATACCGTCTTTCCGGCACCCAGGCCACCGTAAAGTGCGATCATGCACGGCCCGTTTATGTTTTTGCCCAGGGTTCGTCCAAGCCGGAAAGTTTCCTCCGCGCTTTTGGTTTTTACGCACAGGTCACAGCATGGGTCTGCAGTCATGGGCGATATCCGTAAAGGTCCCGTCTATTATGGCCTTAATGGTGTCAGGCAAATGATTCATAACGTCTGTTGCGATATATCCGAAGGGACCGCGTTTTTCCGCCAGAAGGTCCGCAGCCGCGCCGTGCAGGTAAACCGCCATGCGGCAGGCGGTCTCCGGGCATTTGCCCTGGGCGATAAACCCTGATATCATTCCGGTCAGCACGTCTCCCATCCCGCCCGAGGCCATGCCGGGATTGCCTGTGGGGTTTACATATACTTTTCCTTCCGGGGTCGCAATGATTGTTCGCGCGCCTTTCAATACCAGAAATACCCCTTGTTTTTCCACAAATTTACGGGCTGCAGCAATCCTGTCCTCCTGGATCTTTTCGGCAGTGGTGTCGGTCAGCCTGGCCATCTCCCCGGGATGGGGGGTCAGAATAATGTCTGACTTTTTTTTGGAAAGTACTTTCAGGTCTTCTGCCAGACAGTTTATCCCGTCTGCATCCACCACCACCGGCACCGGGCTTTTTTGAATCAGTGCGCCCACCAGTTTTACCGTGGTCTCCCCGGTTCCTATTCCCGGGCCGAGGGCAAGGCATTTTTTGTCCGAAAGTAGTGATAAAATCTCGTCTGTATTTTTTTCACCGAGGATTCCCTTTTTGTCGTCATCTACGGGGTGGGTCATGGCCTCGGCGGCCAGGGATTCCACTGATGCGTTAATGCTTTTTCCAACCGCCAGTGTGACAAGCCCGGCCCCGGCCCTTAGCGCGGACATGGCCGTCATTGCGGCTGCCCCTGTCTTGCCGGGACTGCCTGAGGCGGCAAGCACGTGACCGGTCAGGCCCTTGTGGGTCTGCGGGTCGCGCGGGCCAAGCTGGGATCTTATCCATCCGGCGGTTAAAAGCTGGTGCCAGGGTTCGGCGGATCTTACTATATAGGGAGGGATACCTATGTCTACAATAAAAAGCCTGCCCGTGTATTGTGCCCCGGGAAGAAGCATGTGGCCGAGTTTTGCAAAGGCAAATGTGGCAGTGGCATTTGCGTGCACGCATATGCCGCAGGGCGTGCCGGTTTCGGTGTGAAGGCCTGAGGGTATGTCCACGGAAAATACCGGGGTGCGCGAATTGTTAATGAAATCTATTACTTCACGGAAATAGCCCTTGACCTCGGAATCCAGGCCGGTGCCCAGAATTGCGTCTATGATAAGATCCTTTTGCGTGATTTCCTTTCTGTATCCTGAAAAGGAAAGCTCGTCAGGAAGCTCGGCCAGCGGGATTCCCAGGGTTTCGATCAGTTCCAGGTTGGCTGCGGCATCCCCTTTGACCCTGCTTCGCTCAGCCAGCAAATACACGGAGACGTCCACCCCGTGCTGGTGCAGATAACGGGCTATTACAAATCCGTCGCCCCCGTTGTTTCCCTTTCCCGCAATCACGGCCACTGATCTGGTATAGACGTCCGTCCATACGCGAAAAATCGAGCGAACCGCGCCGCGGCCCGCGTTTTCCATAAGCAGTCTGCCCGGAAGACCGAAATTTTCTATGGTTCTGCGGTCCATCTCCCGCATTTCATCGGCTGTCAGGATATACATCATAGGTTCCTTATTAGATCCCGCATTTCACGCACCGCCTGTTCCATGCCTGTGAGGACAGCCCTGGACACTATGCTGTGGCCTATGCTGAACTCGTCTATGGTCCGGGTTCCTTTAAAATACTTGACAGTGTTGTAGCAGAGGCCATGGCCGGCGTTTACCCCGAGGTCGAGCTGACGGGCAAGCCGGGCGGTCTCTGTTATGTCCGAAAACAGTCGTTTTCTTTTATCCTCGTTTTTTGCCTCGCAGAAGGCGCCTGTGTGGATTTCCACCATGTCGGCATTGACGTTTGCAGAGGCCCGGATCTGTTCTGAATCAGGGTCTACGAAAAGGCTGACAGGAATGCCCGCATCATGCAGGGATTTTACGGCTTCTTCCAGGGATTGAAAAAACGAGCGCACGTCAAGGCCGCCCTCGGTGGTAAGCTCCTGTCTTTTTTCAGGCACCAGGGTTACAAGGTCCGGGCGCACGTCTTTTGCAATATTTAGCATTTCCTGTGTTGCAGCCATTTCCAGGATGAGTCTTGACAGGACGGTTTTCCTTAGAATGTATACGTCTCTGTCCTGGATGTGGCGGCGGTCTTCGCGTAAATGAACCACGATTCCGTCAGCCCCGCCCAGTTCGGCCAGGGCCGCGGCATGAACCGGGTCGGGATACTTCGTGGCCCCGCCCCTTGCCTGGCGCAGGGTGGCTACGTGATCAACGTTAACTGCCAGTGCGCTCATTGTTCCTTCCTTGCTTTAAGGCAATGCATTAATTCTTCGCTTCTTTGATTCATCTGCTCTGCATCCTGCTCGTTTGTTTCATGATCATAGCCGAGAAGATGCAAAATACCATGTATAAGCAGCTCCGTAAACCTTTCCTCCATGGAATAGCCGGCATCGGATGCTTCGCGCCCGGCTGTCTCAACCGAGATCACCACGTCGCCCAGCAGTTCGGCCCGGATGCCGGCAAAGCCGTCATCCCCCATTGGAAATGCTATTACATTTGTGGGGCCTGTGCGGTCAAGATATGTTTTGTTTATCTGCGCGATCTGCCCGTCATCCACTATGAGCAGGGAAAGCTCGGCCCCGGTCTTGCCGAGTGCTTCCAGCAGGGTGTAGGCCGTGGATTTTATGCTTTCTTCTGATAGCTGGTAAAGATTCTGTTGGTTTTTTATAAGGACTTCCATTTTCGGTTCTTTTCTGCCTGGTGCGGCCGGATTTTTACTTTTGCCGCTGCTACGGGGATTCTTTTTGTTCCTTTTGCTCGTAGGCGTCTATTATCTTTTGTACCAGCCTGTGGCGCACCACGTCGTGGGCGGTAAAAAAGACAAACTTTATGCCTTCAATGTCGCTGAGAAGGTCTTTTGCTTCCACAAGGCCCGAAACCCGGCTGGGCGGCAGGTCGCTCTGGGTTATGTCGCCTGTTATCACGGCCTTGGAATTATAGCCTATGCGGGTAAGAAACATCTTCATCTGCTCGGAGGTCGAGTTCTGAGCTTCGTCGAGAATTATAAAGGAATCGTTTAAGGTGCGGCCGCGCATAAAGGCAAGGGGGGCTACCTCTATGACGCCGTGTTCTATCATGTCCGCGGCTTTCTCAAAGTTCATCATGTCGTGCAGGGCGTCATAAAGGGGGCGGAGATAGGGATTTACCTTTTCTGCGAGATCCCCGGGAAGAAAGCCAAGGGCTTCGCCCGCTTCCACCGCGGGCCGGGTAAGGATGATGCGGTTTACCTGCTTTTTGTTTAGGGCCGCCACCGCCATTGCCATTGCAAGGTATGTTTTGCCCGTGCCTGCCGGGCCGATTCCGAACACTATATCGTATTTGCGGATGGCGTCTATGTATTCCTTCTGCACAGGGCTCTTGGGGGTAACCGTGCGCCTGCCCGAAGTGATGTAAATGGTGTCCAAAAAGATGTTTTTTAAGTTTACGCTGCTGTCCCGGGAAAGAACGTTTGCCGCGTAATCCACGTCCTTGGGATAAACCGGGTAGCCTTCTTTTAAAAGTGCGTAGAGCTGGTTTAAAATATCTGCGGCCAGTTCCGCCGAGACCGAATCGCCTTCTATGATTACGGAATTGCCCCTGGTATGTATTTTTGCGCCTGAGGATTCCTCTATCCTGTGCAGGTGATCGTTGTGAACCCCGAAAAGAGTTCTTGCCAGACCTGGGTCGGGAAACGTTATTTCGGTTTTTGTATTTTCCCTGTAATTCATTGTATGTTTTTAGACTTGCCTGTATTCTGTTTTTTTCATATGGATCGTTTATAGCATGAGGGGTTTGTTTTGCAAATCTCAAAATTGACGGCAAAGTAAAAACTCCAATATCTGCGTTGCGCTTCATCCCTCGAAATTTCACGTACGATAAGTACGCTGCATTCCTCGGGATTTTGCGCGCCTTGATCTTGAACTTTTTACTTTGCCGTCGAAAATCGACTTTTTACGAGTACATCAAAATTGTTACTGAAAAAAGACGGTCAAGGCCGACGGCTTGTAAAAAAGGCCGGGATCGGGGGAAAACTTGATCAATCCGTTTGACATGGTGGTGGTGATAATACTGGGCTACTGTATTATCAGGGGGGCCTTTCGCGGGATTATCAGGGAGGCCGCAGCAACCGTGGGGCTTCTGGGCGGGTTTTACGTCGCTTTTATGTTTTATGAAACTGGTGCTCCGGTTTTTTCGGGTCTTACCGATAATATGAATTATGCGTATTTTGCCTCCTTTCTGCTGCTTTTCTGCGTGGTGTTCGCCGTCGCGGTTATTGCCGGAATGTTTGTACGCGCAGTGGTACAGCTGATGCTGCTCGGGGTTGTGGACCGGGCCCTGGGCTCTTTGTTCGGAGCGGTAAAGGGGGTGATAATTGTGTCCCTGCTTTTTTTTCTTCTTACCTTTTTTCTCCCCCGGGGCACATCCAGTGCCATTATCCATGATTCAAAGCTGGCCCCGCATGTCAATTCAGCAACAGCGGGCATCATCCGGGTGATCCCGGAAGATGCCAGAAGAGCATTTGCCGCGCGGTTAGAGGCACTTAAGCTGAAGTGGGAGTAGCAGAGTAGCCTGCGTAATAAATCCTGATAAACGAACTGTGGCTTGCAAATGCTATCTCGGGCAGTCGGTCGGGGGCAAACCAACCCACTTCTTCGGCGTCGTCTCCGGCAACCGGTGTTCCTGAATAACTGCGCACAAGAAAACCTATCATCAGGATGGTCTCGTATTTTCTGCCCGCGCCGGTCATGACCCCCAGGAGCATGTCTATTTTTCCGGTAAGGCCGGTTTCCTCCCAAAGTTCGCGCAGGGCGCCATGTTCCGGGGTTTCCCTTGTTTCCAGGAATCCGCCCGGAAGGCACCACCAGCCGGTTTTTGGCTCAACATTACGTTTTACCAGGAGAACCCGGTTTTTTTCGTCTGTTACAACAACGCATGTTGCGGGCACCGGATTGTCATAAATGGTAGTTTCACATGAAACGCAGAAATCTCGGTTTCTGCCCTCAATAAATTTTTCAGACAGCCGTTGCCCGCAATACGGACAGAAATTTATATTTTTCATGGATCATCAGTCTTCAAAGCTGCCTGATTCGCCCCTGTCGCGCTTGATCTCAGCGGCTTTTTCGCGGATTTTCTCCTGGGTCCACTCCTGCGGGTCTTCTGTTTTTCCGGCCTTGGGGCCGGGGTCATAGGAGCCTGCATCAAGGATTTCCTGTATTGCTATAGGGGCGGTGTCTTTGCAGTTGAAAACATCCACCAGCATGCCGTAGACAAAGTCGGCAACGCGCTGGCTCATGCGTTGGCGCACTTTTTTTGGCTGGGCAAGAAGCCGGTTTTCAAAGGCGAGATTAAGCTTTTTATAATCGCCTTTTTTAAGCCCCTTTGATTCTGCATAGGCGGTCATTTCCGCCCATGTCTCTTCTGTTACGCCCTGGTTTTCAACCTTTACGAAATTTCCGTTTTCATCGAGCCGGGCGTTTCCGTAGTCGTTTACTTCAACGCCCCAGCAGATCATCTGGAGGGCTGTTGCAACGTTTGCCTTGGTGGTTCTGGTCTCCTTTGCTATTTTTCTGAGCCGGTCCGAACTGTTGCCGGAGGTTCCGTGCTGGGCGCCTGATACCTTGTAAGGAGCAAGCGCATCGTGGACCTCTTTGGTAAGCTCCACCTGTATCCCTTCCGAGCCGGCCTCAATGCCGTGGGTGGTTCCGTTGTTAAGCGCGATCCAGTCTGCTGAAATACCGTGGGCGTTTAACCCGCGGACCAGGAAAAGGGCCTCCTGAGGTGTTGACAGGCCTGTTTTTCCCTTGATCTCGCCGACCTCGGTTTCCCTGCCGGCCCATTTGGGGACATATTGCCAGAGTTCGAGGTTTGCCAGCAGGTTTTCGTCATCGGGAAGGTGGGATGCGTCAATGGCAACAGATGTCATGCCGGCATCAAAGATGCTGGGTATTTCCGTCTTTGCCTTTTCCACGTCGGCAGGTCCCTTGATGCCGTAATGATCCGCATGCACGGCCACAGGCACTGTGATGCCGAGTTCGTTGCAGATATCATCTACAAACCTTGCAAGATTCCAGTAATTTATTGCGCAGTATCCGCTTTCCGATTTGGCGATTTCAATGATAATTGCAGCATTTGCCTTTTGTGCGGCCATAAGCGCGCCGCGCACCGCAAAGTAGTTTCTGCCGTTTGCAGCCATGGCAATGGCGCTGCCTTTTTTCAGCATGGCCCTGTCAATGAAGCCGCCGCTTACGATAAGCGCGCGGGAATTTGGAAACAGCCCGCCCACGTTCGGCGGTCGCCCGATGCTAAGGGCTTTTTCGAATGCCTCATGGTATCCGGTCATTTTTCAGGCTCCTTGTGGGTTGTATGATTAGTGTTCCAAGAAAAGTTCCTGTAAGGCAAATTCCGATTCTCACTTTTCGGTCTCTCTTCTGACCTGCTTTATTATTTCCAGTATAAGGTTTTTGTGAAGCGCGGGCGCATGGATTTCCCCCCAGCCTTTTTGCATCTGGTAAAGACCGTTATAGGCCGTGTCATGATGGGACCTGATACGATGGGGAATGGCTCTTTCCTCGAGGATCGATCCGAGCAGCTGGGCCTCAAACGGGTTGTCTATTCCGGAGATCCGTATAAAATTTGTATTGTCCGGGTTTTTCTTTTCCATGGAAATTCAATTGATGTAAGGATATTTAATATGATATTAAAATTTGACGGCTTCGTAAAAAGTTCAATATCGGCGTTGCGCTTTATCCCTCGGAATTTCACGTACGATAAGTACGCTGCATTCCTCGGGATTTTGCGCGCCTTGATCTTGAACTTTTTACTTTGCCGTCGGGAATCGACTTTTTACGAGTCCATCAAAATTTGCTGTAGATGCAAATATAAGGGACCGTGTTTTTTGCTGTCAACAAATATGTTCTGGATGTGGTCATGGATAAAGTGCTTATAGTGGACAACGATCCGGAATTTCTGGATCAAACAAAAAAAGGGCTTGAAAAGGTTCGCCAGTTTGAAGTGCTCACAGCCGAAGACGGCGAAAAAGCCATTTCAACCCTCTCTGAGAAAAACATTTCGGTGCTTGCCACCAATATCGAAACCCCGACCCTGGATGCGCTTGAACTGCTTGCCTATATGTCCCAGCGGCATCCAAACACCCCGTGCATCGTTATGACGGACCGGGGAAAGCCCTGGTTTAAAAAGCGGATCAGCCAGCAGTCTTTTCTTTATCATCTTGAAAGGCCTTTTGAAATCGGTTCCCTGGTATCGGCCCTTTTCGTTGGGTTAAACCTTCGTGACGAAGGCGAGAGCGCAAAGGGCATGATCATGGCCAGCCTGCTGCCTCTGCTTGAACTCCAGCAGAAGACCTGCCGCATGGAGGTAAGGGCCGCTGACAGGCGAAAGGGTTTTTTATACTTTGAAGACGGGGAGCTAATTGACGCCCATTGCGGAAAGCTCTCGGTCCAGAATGCTGCAAGGGAAATTGCATCCTGGAACAGGATTTCGTTTTCATTGTCGGAACTGCCCCGCAGGCGGACCCGCCGGAGGGTAAAGACCAAGCTCATGGATTTTGCGGATGCCACCTGGAGCAGGGAAGGACAGGCCGCTCACTCAGAAGAGGACAATATTATCGAGCTTGAAGACGAAATAATAGAGCTGCGCGAGGAAGACGAGGATTCCGGGACGGAGGAAAAGGAGGCATCTGCGGGCCGGGAGTCTTCCACGGAAATGCGGAACAGGGCATTGGAATGGCTGACAGGGATAGCCGAAAAGGTGGTGAATATTCGGGATTGCCTGCTAATAGCGGTAACAACCGGCAGTGGCCGGGTACTTGCAAGCGATCCGAAAAGCGGCGGACTTGATGTCGGGCAGCTTGCCCTTGCCATGACCGGTTTTATGACAAGCGCGGACAAGGCTGCCTCCAGGGCGAACTTTGACAGGGCGGGCTCTGCAACCCTTCATACGGCAAAAGGCATCGTGATTGTCCAGCGGCTCGAAGCGCATTCAGATGACACACTTTGCGCGCTTGTGGTCTGCGGTCCCCGGAGCAACTGGTATTTTATTAAGAGCTGTCTGGAAGAAATAAGCTTTTAAAATGAGGATTTTTAAGGATTCCAACCTGGTAATCCTGCTTGCGGTGGTAATGTTCGCGGTAACCGGCGGAAGCCTGGTGGGTCCGATCCTGCCGGAGATGTTAAACCTGGAGGGGGCCACGGGCAGAAACGTCGGCCTGGCGTTAAGCGCATACACGTTTACCGCGATGGTGGCAACCCCGCTGCTGGGACCTGTTGCGGACAGATTCGGAAGGAAAAGCGTAATCGTCCCCTCAGTAATGTTGTTCGGGGTTGCGGGGCTTTTGATAACATGTACCCGGTTGTTCTGGGTGGTGCTGATATGGCGGGCGCTGCAGGGCCTGGCCGTGGGCGGGATGATGAACACGGTGGTGGCCGCCATAGGTGATATGTATCGGGAGCCCGAAAGAAGCAGGGCCATGGGATACAGGGTTACGGTACAGGGTTTTACCAACGCCGCTGTTCCGTTTGTTTCAGGAGCGATTGCAACCATAGCCTGGTTTTTGCCCTTTTATATCCATTCTGTCGCCATTATCCTGGCAATTATCGCGGCGGTAAAGCTAAAGGAGCCGGCGGGCGTTTCTCCTGCGGAGCGCTACATGGCAAGGGCGCTTTACGCGATGGCAAACCTTAGGGCTGTATGGCTGTTTTTTTCAAATTTCATGGGATTTGTCCTGCTTTACGGAATAGTGGTCTACATGCCGATACTGGTTGTGCGCCAGTTCGGGCTTACCACGCTTCACTCGGGACTTGCAATTTCGGCAGCGGCCGGAATTTCCGCTCTTGTGGCCTCCCAGGCCGGAAAAATCAGCAGGCGTTTTCCCGAAGAGCTTCGGGTGCTGTGGGGGTTTGCCTGCTGCGGGGCAAGCCATCTTTTTACAGGCTTTGCCGGCAGCTACATTTTCGTGCTGGTTTTCATGGGGATATGGGGTCTTGGCTTCGGCGTGCTTATGCCCACTTTGAACTCGGCTGCTGCGGGTCTGGTTTCAACCGAGCTGCGTGCCGGGGTGCTTTCAATATTCACACTGCTTATATACCTGGGCCAGACAGTGTCTCCGCCTTTTTTTGCCCTTTTTATCAGGGAGGAGGCAGTACGCGGAGCGTTTTTTGCAGGTAGTGTGGTTTCGCTGATTCCGCTGATGTTTGCTCTTTATATGGGGTTTTTAAAGATGACGGCAAAGTAAAAAGTCCAATATCGGCGTTGCGCTTCATCCCTCGGAATTTCACGTACGATAAGTACGCTGCATTCCTCGGGATTTTGCGCGCCTTGATCTTGAACTTTTTACTTTGCCGTCGGAAATCGACTTTTTACGAGTCTGTCAAAGATTTCGGCAAAGCGGCAGCCGGGATAAAAGATTTTACGGTACTGGCATTACGGCAAAGATAAAGGTGCTCCATACTGCATGGGAGATGATTACCGGGGAGATATCCTTTAGCCACCAGTACATAGCTCCCCAGAAGGCCCCTGCAACCGCGGCTGCAGAGGTTAGCATGAAGTTTCCCGAGCAGATGTGCACCCCTGCATAAAGGGCTGCTGCAAGCAGCCAGCCCGTGGCTCCGCCGAAGCGCACCATGAGCTGTCGCTGGAGATAGCCCCGCCAGTAAATTTCCTCGCACGGACCTGTTATGAAAAAAAGAATAATCGCAATTGCCCAGGCCGGCGTCCCGTCACCTTTCCCGTAGATCGCCCCTATCTGGTCTCCCGCAAACGGCAGTATTGCCGTGGAGGCGGTTTTGCCCGCCCAGAAAATGAAATAGAGAAGGACCGCGGATAAGAGCCCGGTTAAAATGTTTTTCAGATTAATTGTCAAAAACAAGTGTCTTGACGGCTGCAGGATAAAAGAAAGTACTGCAAGTACCAGCGAGGATGCCGAGATCTTGAACCAGAAAATTCCCCAGTCGATAAAAAAGGTGAAAAACCAGAGTATGGCGGCAAGTACGATTGTTGCAGTCACCGGTTTCCATGAGAACAGGTACTGGTTCAAAGTATCGCCTCCGCAATAAGGGAGATAAGAAGCAGGATGCCGAAAGCCGTGTCAAGCTGTGCGGTGCGGGCATCTGCATCGTTGGGAATTTTTTCCGCCATTATCCGCAGAATTTTAACGGCAATTGGGAGCGAAAAAAACACCCCAAGAGACCAGAAAGACAGAATGCCCAGCGCTATCATCAGCAGTATACTCGCATATGGAAGTGCGATCAGGAGGGCATAAAGATGGAAGCCCTTTTTGGGACCGAGTATAATTGCTATGGTTTTGATGTGCTTGCCTTTGTCATGACCGATGTCGCGCAGATTGTTTGCCAGAAGAACCAGGGCCACTATAACACCGAAGGGGATGCTTATCCACAGTGCCTCTGCGCTCAATGAACGGCGCTGAACAAAATAGGCTCCTTCCACCATCAGGGGCCCCCACATCAGAAAAACCGAGAATTCGCCCAGGGCCAGATACTTGTAGCTTACAGGCGGGGCGGTGTATGCATAGCTTGCAAGTACTCCGATGATTCCCATGGCCAGCACCGGCCAGCCCCTTGCAGCAGTAAGCCACAGCCCGATCGCAGCACCTGCAAAAAAAAGAATGAATGCGGCGTTGCGCACGTTTTTCGGCAGAAGTTTCCCCTCCACCAGGGGATGGGGTCTGTACTGCGCGGTTGCCGCCTCAACAGTGTCCACCCCGGTTTGCACGTCATAATAGTCGTTTATCAGGTTTGTGGCTGCATGTAAAAATACAGCTCCTGCCAGGGTGGCGGCAAATAGCCCCCAGAAAAACGGCCCGTCTGTGGCCGCCACGGCCCCGCCCACGCCGATGGAGATGGCAGTCATTATAAACGACCAGGGGCGGCTTGCCAGAAACCAGTTGCGATAAAGACCTGTCACTTTTAAAAGCCTGTTTTAAATTTGATGGCACCGTAAAAAGTCCAATATCTGCGTTACGCGCAATTTCTCAGAATTTCACGTACGGCTAAGTACGCTGCATTCTTCGAAATTGCGCAAGCCTTGATCTTGAACTTTTTACGGCGCCATCTAAA
>JAIPDS010000062.1 GCA_021737565.1 Desulfobacteraceae bacterium | reverse complement strand
TATCAGAGTGATCAACCGTCGCAAAAAGGTTCCGCCTCTTTAAATGCCTTGGAATAAATCCGCGACAAGGACCGCTGAAAAAAAGTTGGATGGAAGGCTTATTTTTCTCTTGACAATTGTCAACCATATCAGTGCCCCTCTGCTGATAATTCCAAGCGCAGGGAGATCAAATCCATTGTAAACACAATAACCAGGGGCAAGAAAAAGATAAAGAACAATATCTTCCGGTCGCTGAGCCACGTTAACATGGACTATATGTTAAACCAGGAAAACCGGGCTAAAGGGCCATAGCACCAGGAAAAAGGACTACACGGTTTTGACGAAAATGATAGGCGACGATACAGAGGCCGAATTGCGGCGCCTGAGGATTCAAAAAACCATGAAGGACGTGCAGAACGAGCGCGACTACCGTAATATTCCCATTAACAAGGTCGGGATAAAGGGCCTGCGGTATCCTGTAACGGTTCTGGACAGAAACAAGGGCAACCAGTTCACGGTTGCCTCCATAAACATGTACGTGGATCTGCCCCATGAATGCAAGGGAACTCACATGAGCAGGTTTGTTGAGCTTCTCCACCTGTTCAGGCCGAAGCTCTCCTTAAAAACCTTCTCAGACATTTTAACCAGGATGAAATCCCACCTTAATGCCGAGTCCGCACATATTGAAGTGACATTTCCGTTCTTTATTGAAAAGCAGGCCCCTGTAACCGGAACGCCGGGCCTTATGGACTATACATGCCGGTTTATCGGCTCTGTTAATTCCAACTGCAAAGTTGATCTTATCTCCGAGGTTGTGGTGCCGATATCCTCGGTCTGCCCCTGTTCCAGGGAAATCAGCGAGGTCGGGGCGCATAACCAAAGGGGAAAGGTATACCTGAGTACCAGGTTCAAGAAGTTCATATGGATAGAGGACATGATTGAATTGGTGGAAAAAAACGCTTCCTGCGACGTATATTCGGTGCTTAAGCGCTCGGATGAAAAATACGTAACAGAGAGAGGCTTTTCAAACGCGAAGTTCGTGGAAGACATTGCCCGGGATATCGCACTGGAGTTAAATGCCGACAAAAATATTACCTGGTTTGCCGTGGCAGTGGAAAACTATGAATCCATCCACAACCATAATGCATACGCTTATATAACAAGCGGAAAAGAACCCGACATATAATTAACGGAGAATATCAGCTATTTTTTTAGCCGCAGCCCCGGCATCCCTGCCGGAAGTGTTTATAAGAACCGCAAACCTGAAAATATCACCATTTTTTTCAATATATCCGGCCCGGGTGCTGACTCCGTTAAGTGTTCCGGTTTTGCAGTAAATCCCATTTTCTTCGGGCAGAAGCCTGTAATACGGGGCAAACTCCCCAAGTACCGGCATAAACATCCTCGCGCTCATGCGGTTTTGCCTTGATATGCCTGATCCTTCAGCCAGTACGGGAGAAATTTTAAGTTCCTGATCCGCATACCGCCTCATGGCCCTTAATCCTTTTTCAAGTGTTGCAGGAGGGCCGTATGCTTCTGCTCCCGCGGTCAAAAGAAGCTGGTTTGCAACAAAATTATTTGAAAATTCCATGAGCTGCGCCACAACCTCCCTTAGGGCAAAACAGGAATTATGCCTGTAGACAAGCCGGTGTTTTTCCGCCACGTCCCGGCCCGGTCTTATTTGCCCTGAAACCTTTACGCCCCGGGCCTCAAGAAAGTGTTTGAACAATTGGCCGGCGTATAAAAGATTTTCACTGTTTTTCGACGAGAGAAGTACTCTTTCGTCTGGTATGTCCCGTTTTTCAAGCTTTTTTATAACAAGGGGCAGAAGGGGTGTCTGGGGTTCCGCGCTTATGTATCGGCCATTTACCTTTTTTAAGTTAACAGTGTTGAAATTAACGCAAAGCGCACCAACAGGGGCGTCATAAGGCTGATCAGAATCCCCGCGCGAACCCGGGATTTTAATGTCTGGTGCAAAATATGAATCATCAAGAACAATATCGTTTATATTTGCGGCCTTTACGGCAAGTATTCCGGCTGTTTTTTCCACCTGCTCTGATACAAGCAAAGGATCGCCGTATCCCTTGATAAAGAGATTGTTTTTCTGATCAAGATAAAATTCGGTTTTAAACCTGAAGTCAGGCCCCAGATGGTAAAACGCGGTAAGAGCGGTTAAGATTTTTAGCGTTGAAGCGGGGATAAGGCTCTTGTCGGGATTTTTTGCAAAAAGAATTTCATTTTCCGGCCCCATTACCATCATGCCAACCTGTTTGCCCGGCATGGAGTCAAGATCTTCCCAGTTATCGCATAGAGCAGCTACAGGATTAAAAAGAATGATTAACGCGGCAAGTGCGGCAGTAAAAATGAATGGAAGTTTCATGGAATGTTTTCTTTTAATCAGCCGGGCGGCTGTCCACAATAAGGGTCACAGGCCCGTCGTTTACCAGGCTTACATCCATCATGGCCTGAAACCTGCCTGTTTCTGCGGAAACACCCTTTTCTCTTACCATGTCAACAAATCTGAGATAACAGGACTCGGCCTTTTTGGGATCAGCAGCCTTTACAAAAGAGGGCCTCCTGCCCTTGCGGCAGTCGCCGAGAAGGGTGAACTGGGAGACCACAAGCATCTGCCCGCCCGTATCAACAATGGATCTGTTCATCTTTCCTTTGTCATCTGAAAAAATGCGCAGATTTACGAGCTTGTCCGCTGTATAGGAAATATCTGCCTCAGTATCGGTTTCTGCAACACCTAGCAGAACCAGCAACCCGGGGCCGATACTCCCCACGGCCTCGTCTTCCACGGACACGGACGCCTTTTTTACCCTCTGTATTACCGCGATCATGTCAACGTACTTGTTGATTATTCCAAGTGCCTGAGGTTTGCAAATTACAACTGATATATGTTTTCCACTGAGCCGATGTCAAGGAAAACCCGGATGATTGCTCCGCATTCGTCAAATCCCTTGACATATTTTATCAGGCTGGCATAAATTTAAAGACTTTTGAATACCTTTTCAACCTGGCAGATTTTGAAACAAACCGGAAACAGAGGATGTAAGCCGATGGACTATAAAAAGACCCTTAATCTTCCGCAAACAGGCTTTCCGATGAAGGCAAGCCTGGCGGCAAGAGAACCAGAGCAGTTGAAGAAATGGGAAAATGAAAACCTCTATGAACTGATCCGCAGCCAATCCGGCGGCAGACAGCCCTTTATACTTCACGACGGCCCGCCTTACGCCAACGGCAATATTCATATAGGAACAGCCTTAAACAAGATATTAAAGGACATTGTTGTGCGAAGCCGCCAGATGGCCGGATTTAATGCCGAATACGTGCCCGGATGGGATTGTCACGGTCTTCCCATTGAGCACAATGTTGACAAGACACTCGGGCCGAAAAAAAAATCCATGTCAAGTTCGCAAATCAGGCAGGAATGCAGAAAATACGCTGAGAAATACATAGACGTGCAGCGCGGGGAATTCAAGCGCCTCGGGGTAATGGGCGACTGGGTAAATCCCTATCTTACCATGAACTATGCCTACGAGGCCGAAATTGCCCGCCAGTGCTGTAAGTTCGCCCTAAAAGGCAGCCTTTACAGGAGCAAAAAACCCATATACTGGTGCTGCAGCTGCGGCACCGCCCTTGCCGAGGCGGAAATTGAATACGGGGATGAATCATCTCCCTCTGTTTTTGTCGCATTTCCGATGGCAGACGATCCCGGCTCTGTTGATCCCGCGCTCGCCGGCAAAAATGTATCCGTGGCAATCTGGACCACCACGCCCTGGACCCTGCCGGCCAACCTGGCGGTCGCTCTTCACCCCGATTTCAGGTACGCCGCGGTTGAAACCGCGGATCACGGAGTGCTGATTTTTGCCCGCGATCTTGTTGAAACCTGCATGGATGTCTTCGGCATCGGCGATTATAAGATCATAGCGGAAATCAATCCCCTGGACATGGAAAACATGCGCCTTAAGCATCCGTTTATAGACCGCACATCCCTTGTGATCCTGGCAAAACATGTTACCCTGGATACAGGCACTGGATGCGTGCATACAGCCCCGGGACACGGAAGAGAGGATTATGAGATCGGGCTTGAATACGGTCTTGATGCGTATTCCCCCCTTGATGAAAGAGGCCGTTTTACCGGCGAGGTCCCGGAGTATGAGGGAAAATTCGTTTTTGACGCGGATCCAGAGATCATCGAACGCATGAAAAAGGACGGAACCCTTCTTGCCTCCCGGGAGATGGCCCATTCCTATCCCCACTGCTGGAGATGCAAGAAGCCGGTTATTTTCAGGGCCACACCTCAATGGTTTATTTCAATGGAGAAAACAGGCCTGAGGCAAAGGGCGCTTAAGGCCATTGACACTGTCAAATGGATTCCGGCATGGGGCAGGGAAAGAATATATAACATGATAAAGCACAGGCCGGACTGGTGCGTGTCCCGGCAGCGGGCATGGGGGGTTCCCATAACCATGTTTTACTGCGCAGACTGCGGCGAACTGGTTATAAACAATGAAATTACGGAAAAGGTTTATTCTGCATTTCTTGAACACGGAGCTGATATCTGGTTTGAAAAAGATGCCGCTTTTTTCCTGCCCGAAAACACGGTATGCCCCAAATGCGGGGGAGCCTCCTTTGAAAAGGAATCCGATATCCTGGACGTGTGGTTTGATTCAGGTGTAAGCCATGCCGCGGTCCTTGACGCGCGCGAGAACCTGACCTGGCCCGCCGATCTTTACCTGGAGGGATCAGACCAGCACAGGGGATGGTTCCACAGCTCGCTTCTAACCGCGGTTGAGCACAAGGAGGGCGCACCCTATCGCTCTGTTCTCACCCACGGCTTTGTGGTGGACGGGCACGGCAAAAAAATGTCAAAATCCCAGGGCAACGTCATCGCACCCAAAAAGGTTATTGACAAATACGGTGCTGAAATTCTCAGGCTCTGGGTTGCGGCCTCCGACTACAAGGACGACATCCGGATTTCAGAGAACATCTTAAAGCAGTTAAGCGACGCATATCGCAGAATCCGCAATACCTGCAGGTTTATGCTCGGAAACCTCTATGATTTTGATCCGGCCCAAAACGAGGTATCCCCTTCGGAAATGAAGGACATGGACCGGTTCATGCTTCACCGGCTCCAGGACCTGGTACAGAGGTGCAGGCAGGCTTATGACGCATACGAGTATCATGTGGTGTATCACAGCCTGTACAACTACTGCACTATTGACCTGTCTTCTGTATATCTGGATGTGTTAAAAGACCGTCTGTATACTTCGCCTCCCGCGTCCCGGCGCAGAAGAAGTGCGCAAACAGCCATGTTTAAGACACTTACCGCCATAACCCGTATTATGGCGCCGATTCTGCCGTTTACAGCAGAAGAGATCTGGTCTTTTATGCCGCAGTGGCAGAAGATGGAAAAAAGCGTTCATCTGGAAGATTTCCCTGAACCCCGGCATGAACTGCGGGACCGGGAACTTGGGGATAAATGGGAAACCCTTCTCAAGGTCAGGACAGAGGCAACCCGGGCAATGGAGGCCGCCAGGGCGCAAAAGGTAATAGGGCATTCCCTGGATGCCGCTCTTAGCCTGGCTGCCGGCCCGGAACTCCATGCACTGCTGGACTCCTACAAGTCGGAATTGCGGGCCTTTTTCATTGTCTCATCGGTTTGGTTGATACCTCTTGAACAGGCTGATGGCTCTTTTTCAGAAACTTCATTGGAAGGGCTTAAAATCCGCGTGGAGGCTTCTTCGGCTGAAAAATGCCAGCGCTGCTGGGTTCATGACGAAACCGTGGGAACAGACGGCAGTCATTCTGAAATCTGCAGCAGGTGCAGCAAAGCGCTTGAAGAAGCAGGGGCATAGGTTAAAAAGCATGAACCGGGTCGGAAAACACGGACTTTTTATAGGTTGTGCAGCCTGTTGCCTGCTGGCGGATCAGATATCGAAGCTGCTGGTATTAAACATAATACCTCTTTACCGGCATATTGAAGTAATACCGGGTTTTTTCAATATTGTACATTACCGTAATCCCGGAGGCGCCTTCGGGCTGCTTGCCTCAAACAGCGGCTTTTATCTGTCACTGGTGTTTCTGGCAGTCACGGTTGCGGCAATGGGGTTGATCATTTATTTGTATTCCAGTCTTTCGCCTCGAAACAGGCTTCCGGTTGCCGGCCTGGCCCTTGTGTTTGGAGGGGCTGCCGGAAACATGATCGACAGGCTGAGATTCGGCAACGTTGTTGACTTTATTGACGTATATATAGGAAAATATCACTGGCCTGCATTTAATATTGCAGACAGCGCAATCTCGGTGGGAGTGATCATATTTGCAGGATACGTTATTTTTCATAAAACGCCCGCAAAGGGCTAAGTTCTCCGGCATTGCCGGGGCATGATTTCGGGGTACATCTATGTTTCCGGTTGTATTTGAATACGGCAGATTTGTCCTGTATACTTATGGTTTTTTCATTGCCGTAGGGTTTATTGCTGCCATATGGCTTGTGCGCAGGGAGGGAAATAGACTCGGACTTGATCCCAACAGGCTGACAGATCTTTGCTTCTATTTGGTAATCGCCTCTATTTTTGGCTCCCGCCTGTTTTTTGTGGCTTTAAATTACGAGTATTTCATTCAGGCCCCCCTTGAAATATTTAAAATCTGGAGCGGGGGTCTGGTTTTTTACGGCGGCTTTATTGCCGGGTTTGTAGCAGCCATCGCACTTGCTCGCGTATACCGACTTCCGCTCGGCAAAATTGCCGATATTGCAGGACTTGCAATACCACTGGGACATTTTTTCGGAAGGCTGGGCTGTTTTTTCGCTGGATGCTGCTACGGCAACCCCACTGATCTGCCCTGGGCGGTAACGTTTACGCATTCCGAGTCTATGGCCGAGCCTTTATATGTGCCGCTGCATCCCACGCAGCTTTATTCTGCCGCTGCAAACCTGTTTATATTCCTTGTACTGATGGGATTGCGGAAAAAAAAGCGGTTTCACGGTCAGGTTTTTCTGCTCTACATTTTTTCCTACGGAGTGCTTCGCTCTGTTATCGAAGTATTCAGGGGAGACGACCGGGGCGGTTTTGTTATGGACTTTTTGTCTGTGTCCCAGACGATTGGCATCAGCATTGCTGTGTTTTCCCTTGCAGTGCTGGTTTTCCTGGGAATAAAGGCACGGCGTGTGTAAATTTTTATGACGGAAATTCATTTTACAGACATATACGGTCATATTCGCTCCTGTTGCAAAACCGGTTTTGCCGCGTTTTATCTGATCCACGGGGACCCATATCTGCGCAGGCAGGCAGTGGATGCTCTTGCTGCTGCGATACTGCCAGATGCAGACCTGCGCCCGGTTTACATGGAAACCGTTGAACCCGGGGACAACGGCGGGGCAAGCGATGCAGTGGAGCGGGCAGGGACATATTCATTTTTTTCAGGCCCCAAGATGGTGGTTTTTAAGGCCGGAGATCTTGGAAAGCAAAACCGGGAGCAGGCCGAGGTTTTAAAGTCCGCGCTCAAAAGGGGACTTCCTGAAAATCATTTTTTAATTGTCGAAGCAGACGGGATTGACAAGCGCACAGGGCTTTACAAGGAATTTAAAAACAGCGGCACTGTTGTGGACTGCTCCATTCCTTCCGGCAACAAAAAGGCCGAGCGCGATGCCCGGCGCCGCATACTGCAGGTAATTGCAAGTCAGGTCACGAAAGAACACGGCAAAACCCTTGACAATGATGCGTTTGATAAAATAGACGAGCTTATCGGCCCGAATCCCGGAAGTTTTGCCGCCGCGCTTGACAAGCTCGCTGTTTTTGCAAAAGAGCGCGGCCGTATTACAAAAAAAGACGTGGATGCCGTGCTCACGCAAAGCCGGGAAGACCCGGTCTACCTGTTTACAAACGCCCTTGGGGAAAAAAATTCAAACCTGGCATTATATTATCTTGATTCACTTCTTTGCTCGGGTTTTTATTATGCACAACTGCTTTTTGCCATGGCCAATCAGGTGCGCAGGCTTGCAGCGGTAAAGGGGTTTTTGGCCGGCAGCGGGGGAAGGCTCTGGGAGCCCGGCATGCCGTTTGAAAGGTTTAAAAAACAGGTTATGCCCGCGGTGATCGATCATGACAAAGCGGTTTCAGAGTTTGCCGAAGATGTGGGCAAAAACCTGCAGTGCGAATCCCGGACCGAAATGCTGGTTGCAAAAAACCCTAACAATCCATACCCGGTATATCAGAATTTTATTCAGGCGGACCATTATACTGCAAAAGAGCTCGATGAGGCGATATACACGCTTCACCGCGCGGATATAAGGCTGAAAACCACGGGATACTCTCCAAGATATGTGCTGGAAACGGCAATCCTTGAAATCTGCAATACATGAATACATAAGCTCCCTGAAAAGCTCGGTACGGTTCGGAAGCCAGGTTGTCTATCATACAATACTCGATGAGGCTCCGGCAAAATACGCTGATGAAAAGCCCGGGGGCATGATTTCGGGCGTACTTGAGGAAGCCGGAATCGACGCCCTTTACACCCATCAGCAGCAGGCCCTGGATCTGATCCGCAAAAAAAGAAACGTGGTGGTCTCAACACCGACATCCAGCGGAAAGACTCTTATCTACAATCTGCCCGTGCTCGAAGGGATCATGGCAATGCCCGAGGCAAGGGCACTTTATATCTTCCCCTTAAAAGCACTGGCCCAGGACCAGTTGCGTACCTTTTACGTGATGGCCGCGGGCTGCCGCGGTTTTGCTCCGAATGCCGCTATATATGACGGCGATACCACCGCCTGGAGACGGAAAAAGATCCGGCAGACCCCGCCGAACGTGATACTCACCAACCCGGAAATGCTTCATCTTGCGATCCTTGCCCATCACGAAAAATGGAGTGAATTTCTCAGCTCCCTGGAATATGTCGTAATAGACGAGGTGCATACTTACCGCGGTATACTTGGCTCGCACATGGCTCAGGTTTTTCGGCGCTTCAGAAGAGTCTGCTCCCTTTACGGAGCAGACCCCGTGTTTGTCTTTAGTTCCGCTACCATCGGCAACCCGGCTACACTTAGTTCTGCCCTCACCGGTCTTGATGTAGAAGAAATAACCGAAACCGGCGCACCTGAGGGAAAACGGCATCTTTTGTTTGTCAATCCGGCCGACAGCCCGGCCCATACGGCGATCCAGCTTTTAAAGGCTGCATTGCACAGGGGCCTTCGCACAATTGTCTACTGTCAGTCCAGGAAAATGACAGAGCTTATCTCCCTGTGGGCGGGCAGCCAGAAAGGAGTTTTTGCAGGAAAAATCAGCGCCTACCGTGCAGGGTTTCTGGCAGAAGAGCGCAGGGAAATAGAACATAAACTTCTTTCAGGAGACCTGCTCGCGGTCATCTCTACAAGTGCGCTGGAACTCGGTATTGATATAGGAGATCTTGATTTGTGCATCCTGGTGGGTTATCCGGGCACTGTAATGGCCACCCGCCAGCGGGGCGGCAGAGTGGGAAGAAGCGGCAGGGATGCGGCAATTATTATGCTTGCAGGAGAAGACGCCCTTGACCAGTACATAATGCGCCATGCCGACAGCTTCATAAACATGCCCCCGGAGTCGGCAATGGTTAATCCTGATAACACTGATCTTCTTGAAAAGCATCTGGTATGCGCGGCAGCAGAACATCCCCTGGATGAAAACGACGGTTTTTTTTCAGATAAAAAGCTGAAACCCTGCCTTAAACAGCTTGCAAAAAAAGGGGACCTTCTTTGCAGCGAGGACGGAACCATATATTATGCCGCGGCAAAACAGCCTCACAGACATATTGATCTTCGCGGGTCAGGGGCCAGATACAACATAATTGACGGAAAAACAGGCGAAAACCGGGGAGAGGTCGACGCCTTCAGGGCTTTTCGCGAAACACATCCCGGGGCAATATACCTGCATCTTGGAGAGAGCTTCAGGGTGGACAGGCTCGATCCTGAGACAAGAACAGTGACGGTTTCAAAGGCCAGGCCGAACTATTATACCAGGGTAAGGGCAAGCAAGCAGACCGAAATCCTGGAGCAATACAGCAGGAAAAACCTGGGCTGTACATGGGCGGGCTTCGGCAGGCTAAGGGTTACCGACCAGGTCACTGGCTATGAGAAACGGCAGATAAAAGACAGAAAACGCATAAACATTTTTCCCCTGGATCTGCCGCCGCAGATTTTTGAAACCGAAGGGATCTGGTTTTCGATTCCCCCGGCGGTGCAGGAAGAAACAGAACACAGGCAGATGCATTTCATGGGCGGCATCCACGCCGTGGAGCATGCGGCAATAGGTATATGTCCCCTTTTTGTCTTATGCGACAGGGATGACCTGGCAGGTATTTCCACCCCTTTTCACCCCCAGGTAAAAAGCGCTGCAGTGTTTGTATATGATTCCTTTCCCGGCGGAATCGGGCTGTGCAGAAGCGCCTATGCCAGGGCCGAACAACTTCTTGAACAAACCCTTAGGGTGATATCGGACTGCAAATGCGAATCAGGATGCCCTGCATGCGTGCATTCGCCCAAGTGCGGTTCCGGAAACCGCCCCATAGACAAGGCGGCGGCGGGTTTCCTCCTGGAGGCCATAATGGATTCTTCGGCCCCATCCGGCAGGAAAGAATCAGACACTGGAAATCGAATGCAAGCTCCGGCTTCGGCCAAACAGTTCTCAGCAGGAAGAACCGCCAAAAGCCGGACTGCAAAACCCGGCAGCAGTCCGGCAAGATTCGGCGTGGTTGATATTGAAACCCAGCGCAGCGCGCAAGAGGTCGGTGGCTGGACAAATGCACGTCTCATGGGAGTATCCTGCGCTGTCTTATATGATTCCGGAGAAGACGACTTCCTTGTTTTCCGTGACCATGAGATAAGTCTTCTGGTTGACAGACTGGGCATGCTTGACCTGGTTGTGGGATTTAACATCAAGCGTTTTGATTACCTGGTTTTGTCGGGTTATGTGGACGCTTCCTACAGCCGTATGCCCACGCTTGACATCCTGGAGGACATACACGCCCATCTTGGCTACAGACTTTCACTTGAGCACCTGGCCCGGGTCAACCTGGGCGAGCCGAAGAGCGCGGACGGGCTTCAGGCGCTTCGGTGGTGGAAGGAGGGCAGGATAGGGGAAATCATCGACTACTGTAAAAAAGACGTTGAAATTACACGTGATCTTTTTCTTCTCGGAAAAAAGCGGGGATATCTCCTGTTTAAGAACAAGGCGGCCAAAAAAGTACGCATCCCTGTAAACTGGTGAATTCCATTATTTATTGATGGCTTCGTAAAAGCCTAAAAAAACTATTGCAGACTGTTTCAGCGTGTATTATATTTAAAAGTTTAAATATTGTTTCTACTCTAAAAGGGAAGAGAGCAGAAAAACATTGTTTATAATCAAAAACTGTGATACGAAATTTAATGACAAATTTTAAAAAAAGCGGGTTATTGTTATGTACAAGAGTTCAAGGAATTCAAATATGTCTGAAAAATCGACTTTCGAACAATTAAGGGAAGATGAGCGGGAGGTCCGCAAGCAGCTTATCATAAAGGCCGCAATGGAGCTTTTTGAGGAAAAATCCTTCCATGAAATCGGCATGCGCGATATAGCCTTAAAGGCCGGAGTTTCGGCTGCATCCATATACAGGTATTTCCCGGGCAGAGACGATCTTTTCGTGGAAGCGTTAATCCAGGACATCAACCATATTGAAGAACGTCTCAAAGAGCGGGTGGAAAAAGGCGAAAACATTGAGGAGCTTGCCATAGCTGTTGTCGATTATCTAATAGACAACGAGGCGACCTTCCAGATGATGGTGCATTTTATGATCAGGGGTGAACTCAATCCGCAGGCCCTGAAAAAATTTAACAGCGTGCAGCGCTACTTCATAAAAATGTTTGAAAAAGTCGTGGAGCAGACCGAGGGCTCCGAGAACCTGCGGTTAAACGCCCAGGCTTTTTTCGCCTGCCTGGCAGGAGTGGTGCTGACTTACAGAAACTACCCGGGCCGCACTGCAGAGGAAAAACGCAAAGCCATTCACAGGCTGGCCCTGATGATTATGCACCAGGGAGAGTTTGACGAAGCAGAGGCTCATTAAGCCTGAAGCTTTCGGCGGCCTCTTTCTCAAGTTCTTCGTAACAGCCGCTGTAGCGCGGGGAAAAGTGAAACAGCGTATAGCGTTTTGCCCCGGCTTCAGCGGCGATCCGTCCCGCCTGGGCCGCAGTCAGATGTTTTTTGCGTGCCGCAATGTCTTTGTCTTTTTCCAGAAATGCCGCTTCAATAAACAGGTGGTCAGCATTTTGGGCAAGCTGCATGATCTTCTCCACGTTTTGTCTATTAAAGGCGGCATCCGTAATATAAGCTATTTTTTTTCCACGGGTTAAAATGGCCAGCCTGTCTGAAAGTTCGCACAGCCGGAATTCCACCGGTCCGGAGTCGCGGCAGAACGAGTCGGGTATTTCAAACCTTGTTTCAGGGTTCATGTCTGCGTAAAGGGCCTGTTTCAGCTCGTAAAGCCATGGGCCGGGGATCAAACCCATTTCATCGAGCGCCTCCTTGCGGATGTTTATGCTCAGGCGTTCCTTTAGTGCAAATCCCAGGCACGCGGTATCATGATCCAGTATGGCTGCTTCCACGGTAAATCCGGGCTCATGGTAAAGAACGGGGAAGGGGAAGGCCTCGTATTCAGGCCGGGATGCCTCAAAACGGTTCCTGCAGTCAAATCTGCACGAAACAAGCCTGTCTGGCCTTGTCTCGGTCACACGCATAACAAGCGGATTTTCATAGTTGTGCACCAGGTTCCAGGTATAGGCCCCGAGTTTCGAGGAAACCTTCTGAATAAAGCCTTCCGGCCCGAACACGTGAAGTGTTTTTTCCCTGCCCAGGCAGATACGCAGGATCCTGTCAAACCCTATGAAATGATCCATATGGGTATGGGTGATAAAAACATGGCTGATCTTAAGGATGTCCCTTGGCGAAAGCGTGGAAATTTCACCGGCGTCAAAGATCAGTGCCCGTTTTTCATAGAAAAACGGAACAAACAGGGCCGGATCTCCTGTCGGATCATTGGCCATGCGGGGGTTGAATACAGGAGGCATTACGTCATCAGGAATTTCACCACCTGGCGGTGAATACAGGCATATATCTCTTCATCAGAGCCGTAGATGTCAATTATGTCCTTGTGCTTAAGCAGTTGCTCGATTACAAAAGCGGTGATATAAAGCGTTACAACGTGAGGGTTGGCAACCAGGTTGCGAAGCGGTGCTATCTGGTAGTCAATATCAAAATCATCAGCTCTCGACAACTTTTCAAGGCAGTATTCCATCTGTTCGCGCAGTGCCGGAGTGTTGTTTGTTTCCACCAGCCTGTTTTCAACAAGTTTTGCCGCGATGGCGTTGCCCATTGAATCCACCACTTCGCCCACCGCCTGTATGGAGCGCCGCCGCTCATATTCCTTTGAGGTCTCGATTCTGGATATCAGGCGGGATTCCCCGCTGTTTTCCGGTCGAAATCGTTTGGACATGACCGATTTTCCTTTTTTTCGTAATTTATATAAATGTTGCCTCCGCCCGGAAAATACCGGAAACGGGAAAAACAACTTTTACCTGAGCCCTGACAGCAACAGTGCATAATAATTGGATGTAGCGATGATTTCAAGAAAAAACTCACTTGCCGGTTTCCTGCCGGGTTTCCTCTACAATAAGCTGAATGTCCTTTCTGCCGTTATAATAGTTCCATCTGAGGCGGAAAGCCATCTGTTCAAATCTTTGCGGAACCGGTTTTTCCGGGTCGACGTTAAACCAGACCGCGGGAAAAGTCTGCTTTTTTCCGGATACGGGCTGCCGCAGCATAAGGCGCAGGTGACGTTCCCCGATCAGCTTTGAAAATACCACCTCAATATCATGGGCGGCAAACAGCGGCTCCGGGTTTTTCTCGCCGAAAGGCTCAAGCCGGGCAATCTCGTCTGCAAGGTTTTCGCTTATCATATCAAAGGAAACCGTGCAGTCGATTTCAACACCGGAGACAAACACCGAATCCGGGCAGTTGTTTCTTATTATTGTTTCAAATGCATTGCGAAAAGAATCGAGTTGACTCCGGTCCGCGCGAAGCCCCGCAGCCATGGAGTGTCCGCCGAAGGTCTCAAGGTGCCCGGAACAGGCTGATATGCAGTGATACAAGTCAATTCCGGGAAGACTTCTTGCAGAACCCGCCCATGCCCCGTTGTTTGCGCAAAAAAGCACCACCGGTCTGCGGTATTTTTCAGCAAGCCTGGAGGCCACAATCCCCAGCACTCCCTGGTGCCATTGTTCGTCTGCAAGCACAAGCGCCCTTTTTTCCAGGATTCCCGGCCACTCTTCAAGGTACTTTTCAATGCGGCGCAGAATCCCCGCCTCGGTGCTCTGACGCCGGGAATTCAAAGAGTTTACGTGCTCCGCAAGGGATCTTGCCTCCTGGTCATCGCTTGTGGTAAGCAGCCGAACCCCGAGTTCCGCGTGCTCCATTCTTCCCGCTGCATTTAACCTCGGCCCGAGCCTGAAGGCAATGTCTTCGGCATTAAGCGCGGGCTTCCTGATTCCGCAAACCTCAACAAGTGCCCTGATCCCGGGGCGGGGGGAAGCATTCATGATTTCCAGCCCGGTCCTGGTAATTACCCTGTTTTCCGCTATTAGCGGAACAACGTCTGCAACCGTACCAAGGGCCACAAGATCGCAGCTCTCTTTTAAATTGGGCTCAGGCGCGTTTACAAAAAAACCTTTTTCCCTTAAGTCTTTTCGAAGGTGCATGAGAAGGGAGAATGCGACTCCGACTCCCGCCAGGTGCTCAAGCCCGGAAGAGCAGTCTTTTCTTTTGGGGTTTACAATCGCCAGTGCGGGCGGCAGATCCTCGATATCGTGATGATCAGTTATGACTACGTCGATGCCGGCCTCGGAGGCCTGAGAAACTGCATCATGACCGGTAGAGCCGCAGTCCACTGTGACTATGACCCCTGGATTTTCCTCGTCTGCGAGTTCCCGGATATGTTCCGGCCTCAGGCCGTAGCCTTCATCGATTCTGTGGGGAATGTAGAATGAAACGTTTGCGCCCGTGTGTTTTAAAAACTGATATAAAACAGCGGTTGCCGTGATGCCGTCAACATCATAGTCGCCGAAAATCAGAATTTTCTCATGGTTTTCAACAGCCCTGGCTATGCGAAGGGAGGCTTTTTCAAGATCTTTTAGGCAGAACAGGGTTTCAATATCACGCAGGCTTGGCCTGAAAAATACCTCTGCGGCTCTCTCCGAGTCAATCCCACGGTTTACAAGCACCGCCGCGGTAACCGGATGGCATCCCAGGCGGCGGTACAGGTGCCTTACGAGCTTTTCGTCAGGCTCCCGGATGTTCCATACCTTTTCCATGGCAAGGGATATAACCTATCACAGGTTTTCTGGCAACCCCAAACAGGCATGCCTGTCAATAGCATTTAGAAATGTCCGGTTTTCATAGCAAGTGAAATGTCCGGTTGATTAAAAATTGTTTCTTGCGCCATAGCCTACTTGTATAATAAATTTATTCTGCCTGCTCGGAGGATAGGGCTACACTGGGGAGT
>JAIPDS010000009.1 GCA_021737565.1 Desulfobacteraceae bacterium | reverse complement strand
TGTTCGGCTCCTTTTGCTGTTTTTGTAAGTATATCAGGTTTTTAGGGAAATTCCTTTATACTACAAGATACGGCAAAACGCCAGCATAAAATGCGCTTTTTTTTATTTTACAGTCAGTTATAGCTTTGGATGGACACTAGGTGGCTTCAGGTACAATTCCGCGCTGGAGAATGAGTTCCGCGGTTTTCAATGCAGCCAGCCCGTCGGAAAACTCCTCCTCGGAAAGCCCGGCGATCTTTTTGATCAGTTGATATCCAAACTCCCGTTCAATGGCGGATCCGATTCGCAAAATGGTTCTGGCAGACTCGGGCAGGGCATCCACACGGGCCATGATCACATCCTGGATGGTAGAGGGGACGCCCACTTCCTTGCTGCTTTTAGCGAGCCGGCACCTGCCCGCCTCATTCTCAATGACACCCAGGTCGACAAAGGATCGGATAAACTCTTCGATAAAAAAAGGGACCCCTTCGGTTTTTTCAGTCAGCAGGCCGCCCAGGTCGTTTTCAATGGCCTCTGCCCGGAGCAAATGACTGGCCATTGCCAGGCATTCCCGATCCGAGAGTCTGGAGAGCAGCATCTGGTTATGGTGGGACCGGGTACCCCATGGGGGACTGAAATCGGGCCGGTAGGTCAGCATAAGAAGGACCTTCTCGGCTGGAATGTTTTCAAGGATTTCTGCAATGACATCCTTTGAACTGTTGTCAATCCATTGAAGATCTTCAATGGCAAGGACCAGCGGCCTTGCCTGCGACCCCTTTATAACGATGCTAATCAATGTAGCGATGATCCGCTCTTTTTTGGCCTCAGGGCCTGCCGCCGGCATATCCATGCTGCTGTCGGCTGCATCCAGAAGCTCCAGCAGATATGGTGCAGCCGTCGATGCATCGATCCCCATTACCTTAAGGTTCCTCTCCACCTTTTCCCGGATGTCCGGGGCGGAGTCCGTTTCCTGGATCCTGAAATTGGACCGGAGAATGTCGATCAGCGGATGATAGGGAACCCATTTGCTGTAAGAAAGGCACCGGCCTTCCAGAAATGTGATGTCTTCGTGTGCGAGTACCTTTCTGAACTCATAGAGCAACCTGGATTTGCCCATGCCGGCCACTGAAATGATCGACACGGCCTGCCCCCGGCCCTCCCTGGCCCGGCGATATAGGTCCATCAGGATCTCCAAATCCCGTTCACGGGCCATCAATGGAGTAAGCCCCTTTTCTGCGCTCACGTCAAACCGCGTCCGGCTGCTGCCGGGTGCGATTACCCGAAAAACGCGGACCGTCCCGCTTCTGCCCTTTATCGCTTTTTCCCCCAGGTTCTCGAACCGGAACAAGCCTTCGGTGAGCCTGAAAACCGCCTGGGTCACATAGGTTGTTCCCGGCTCTGCCAGCGACTCCATTCGGGAGGCCAGATTCACTGTATCCCCGATGGCCTTAAAGTCCACGCGCAGGTCATTGCCAACGGTTCCCAGAACGACCGGACCGGTATGTATGCCGATGCGCATCCGGAGTTGTGAAGGCCCCCCTTCTGATTTTATCCGTTCGCTGAATCGGGCCATTTCCCGGTGAATCGCAAGTGCCGAGCGGATGGCCCGTTGCGGTGCGTCTTCCAGTGCGATGGGAGCGCCGAACATGGCCATGATCCCGTCGCCGGTCAACTCGTTGACAGTTCCCCCATAATCGCTCACCTTGTGGATTAAAATTTCATAAACCTGATCCATGAGCGAGTAGGCCCTTTCGGGGCCCAACTGCTCTGCAAGCGATGAATATCCCGCCATATCGCAAAACATAATGGTTACCGCTTTTTTCTCACCCTCGATGCGGTTTTTCTGGGAGAGTACTCTTTCGGTCAGGCCATCAGGGAGGTATTTCTGGATTATCGAGATTTTTTGGTCATAGGACATCCCTCGGGGGCGGCAGGAGCGGGAGTGACCAGTGCATGCCCGCATTCGCCGCAGAATTTGTCCCCAGGAGTGTTTTCACACCCGCATCCGGGGCAGGCAAGGGCAAGTTTGCAGCCGCACTCCCGGCAGAATTTCCGGGACACAGGATTCTCGGTTTGGCAGTTTGGACAACGCATGGCATGATCACTTATGCGTATGTTTCAACCGGCAGCTTAGGGTCTGCTTGTTTTCAACCTGACCATAAACCGTCATCTCCGCTCAGCTGTTATAAAAACAAAGGGTCTATGGGGCAACAATTGTTATTTGCTCCCCATCCATGCAGGAAACCATCACACAGTTGCGGCCATTTCGCTTGGCGTCATAAAGGGCAGCATCAGCCCGCTTCATCAAATCCTCTATGCTGACATCCATATCGATAAATTCACTCACACCGGCACTAATGGAAACTTTCCCCGCGGCCTCTGAGGGGTTCACCTTCAGTTGCCTTGCCGCTTTACGCAGCCGTTCTGCCTGCCGGAATGCATCTTTGGCATCTGTCTCCGGAAGGAGCACGGCAAACTCCTCACCGCCTATCCTGTACAGAGAATCGACTTCGCGAAGTTCTGCGGCGCAGCGCACGGTGAGCTGACATAAAACGTCATCGCCCGCACTATGGCCAAAATTATCATTAATCCGTTTAAAATAATCAACATCAAAAATCACTAATGCCGCAGGGCGGTTATACCGCCTGAATTTATTAAAACAAAGGCCAAGCTGCTCAAGGAACTTGCGCCGATTGAAGATTCCGGTCAAAGGATCGGTTTCACTCAGCTGCTGGAGCTTTATCTCAAGTTTGTACTGGGGTGTAATATTCCGTGCTGCCCAGACCACCGCGCGTTCGCCCCACAGGGAAAGCGGCAATGGCTGAATTCGACCCTCAAAACGAATATCGCCATCCGGCCCCGGTGCTGTCTCCAGCCCTTTCACATCATTGCCGGAGAGTGAGTATTTAACCGTGCGCATCCTGCCCTGCTTCAATGTTTCCCTGATCTGCTTCAAAAACCACTCAGCCTTATCCTTTGGCAGCACGTCATAAAGCGACATGTCCTTTAGATATGACCCGTTATGGTAATAGGCCGAATCCATGCCGCCTGCTATTTCAAGATAATATCCATTCTCGCTGATTACAAATACCGGGTCCGGTAAAGCCTGCACCATCGCCCGGAGCAATTCAATTTCAAAATCCATAACTTATTTTGTCCACGACTTGCTTTTGTTTCTAAAAATCATAATTGAAAATAAATGACATTTATAGGACTGTTATTCAAGAACGAAAACAACATCATTTAATGACAGCCGGTAGGGGAAAAGAACAACCGGTATTTGAGGGCTGATAGGACTTCGGCCTGGGCCCTGCGGGGCGGGACGCCGGAAACGTTCGTTATTTGCAGAATTCTGAGGGTTTAAAAAAGTTACGCCCGGAAACTTCTGTATGATTGACATCAGTACAGGGGTTTTTTATTTTAAACTAAATTTGACAGTCTCGTAAAAAGTCAATTTTGAGATGGCAAAGTAAAAAGTTCAAGATCAAGGCGCGCAAATCCCGAGGAATGCAGCGTACTTATCGTACGTGAAATTCCGCAGGGATGCAGTGCAACGCAGATATTGGACTTCCAAGGAAATCCTTTTTTTGCGCTCTCACGAAATTGCACTTCGTTACCCTGACGGCGGTGCGGAAAAGCGGGTTTCCGAGCGGAAATTGAGGCTCCAGGAGGCTCCTGGAGCGAGGAAACTCCTTTTTCGCACCGGCGATCAGCCAAGGTGCTTATGGATTTCCTTTCTGCAAAAATGCCGCGCCAGTGGAATAAATCGCTTTTTACGAAGCCATCAAATTTGACAGTTCAGGGATCTTGAAACAGGAGCCGACCATGGCTGAGCAGAGCTTGCCGTCCTATATTCAGACCTATCGAAGCGGAAAGCTTGCCGAAAAAATCCGGCGGGCATACGAAATATTAGAAGACTGCACCCTGTGCCCGCGGCAGTGCCATGTAAACCGGATGGCAGGGGAAACCGGGGTGTGCAGAACCGGCAATCAAATGACAGTAGCCTCCTTTCACCCCCATTTCGGAGAAGAATACCCCCTGGTGGGCCGCAACGGTTCAGGCACCATTTTTATAACCTACTGCAGCCTTATGTGCTGCTTCTGTCAGAACTACGACATAAGCCACGAAGGCTGGGGCGAGCCTGTCACGGATTTGCAGGCCGCGGAAATGATGCTTGCCCTTCAGCAAAGGGGTTGCCACAATATCAATTTTGTCACCCCCACCCATGTAGTGCCACAGATACTGTCGGCACTTGAAAAAGCAATTGAAGACGGGCTCAGGATTCCGCTTGTATACAACTCGGGCGGCTACGACAGGGTTGAGACCCTCGGGCTTCTTGAAGGCATATTTGACATCTACATGCCGGACTTAAAATTCATGGATCCGGAAATTGCAAGGCAGGCCTGCGATGCACCCGACTATCCCGAAACCGCCAAAGCGGCCTTAAAAGAAATGCACCGGCAGGTGGGGGATCTGGTGATAAATGATCAGGGGATTGCTGTGCGGGGGCTTCTTGTGCGCCATCTTGTTCTCCCCGATTATATGGCAGGCACCGCCGAAGCCATGCGATTTATAGCAAGGCAGATATCTCCCGGCACCTATGTAAACATCATGTCCCAGTATCGTCCAATGGGCAGGGCCGCAGAAATACCCGGGCTTTCAAAACCCCTTTTCCCGGAGCAGTATCATGAAGCTGTTGCGTCTGCAAGAAAGGAGGGCATTACGCGCCTTGACAGATAAAAAAAATAACAGCAAAACACACCCGCAATACAAGCCCCTGGATAAATCCTACAAAAACAGATTCCCGTTTACCGTTGCCTCCCCTTCTTTTATATACCCGGACCACGTCCTGCCCAATGCCAGGATGCTGGCGCCGTTTATAGACGAAATAGAACTTGTGTTTTTTGAAAGCGAATACGAGGAAAGCCTGCCGCCCGAAGGGGATATAAAAAAGCTTGCCAAACTCTCCGAAAGCACCGGGTTAACATACAATGTACATCTTCCCATTGATGTGAGCATCACAGACCCTGATGAAAAAAAACGGGCTGAGGCAATCAAACTTACCGCCCGGACAGTGGAGCGTGCACGCCTGCTTGAGCCTTCAACATGGACCCTGCACCTCCCATATACCGGTTGCGGCAATGATGCCCGCTCGGTTGAAACCTGGCAAAAACTTGCGGGCCCGGCCGTGAAAACCCTGCTGGACACGACAGGTATCGCATCCCGATCGGTTTCCGTGGAAACTCTGGATTATCCTCCGGCCTGGCTTAAACCCCTGGCAGACGATCTTGATTTGTCAATATGCCTTGATATCGGCCATCTAATGGAGCACGGCTATGATATTGCTGATGCATTTAAAACTTTCGGAGAACGAATTTCAATACTTCATCTCTACGGGGGGGTTAAATCCGGAAGGGGCCATATAGGGCTCGGGCACCTGCCGGATATTTATGCTCCCGCAGTATCTTATATACTATCTTGCTTCAGCGGCACTGTATCCCTTGAAGTTTTTTCCAGGAAGGATCTTGAAGAGTCTCTAAGCGCACTGGCAAGGCTTGTTTGGAATGACGGTGCAATTAGTTCTTGACCCCGCGCTTCTGTTTGGATAAATACGGTTTAAAATTTACGCAAAGCGTTTTTTGCAAACGGAATACGGTTAAAATCCGTGACGCACCCGGCGCTGTAAGCCGGAGATACCGGGCCGGCGCAGGACGAATGACCCTGCGGCCACTAGTGGTGAAAACCACCGGGAAGGTACGGCCCGGCTGATATCCGGCAAGTCAGAAGACGTGCAAAAAAACGTGGGGCGGAATCCGATGGCAAAGGGTTCCGGCAGGAGAAAAATCTCCGGTCGGAACCCTTTTTTTTATTTTAAAAAAACAAAAGAAGGAGAAACAGACATGAATTTGCAGAAAGCAATTAAAAAAATTAATTTACCCGATAAAGAATATGAAAAAAAGGCCGCCCTGCGCCTTGATGACCAGGCACGGCCCAAAGGCAGCCTCGGACTTCTAGAAGATACTGCCCGGCGGCTTGCCGGAATTTCAAAAACCCTGGACGTGCGGCTTGACAGAAAAATAATTGTCACCTGCGCGGGCGATCACGGAGTGGTTGCCGAAGGCGTAAGTCTTTTCCCGCAGGAAGTAACAGCCCAGATGGTATATAACTTTGTGGACGGCGGAGCCTCCATTAACGTCCTGGCCAGGCATGCTAAAGCATCCGTACGTGTCGCTGATCTGGGTGTAAACCATGATTTCAGCCCTGAACTTCCGATCTTTCACAAAAAAATCGCAAAAAGCACCGGCAATATCCGCAAAGAACCTGCCATGAGCAGAAATCAGGCAATAGCGTCCATCGAGGCCGGCATTGCCATGACAGAAGAGCTTGCGAAAGCTCCCGGCCTGGACCTCCTGGGCACCGGAGATATGGGCATTGGAAACACCACTCCTTCTGCAGCCGTCATAGCGGCCTTTTCCGGTCTGGATGTCAAAAAGCTTGCGGGAAGGGGCACCGGCCTTGATGACAGGGCCCTTAAACACAAGATCAGGGTTATAGAAGACGCCCTTGAACTTCACAGGCCCGGGCCCGGAGACCCGGTTGACGTTCTTGCAAAGGTTGGCGGATTTGAAATCGGCGGGCTTGCCGGGCTTGTAATAGGGGCCGCGGCCCTTGGCATACCCGTGGTCTGTGACGGTCTTATCGCCACTGCCGGAGCGCTTATTGCCTGCGGGATTGCCCCTGCGGCGGGATCGTATCTGTTTGCAAGCCACCGCTCGGTTGAAGCAGGCCACAATTACATGCTCAAACACCTTGGATTAGACCCCCTGCTTGATCTTAAGCTCAGGCTTGGAGAGGGCACCGGCGCGGCCCTTGCAATGGAAATAATGGATGCTTCCACCAGGGTTCTTGCAGAAATCAGGACCTTTGAAGAGGTTCAGATCCGCAATGCTCAGAAATAAGGCTACAAAACCATGAATTAAACCGCCTTCCGTGAGAAAAGCAACTTATCGCTTGACCATTTACGGAAATTTAATAGATTATCGGGACTATGGCTAAATTATTCGACCAGGACAAAAGAGCTGTTGTTGACCGGGTGCAGGTAAACATACCGTTTACCTGGTTAATGGATCAGCAGGCAGATTACATGGAAGTTTTCCTGGAAAACGGGATAAATCCGGAAATCGGCATTGACGCGGAAGCACTGGACAGGTTCGCGCAATCCGATTTTCAGGCTGCAGCATCAAAATTCAGGGATGCCGGGTGCAGCATCACCCTGCACGGACCCTTTCTGGATCTTTCCCCGGGTTCGCCTGATTCCGAGATCCGTGCTGTCACTGAGAACCGTCTTTTGCAGACTGGCCGGGCCGCGGATGCTTTTCTCCCGCAGACTATAGTGTATCATGCGGGATATGACGAGACCCGATACGGATTTTTCCGCGAGGAATGGTATGAAAAGGCGCCGGAAACCTGGAGGCAGACAGCCCGCAGACTTGCAGATAAAAAAATCCGCCTGATGCTGGAAAATGTTTATGAAACAGACCCCGATCAGCTGGTGCGCTTATTTGAAGTGATTGATGACAGCAATATCGGATGCTGCCTGGATATCGGGCATCTTTCGGTTTTCAGCAAAATACCGGCCCACGTCTGGATCAAAAAGCTGTCTCCTTATTTAGGCCAGCTCCATCTGCATGACAATGACGGAAAAAGCGATCAGCACCTCGGCCTGGGCAGGGGGAGCATAGACTTTACGCCCCTTTTTGACTGGCTGAAAACCGCCCGGCCCATACCTGTTATCACCCTTGAACCCCACAGAAAAAATGACCTGATCCAGAGTATTTCATACCTGTCCACCATTTTGCCCTTTAATTCCCGGTGAGTATCCGGTTTTGATCATGTTTGTGGTAAATGATTTTAGTCCCTGCAAACTCCAAATCGGCTCTTGCAGTTTTCTCCGGCTGCGGGCCGCCGGGGAGGTTTGTTCCATGCGGCCAAGCCGGGGGCGGCCTTTGAGGGCGCATTGCATGAGGGCCGGATTGCAACTGCAGGCAAGCTGAGCCAAGCGGCCGGCGCTTGCCCGCCCCCTGCAATCCAATTTTAACCTGACACGCACCCGCCGGAAATGACTGTTGAATCCTGATTTAGCTTGACAAATCCGTGTTTACCTATTAAAAAAGATAATTTAATATTTGTAGGATACTCACCCGTTACACAAGATTTTCGGGTTTTGGAAAACGACAATAACAATTTTTGAAAGGAGATGTTGAAATGTCTGACTTAATCCCCCCGCATGGCGGAAAAGGCCTTACCATCTGCATGCTGGAAGGCGCCGAACTCGAGGAGGAAAAGAAAAAGGCCCAGGGGCTCAAAAGGGTTTCCGTCACTCCGCGTGAAAGAGGCGACCTTATCATGATCGGCACCGGCGGCTTCTCACCCCTGACAGGCTTTATGACCAAGGCAGACTGGAAGGGTGTATGCGACAATTTCCAGCTTGCCGGCGGCACATTCTGGCCGGTTCCGGTAACCCTTTCTGCAAGCCAGCAAGAAGCCGACGCCATCAGCGAAGGCGATGAGATTGCCCTTCATGATCCTGAAACAGACAAGATCATGGCCACCATGAAGGTCACTGAAAAATTCGAGATGACCGAGGAAAACAAGCGCTACGAGTGCGAAAAAGTCTTTATGGGCGAAGGCACCTCTACAAAAGAAGAGTTCTGGAAAATAGCCGAAGAAGAGCATCCGGGCGTGCAGATGGTAATGAACCAGAAGCCCTACAACCTGGCCGGTCCGGTCAAGGTCCTCTCGGAAGCCGAGTTTCCGACCAAATATAAAGGTATTTATATGCGGCCCTCCGAATCCAGAAAGATATTCGAAGAACGCGGATGGAAGAGAATTGCCGCGCTTCAACTCCGCAACCCCATGCACCGCTCGCACGAATACCTGGCCAAGATCGCCATCGAGGTCAGCGACGGCTGCTTTATCCACTCCCTGGTCGGCAACCTGAAGCCCGGCGACATCCCCGCGGATGTGAGGGTCAAGTGCATTGACGTCCTGGTAAACAACTACTTTGTACCTGAAAGGGTGCTTCAGGGCGGCTACCCGCTCGACATGCGTTATGCCGGCCCCAGGGAAGCACTGCTTCATGCAACCTTTCGCCAGAACTACGGATGCTCTCACATGATCATCGGCCGCGACCATGCAGGCGTCGGAGACTTCTACGGGATGTTCGAGGCACAGACCATCTTTGATAAAATCCCGTATCCCGAAGGCGAAGGTAAGGCCCTTCTCTGCAAGCCGCTGAAAATAGACTGGACCTTCTACTGCCACAAGTGCGACGGCATGGCTTCTCTTAAGACCTGCCCGCATTCCAAGGAAGACCGGGTGATCCTGTCCGGCACGATGCTGCGCAAGCTTCTCTCAGAAGGCGGCAGGATTCCCGATCACTTCGGCCGCGAGGAAGTGCTTGACATTCTGCGTGACTACTATCAGGGACTGACCGAAAAGGTCGAGGTAAAGCTTCACGGTGCGGCAACCGGAGATGAAAAAAAGAAGTAAACGGCTCAAGATGCATAAAAAACCTGATGCTTAACCTTAAATTAAGGGGCGGGGCAAAAAAATACCTCGCCCCCTTTTATCTGCCGGATTTCTTTATTCCATAGCGTGAAACCAGTCTTGAAAGATAGGTGCGCTGAATGCCCATTATCTTTGCCGCCTGGCTCTGATTTCCGTCTGTGTTTTTAAGGTTTGCCTCGATGAACTTCTTTTTAAACTCGTTTACCGCTTCATTAAGAGTCATGCCTACCGGCATGCTCTCAAGTGTTGACTCCGTGCTCAGCATGGGCAGGTCTTCGACCTTTATGTTTTTACCCCTGCCCATAACTACCGCACGTTCCAGTGCGTTCTGCAGCTCCCGCACATTTCCCGGCCAGTCATAGCGCATCATCTTTTCTATGGCATCATCGGAGATTTCAATTGACTCATAGCCTTTCTCCTTCTGGAAAATGCCCGCAAAATGCCGCGCCAGAAGGGGGATATCCGACTTGCGCTCCCGGAGAGGCGGCATGTGGAGTTCAACCACGTTTAACCTGTAATACAAGTCCTCGCGGAACCTGCCGCTTTTTACTTCTGCTGCAATATCGCGGTTTGTTGCCGCAATTACCCGGATATCAACCGCTATGGCAACATTTCCGCCAAGACGATAAAAAACCCCGTCCTGCAGAACCCGAAGCAGTTTGGCCTGCATGGAATGACTCATTTCAGCTATTTCGTCGAGAAATATGGTCCCCTGATCCGCCAGTTCAAACTTACCTGTCTTTGAATCAACAGCCCCCGTAAACGCTCCTTTTTCATAGCCGAAAAGCTCCGCTTCCAGCAGGGTCTCCGGGAACGCGGCACAGTTAAGCGTTATCAGCCGCCTGTTGCGCCTTGCGCTTGCCTGATGAATAAGCCTTGCCAGAAGCTCCTTGCCCGTGCCGCTTTCTCCCAGGATCAGTGTGCTTGCCATGGAATCAGCAACCCTGAGGGCGTCTTCGACCACCTGCCGGATTGCCCTGCTTTCTCCAATAATATCGTGGCTAAGGTTCAGCTTCTGTTTTAATTCACGGTTTTCCTGCTCAACAAGTCTGAATTTCCGGGTATTTTCAATGGCCACTGCAGCCAGTTCCGAAAAAACATTCATCAGCTCCAGATCGCTTTCCTGGAAGCTTCCTCCGCCTTCCTTGTTTATAAATTCAACCACCCCGAGCACCTTTCCTTCGACTTTCAAAGGTACACAGGCGATGGAATATGTTTTAAATCCTATCTGATCGCTTATCTGCCGATACCAGCGACTATCTGCCGAAACATCCCCGATCAGCAGCGGCTCGCCCTTAAGAGCTACATGGCCGGCTATACCCTCGCCTACCCGCAGCGAGAACTGCTTGATTTCATTCTTCTTGGCCCCGGTTGCAACACGAAAATTCAGGCGCTGGGTTTTTGGATCCATAAGGAGCAGGGAACTGGCCCTTGCCCTCATCATGCGGGCTCCCGACTCCAGTATGAGCTCGAGCAGGCGGTTTAGATCTTCGTGGGGGGCAGCCGCAATCAGGGAGTCTTTTTTCCCTTTGCTCTCCTTCATGAAAGCACCGTTTCCCTGCTAGCAGAAGGATTTAGCCCGTATTTCCCCCTGATGCGCTCAAGTACCTCCCTATCGGGTGCAAACGGGAGGCTTGGGCGGGGCGGCACCGACAGCCGCATATGCTCCGAAAACGGGGTATGCGCCAGCTTGAGATTATAAGAAACATGCATAAGATATTCAAGATTGACCACATCTTCAATATTATAGGCCAGAAGGGTTTGAAGCACTCTTGGATCGGCTTTTCTTTCATATTCATGCCAGAGAAGTACCGCAAAATATCCGTCCACCCCTTCAAGCTCGTTTCTCTGCAGGCCGAGGCTTCTTTCGCACCCTTTAAGCCCCCCTTTATATCCTAGGCTCTTTAATAAATAGCGCAAATCCACGTGTGCCTGCTGCAGGCGGATCCCGAAAAATCTTTCAATAAAAGGCAGGTCAAATGTTTTGCCGTTATACGTTATCAGCAGATCATAGCATGCTATGTCGTCGACAAATTTTTCCAGGTTCCGGCCGTTGACATAATAGCGGATATGATTGCCGTCATAGAGGGCAATGGTGGTAATCCGGTTGTAATCGCTGCTTAAACCGGTGGTCTCTATATCCAGATAGGCCGCTGTGTTCCGGAATTCGGGGAAAAGCCGCCACTGCTGGTCTGCGGACAGGCGTTTTGAAAAATAAAAAGAATTGCGATTTTCAAAGGCGATTTGAGAATCTTCAAGCTCGGCTCTTATCAGGGAAGCCTTTGTACGACTTACGGGGCGGTACCGGGCTGCTGCAAAATCCGGCCACGTGCATATCCCGGCCTCCCAGAGCCGGGCTTCGGTCTTTGGCCCCACGCCGCTGATATGACAGAATGTATCTTGCAGCATTCGGAGATGTTCTGCCTTTGTTATTTATTGAGATTATCTTTCAATATACGCATATCAAATATAAAATCAATACGATTCTTTGAGCCCGGGGGGGTTAAAAACCAACCAGTCCCGGCCTCATGATATCCTCCAGCCGCTTTCTCTGCACCTCGAATTCCTCAAGGTCCATTGTATGCCGGATGCTGATCATTTCGCCGTACCTGATGGTAACACGTGAAAAAGGCTTTGGCAGCTGAAAACGGTCCCAGGAGCTAAAGTACCAGGCGTTCTCGGCACTGACAAAGACCGGCACAATAACCGCACCGGCCCCCTGGGCCATTGCAATCGCCCCGTTTTTAACGATTCCTGCCGGACCGCGGGGCCCGTCGAGGACGTGGGCGGCAATACCTGTGGCCTCAAGGCGCTCTATCATTTTGCAGAGCCCTTCTCTTCCGCCTTTTGAGGAAGAAGCCCTTACCACGTACCAGCCTGTAAGCTCCGCGATCCCGGCAACAATCTCGCCGTCCCTGCTTCTGCTTATCATCAGGCTGGGTCCGTATTTGCTGTATCTTTTGAAATAGCGGATAAGAGAAAAAAACTGCTGATGCCACACGCCCAAAATCACCCTGCCTCCTCCGGCCAGATGCTCCATCCACGGGGTTTCGTTTTCCACCCGCAGGCGCAGGGTCAGGCTATAGGCACGTGTGAAATGATACAAAAACCGGATTAAGGCCTTTGAACGTATATTCACTGACATTTTCCCCAAAATTACATTCGGCTCTTTTGACAGGAGTCAAGATTGTTTATACGAGGGGACCGAAACAAGAAAAGGGGGTTTTGACCCCCCTTTTCTTGTTGATCTAAGAAACACCTGTTAAAATATCATGCTTTTTTAACCTCGCGTTCCGAATACTCATTATAAGCCATGGCCACTGTGCGGTAAACCAGGTGTGCCAGCTTGGAAAAAGGCAGAAACGCAATCAGGTTAAATACCAGGATCAGATGAATAAAATAGAAAAGGTATGTCAGAAAAGCCGCATCAGCCAGTCTCAGCAATTCGGTTAACATGCCGGTAACACCCAAACCGAGCACCAGCCAAAGCAGGTACCAGTCCTTGTATGTGGAGACCTCGTCTGTCTTGTCCAGGCGCTGCTTAATCAGAAGCGCAGCGCCGATGATAAGAGCGATGCCCCCGACATTGGCAAGAATCTTGACCGGATTAAGCTGGGAATAAGGGCCGTGATGGTTGAATACATACAGCATTATAAAAGCGACAGAGGTTACAATAAACAGGGCTATAAAGGAAAACAAAACCATCATGTGCGGAGTTGCCCGGTCGTTGTTCTCACCGCACTCCGAGAATCTGCTGTGTTTCAGAATTACCGGAATAACCTTTATCAGGGCGGCAATAAATCCTTTTACCTCAATGCCTTGCTTGTCTGTTTTGCCTTCTGAAACAGCATTCTTGTGAATGTCTCCGATAAAGCGCTTAAGGCCCATGGCAAAAATAGCCACCGCCCAAATGGTAAGCGGGACAAAAACTATATCCACCAACCAGTGAGAGAAAAACTCGCTGTGAACTATCCCGCCGTGCACACGCTCCGGTGAAAAATCAAGAAGACCGGTTATAAGGCCCAGCACGATAAATATTACCGCCGGTATCACAAGCAAAAGCGGCAGCTTCTTTGGATCGCTTAGGGCATTGGCAACACTTTTGGGGCCGGCATACTCCCTGATGGTCATCATGCGCAGCGAAGCCATAACATCGCCCGGTTTTGCCCCCCTGGGACACTGGGCAGTGCAGTCGCCGCAGTTATGGCAAAGCCATATATCAGGATTCGGGAGCAGCTTGTCTTTAAGGCCCCAGGACGCCGCAATCATTTCCTTTCTTGGAAAGGGCTTGCGGTCCGGCGCAATAGGACATGCCACCGAGCAGGTGGCGCATTGAAAACACTTTTTCAACGTTTCGCCGCCCGTTCCCCGGATCTCGTTTATGAAATCAATGTCTGGTTGAACCAGGTACTTATCCGCCATAATCAAACCTCCTCAATTGGGCTGTTTTTTCGCATCATTGACTCTAGAAACCCTTAAACGGGTTGGGGCCCAGCTCTTCGATCTGTTCGACAAAGCTGTTGATGATACCCGGGATATTATCATAGTCGTCTATTGCCACCTCGTACTGAGCCACGCGCTCTTCCTCCAGGGCCAGGCTGGAGAGCGCATCCCCGATCTTCTTCATCCGGATCTGCGCAAGTTCGCTTCCCTTTACAAAATGGCACTGGTAATCATCGCCGTGCTTGCAGCCCAGCAGGAACACCCCGTCCATGCCCTGTGAAAGCGCGTCCTTTATCCATATCACGTTGACCGAGCCCAGGCACCTGACCGGAATGATCCTTACGTCCGCGGAAAACGATTTCTTGTGAAGCCCCATTATATCCATTGCCGGATAGGCGTCGTTTTCGCATACCAGTCCGAGTATCCGAAAGGGCGGTTCATCATAGTCGTCTTCCGAGGGGACCTCAACGGCTTTTACCTGGGAGCCTATGCTGTCAATACTGTAGTCGGCAAAACTGATAATCCTCTCGGGGCAGGCGCCCATGCACGTTCCGCAGCGGCGGCACCTGGTCGGATTCGGCTTTGGAGTTCCCTTTTCATCATCATCTATGGCGCCAAAGGGACATTCATCCGTACAGCGCTTGCATTGGGTGCATCGCTGAAAGAAAAACTCCGGGATTGTCATGTCACCGGACCTTGGATGAACGGAAATACCTCTGTTTACGGATTCCAGGCACTGTATTGCCTTCAATGCTGCACCGGAGGCATCTTCCATTGACTCTTCCACTGAAAGAGCCCGGCGAACACCGCCTGCTGCATAAATCCCGGTTCTCTGGGTTTCATAGGGGAAACAGATAAAGTTGGAATCCGCATACCAGTCAAAAACCTCGTTGTCCCTGAAGCCGGGTCCCTGCCGGTAGGCAAGGTTAACAGTGGGATCATCATATGTTACCGGAACCATGCCCGTTCCCAGCACCACCAGGTCTGCGTTAATCCCTATATTTTCTCCCAAAAGCGTGTCCTTGGCAGATACTGCCAGGCCGCTGCCGTTTTTCTCCACCGAGGTGATCTCGCCCTTGGTCATGAAAATGCCGGGATCCTGCTGGGCGGCCTTGTAAAAATTTTCCGCAAGACCAGAGGTGCGCATATGCTGGTAGAAGATATATGCCTTGCCGTCCTCGTAGTCCTCCCGTACGTACTGGGCCTGCTTTAAGGCCACCATGCCGGTTACCACGCCGCTGTAGGGAAAATCAGAATCCGTGCCGTTGCCCGGGCTCTGGATAAATACCACGTTTTTCGCATCTTTTCCGTCTGAGGGGCGGGTAATTTTGCCTTCGGCTACCATCTGTTCTAACTGATAATTTGTGATCACATCCGGGCTTGCACCCCAGCCCAGATGCGGAAACTCGTCTTCTTTGGGCTGGTAGGGGCGCCATCCTGCAGCCAGAATCACTGCGCCGAATTTTTCGCCGTTTGGGTCAAGGGTCAGGATATCGCGCCTGCCCTCGTTGTATTCCCTGTATTTTTCCATGAGAGCTTCGTGTTCAAGCTCCTTGCCGTTTTCATCCACCCGCATTTCTTCCGGCAAGGGATAGGGCACGTCAAATTCTATCTTCTCGCCAGGTTTTTTAAGAGTCACAGTGAAGTCTCCGGGCTGTCCGGCAATGCGGGCAACCACGGTCTCGGTGCGGATATCGATTTTCGGGTGATCCTGTACCGCCTTGATTTTATCCGCTGCAACAGGGGGAATCAATTCCTCGTACGGAGCTTGAAGCGGAAGCTGTTTTCTCCATTTAAGCGCATTTCCGCCAAGCTGCGCCTCTTTTTCCACTATGGTAACATCGTATCCGGCATTTGCGGCATCCAGGGCCGCGCTCATGCCGGTGGTGCCTCCGCCCATTACCATTATCTTTTTGCTCATGGTTTCAAGCAGATACGGTTCGGGCAGCTTGACCTTCTCCACCCTTGCCATGCCCATGCGCAAGTAATCTTCTGCCATCATCTGAACGCGGTCAAAGTTGTTCTCGTCTTCTTTTTCCTCCTCGGTGAGCTTCGGGAATTCCTCTCTGGGATGAGACCAGACCACGCCTTCACGCAGGTTAACGCGCTCAACGATGCAGCCGTCGAACTTGAAGGTGTTGTAATTTACCCGGCGCGAGCAGGCGGCTATAACCAGAGAGTTGGTACCGTTTTCCTCTATATCTTTCTTTATCAGATCCACGCCCTCCTGGCCGCAAAGAAAATCATGCGTTTTGCAGGGCAGGGCCTCTTCTTCCACCACGTCGCAGATTGCCTCTATATCCAGGGCATCGCCGATGCCGCATCCTTTACATATATAAACGCCGTATTTTTTACTCATGATTTATCCTCCTACCGCTTCATCATGGTTTGAATCGCCTTTAAGGCAATGCCGGTCGCATTCTGATTCGACATCATGACGTCTGCCGGCTTGTTGGCACATCCCGTGGCAAACATCCCGCCCTTTTCCAGGTCGTTGATGATGAAGCCCTCTTCGGTGTATTTAAGGTCCGCGGCAGGAAGCTTAGCATTCACCGCCGTGGGCTGCATTCCTGTGGCCAGCACCACCATGTCAACTGTCTGCTGAACCTTTTCTCCGCTCACCGCATCCTCGGCAACCACCGTTACCCGGCCGTTGCCGCCGTCTTCCACAGCCGCGACCTTGCCCTTGATGAATTCGACGTTCTCATCCTCCTTTACTTTTCCATAAAACTTTTCATACCTGTATCCCGGGGTTCGAAGGTCTATATAGAAAATATAAACTTTGGCCTCAGGGTACTGCTCCCGGATATAGGTGGCATGCTTAAGCGATGCCATGCAGCAGATATAGGAGCAGTAGGGAAGATGATTTTCGTCCCTGGAGCCTGCGCACTGCACGAATGCAACGCTTTCAGGCGCCTTATTGTCCGAGGGTCTTACGATTTTGCCGCCGGTGGGCCCGTTGGGGGCCGCCTGCCGCTCAAGCATCATATTCGTGATGATGTTCGGATACTGGCCGAAGCCCAGGTTATCGATCTTTGCAGCATCATAGGGCTCCCAGCCCGTCGCCCAGACAATTGCGCCGACATTTAAATCCATTGTCCCGGGTTGCATGTCCAGGTCCACTGCGTCATAAGGGCAGGCTTCCTTGCAGCGTTTTGCATCCTCGGTGCCTATGATCTGAGGCGAAATCACGTACCGTGCAGGAAAAGCCATTTCATGCGGCAGGTAGGCGCCCTTTGTCTTGTCCATGCCGAAATTGAATTCATTTGGAATTTCACTCTGGCAGGCATCTGCACAGGCACCGCAGCAGGTGCAGTTTTCATTGACATAACGGGGATTTAATTTGATGCTTACGTTGTAATTTCCCGGCGAGCCTTCGACTTTTTCTACATCGGCCAGGGTAAAGAATTTGATTCGCGGATTGTCTTTTATCCTGCGGAAATTGATTTCCAGACCGCAGGTCGGCGGACACAGCTTGGGAAAATACTGTTTTAACTGTGCCACCCGTCCGCCCAGATAAGGATTCTTTTCCACGATAAAGACTTCGTAGCCCACTTCCGCGGCCTCCAAAGCCGTGGTCAGGCCGCTTATACCGCCGCCGACCACCATGATGCTTCCGCTTAACGGGGCTCCTTGCGCTTCACTCATGCTGTCCCTCCGTGCTTATAGGTTCGATTCTGTTAACCGTTTTATATTATAGATGGACTTCCACCATCCATACAGTCTATCCCGGCTGAAACGGCAGGCTCGATCCCGGAAATCAAAAGATCGGAATTTCCACCTTCCTTCCGGGATCCAGCCGGCAGTTCCCGCTTAAAAAAACCTCCAGGCACCTTTCGGCACCTGGAGGTATATTATGCTAAACTTCCATCATTCCAACCTTACTCGCTCGGAATGATCTGGATGTAATCCCTCTTGAAGGTATCCCATTTCTGTGCCTGGGGATCATACTTGGAGTTGGTGAAGCAAAACCAGTTCTCATCGTCCTGGTTCGGATAGTCCGCCTGATAGTAGAAGCCCGGGTAGCGGGTTTCCTTGCGGAACTGAATATGACGCAGATGGGATTCCACCGTCCAGATGCGATGATAGATTTCCCATGCGCGCATCAGTTCGTGCAGGCCGCCGGCTGCGAGTTTTTCGCAGTCTTCGCGCATGACTTTAAGCATGTCCATTATGATTTCAAGGTTTTTGTTGGTGGTTTCATAGAAAGTCGCCGTACCGGCACCGTATTCGTGGGTAGCCTTCATCAGCCGGTACATCATGCCCTCGGGCTTGATGTAGTTCGGGTTGATGTCATCTGCCGTTGTATATTCACAGTTATCCAGATAAGTCCGAACCGGCTTGTAGACCATGTCTACAATCTCGTCCTTGCCCATGGGCAGTTCGGGAGTAAAATCTGCATGATCTTTTGCATACCGGACCATCTGCTTGGCGGCAATCCTCCCTTCGGAATGCGATCCCGAGGAGAACTTGTGGCCTGAGCATCCCACGCCGTCCCCGGCTGTAAACAAGCCGTTTACGGTTGTCATGCGGTTATAGACCTTGCCGTTGTCAGCCTTGAGCTTGTAAGCATCCGGGACCCAGTCATAGTCCGGCCCGGAAACCCAGAGACCGCAGCAGCCCGAGTGAGACCCCAGCAGATACGGTTCGGTGGGCATAATTTCGGAATTCTTCTTTTCCGGCTCGGTGTTGGTTGCGCACCACAGGTTGGCCTGGCCGCAGGTCATGTCAAGGAAGTCTTCCCATGCCTCGGACTCAAGATGCTTGAGCTCTTTCTTATCCAGGGTCTTTCCGAGTTCCGCCAGAGCTGTCACGGTATCCATTATGATCGGGCCGCGGCCTGCTTTCATCTCAAAAAGCATCAGGTGGTTACGCAGACAGGTGGGGGTAATGGCGGCAGTTCCGTAAGGAGCATAGAATTCCAGCTCTTTCTTGGCTGCCTCGCTGGTTACGTAGCTTTCGCCAAGCCCGTTTAAGGCCTTGGCTTTAAACAGAAGGAACCATGCGCCGACCGGGCCGTAGCCGTCCTTGAAGCGGGCGGGGGTGAAGCGGTTTTCCATCATGGAAAGCTCGGCACCCACCTTCATGCACAGGGTATAGGTGGAGCCGGAGTTCCATACCGGGTACCACGCACGTCCCTTGCCTTCGCCGACCGACCTGGGCTGGTAGATGTTGACCGCGCCGCCGCAGGCCACCATCATGGTCTTTGCCTTGATGATGTAGACCTTATTTTCGCGTACCGAGAAGCCGACCGCGCCGGCAATCTGGTTTTCCTTTTTTTTATCGAGCAGCAGTTCAACGATAAAGACGCGCTCCAGAATATTGTCTTCGCCGAGGGCCTTTTTGGCTGCTTCGGCAACGATTCTCTTGTAGGATTCGCCGTTTATCATTATCTGCCATTTACCGGTGCGAACGGGCTGGCTTCCTTCCTTGAGAGTACCCTGCTTAAGGCCCTTTTTGCCGTCCAGGTTTTTCCCCTCAGGGGATTTCTTCCATACCGGCAGGCCCCATTCCTCGAACAGATGTACTGAGTCGTCCACGTGGCAGCCCAAATCAAAGATAAGGTCCTCGCGGACAATACCCATAAGGTCGCTTCTGACCATACGTACGTAGTCATCCGGGGTATTTTCGCCCAGATAGGTATTGATAGCTGAAAGGCCCTGGGCCACGGCGCCGCTTCTTTCAAGAGCAGCCTTGTCCACGAGAAGGACGCTTTCATTGTCGGCCCATTTTTTTACTTCAAAGGCGGCTCCGCAGGCAGCCATCCCGCCGCCCACGATCAGGACGTCAACTTCCTTTTCCACAACTTCCGGATCTCTTACAGCCTTGAGTTCACCCTTGGGTTTATTCGGTAATGCCATCTTATATCCTCCTTAAAAGATAGAGTCGTTTTAAATTATTTCCTGCTTGACCTGGCAACGGGCTATGCAGTGGCCTGAGGCTTCGGGACTTGGTAGCCGTCGGCTTCCTCGGTGGAAAGCAGATCGCTTTCGATATCCTTGCCTTTCAGGCTTTCGTAGGCGTTGGCTTCGCCTTCAGGTGTGGTGCGAATGGGGAATTTAAAGCGCTTTACCGTGCCGTTACGGAACTTGCAGGTCCACATGACGTCCTCGGTACCCATCATGGGATAGATGCTGCTGCCCAAGGGAACAAAGTCTGAATAACCCCGCACCTCAATAGCCTGGGTGGGGCAGATTTTCACGCAGGAAAAGCATTCCCAGCACTGATCCGGTTCCTGGTTGTAGGCTTTCATGGTATTCGGCTCAAGGACCATCAGGTCGTTGGGGCAAATGTACATACACGCTGTCTTCTCCCCGCCCTTGCAACCATCGCATTTTTCGGCAATGACGAAACTTGGCATTATCTACCTCCTGAATTGTCTATTTTTTAATTTTCAGTGAATTTCTTCCATCCGGTTTAGACAGATTAAATCCGCGTTCGAACGCAATAATAATTCTGTAGCTGCGAGCACCTCCTTTCTCATCTCACACTTATCCTGTCAGTCCATTCATCTTCTTAACTTTAGTCCGTTCCCTCACATATATTCTTTATCAGTAAACCGGCCCCCCGGTTGCAGACCAAAAGCAAACACCATAAATATTTACTTAAAAATCAAAATGATATATATGTGCGAAGTGCACATTTATGTAAAGTAATTTATCTAACACCCGGCATTTTTATTGTCAAGAAATTTTGACGAAACGATTTACTGCACAAAATCATTGTATTACTGCTTTATCCAACATGCCAAATATAGGATTTCTACAGATTTTAATACAAGATATTGTGGCTTACGGGATTCTCTATTTGCGGTATATACGGGGGACCCAATAGGAAATTCCTGTAAGCACTGAATCCGAGATTGTGTGGGCGATTTTTAAAATGCGAGGACAGGCCCGGGCAAAAAAAGCCCGGTCTTTATCCGACTAATATCCCCCGAAAAGTTTCTATGGGGATATAGGTTGTCTTAAAGCTGTTCAACTTCCGGGTTCTGTATCTGCTTTCTGGGCCTGGTAATCTATCAACCGGGGGGCGATCATTATCTCCACCCTTCTGTTTTTTGCCCTTCCCTCCTCAGTATCGTTGCTGGCAACCGGGTCATAAAATGAACACCCAACCGCCTCCATGCGGTCCGGATCCAGAAAGCGGTCCAGGACACGGACAACTCTGGTGGCCCTGGCAACAGAAAGTTCCCAGTTTGTAGGGAATTTATCCTTGAGTTGAGGCCCGATAGGAACATTGTCAGTGTGACCGACAACGCGAATACTTTTCTGTTCCTCTTTCATGAGGACATCCGCAAGGCTTTGGAGTACTTCCCGCCCTTCCGGACGGATAGTAGCCTCTCCCGAATCAAATAACACCTTGTCCACTAAAGTTACGCTTAGTTCACCGCGAAGCTTTTCGATGGTAACTCCCTTCTGCTCCACCTTTTCCTTCAGATCCGCCACCAGTGTTTTAAAGGTGGATCGCAACTGTTCAAGCTCCTTTTGCATGCTTTCTCTTTCCTGCCTGACCCGGGCTATCCTTTCCTGAAGTCCTTTTAAAAGGTCCTTGTTTTCCTTGAGCTCCTCTTTGATGATTTGCTTCTCCTGCTTTGTATGTTGGACCTGTTTTTCAAGTTTGGAAATGCTGTCTTCTCTGGCCTCTATTTTATCCTCAAGGCTTTGCTCGCTTTCCTTGAGTTCTTGAATATTGGACATAAGAGCGGCTTCTTCCTTCTGTTCTCTTTCCTGCTGACGCTCCAGTTTGTTGCTCAGCTCCTGGATCCTTTGAGTATATGTGGATTCTTTTTGCCGGTACTGAGCCAATTCTTTTTCAAGAGATTTGTTTTGGGCCTGAAGATCGGCGATTCTATCTTCCAGTTCCCCAATGGATCGTTTTTGACCTTCGATTGTGGTCTCCAAATTTTTTCTGGCTTCTTCAGATTCCTGCAGATCCTTTTGAAGGCTTGAGACCCTTTCCTCCCTGCTGGCCAGACTTGCCTTCAACTCCTTGATCGTTGCCTCATATTTTTTTTGCTGCTTGTCCTTCTGGTCCAATAGCTCGGCGACACGCGTTTTAAGTGTTCGAACCTGGTCTTCAACTGTATGAAGTTTTGATTCAAGGCTCCGGTTTTCGGCAGCCTTTTCTTCCAGTTTTTCAAGGGTCTTTTGCTTTCCTTCCACCTTGGATTCAAGAGTTCGGATCTCCTCCCGGTATTCTTGGACGGTTTTCCTTGAATCTGTAAGCTTTTTATAGAGCAGAAAATTGAAAACTATGGCGGCTGCGAGTATGACGGAAAGGATACTTACAATAATTGTCTTTTTCATGGTTTTGTCCTTTCAGGGTATCTCCCGGAAAAGTTTCTATGAAAGGAGCCTATCCTCATGCCTTCGGTACCAAGGAAATTAACAAGGGCAATAGGGGGGAGAGTATTAAAAACAGAAGGAACACGTAAAAATAGCATGGGATACTCATAACCGTTCAGTTTTTGAAAAAGAAAAGAACAGATAAAAAATTAATACCCCGAATATTACCGGAGCAGGAACATGATGTCAAATATTGGACCTATTGTGCTCAAAGACTGAAATCCTAAAAAGGGCCTGTAAGCAATACCCCGCAAAGAAGGAATAAAACGAAAATATTTAACGAGCGGTCAGCTTGATTTCGATGCGCCGGTTTTTTTGATACGCCTCAGGGGTATCCACCGGGTCAAGAGGATGGAACTTGCTGAAACCGGCCGCAGCCATTCGTTTCTCAGGGATTCCCTGCTCGGCCAGAAATTTGACCACTTCCACAGCTCTTGCAGTTGAGAGTTCCCAGTTAGACTTGAATCGTTTTGTTTGAATTGGTCTTTTATCAGTATGACCGTCAATTCGCAGCACCCAATCAATATCATCTGGGATCTTTTCGGATATTTTCTTTAGTTCCCCGGCCAGTTTTTCAAGGTGTTTTTTGCCATCCGGCCGCAAATCGGCAGATCCGGAGTCGAAAAGAAGTTCGGCCTGGAACACAAACCGGTCACCCTCAATTCGCACGTATGGAACATCGCTTAATATTTTGCTTAAACGGCCAAAAAAATCAGACCGATAACGATTGAGTCGATTGACCTCCCTTGCAAGAACAATGTTTAGTCTTTTCCCCAGTTTCTTGATTTCTGCCTCTTTGGCTGATTTTTCTTTTTCAGCTGCTGTCAGCGCCTGACTTATTTCCTCCAGCTGACTCCGCAGTCCTTCTATTCGGCGCCTGAGAAGAGCAATTTCGGAACGGGCATCCGCAGTCAGTTTACGCTGCTTTTCCAGAGCCTCTTTCTGCTCCCCAACCAAGGCATTAAGGGCCTGGATGCGTATATCTTTTTCCTTGATTTTCTCCTGGGCCAAATGCGTCCTTTCTTTTAATTCGGCAAGGCGCGTTTCCAGTTTTTTGGAACGATCCCTAAGGTTGCCCACTTCTGTATTTCGTTTTTCAAGATTTGCAGAAAGCGTGCCCACCTGCTTTTCCAGTCTGTCACGCACCTGGCGCAAAGCTGCAATGTCTTCCTGAAGGCTTGTGATCAAACGCAGCTGTTTTTCGATTTTGGCCTTGTCCTTTTCTGACTCTGCTGAAAGGGATTCAACCTTATCGACAAATTCTTCACGCTCGGTCTGCAGGTTTTCTATCATACCGGACAGTTCGGTAACCTGAGCGGAAAGTTCCCGGCCCTTCTCTTTCTCGATTCCAAGTTCCTGAGTTAGTTCACTTATTCTCTTATGCAGCTCGGCAAGCTCGTCTTTTTGCCCGGTGATAACCTCACCTAAAAGAAACTGAACCACGGTAAAAATCATCACAACAAAGATGACCACCATTAGAAGGGCTGAGAGCACATCCACGTATCCGGGCCAAACACTTATAGATTGATGGCTTTTTATGCCGAAAGAACGCATGATTTAATTTTCATCTCCCTCGTTCGTACCGGAAGCAGGGCCTTCAGATTGATGCTCATGCAGTAATTTTTCAATTCTCCGATTGTTTTCTTTCAGTTCCGCAATCAACGATTCAATAAAATACTGATTCCGGTCAGCCTCCGGCAAAGAACGGCCCGTCTTTTCATCCGGGGCCACATCCTTGTCTATCAACGAGGTAACACCTGTAAGCCATTCCTCCATTTCATTGAAAAACCGGTTCTGGGCATGCCCGGCTTGGATATCCAAAAATCCCAATACCAGGGAGCCACCCAGACCGAAAAGCGAAGAACTGAAGGCTGTGCCCATGCCCTGCAAGGGCTCCTGGAGGCCGCTTTTGAGATTTTCAAAAAAAAGCGGCATATTTTCAGTGCCTACCTCCAAGGCACTGATAACCTGAGCTACGTCACCTATGGTTTCCAAAAGACCCCAGAACGTTCCGAGAAGGCCCAGAAAAATAAGCAAGCCGATTATATAGCGGGATATTTCTCTTGATTCCTCAAGGCGTCCGCGGATCCCTTCCAAAACCGTCTGAAGCGATAAGGCGGACAAGCGGAAACGATCCCGGTGGATTTCTGAGAGATGGCGGGCCAGGGGATTTAACAGCTTAGGCGGATGAGCGACTGAAAGTCCCACCTCGCCGGTGCGAAACATTTGTATCCAGTTTATTTCAGGTTCAAGACGCAGAACCTGAAACATATTGATCACGATTCCGACAGCAAGGACGCCAAGAATTAGCAGGTTAAATCCCCAGTTTGCCATAAAAGCGTCTTTAAGCGGCGCATATAAAAGCCCGCAGACGACCGCTACGATAATCAGATAAACGAACATGAAAAATAAATAATGGCGCGGATTAGTCATTGGTCTTCCTAACTTGGATTTTGTAAACACGCTGTATTCGCAATAGTGGGATAAAAATCATTTTAAAACAATCCCTTTTTTTAACACGGAAAAGAGGTTAAGCCAACAGGAGGCAGCCCCGGATTGTTGTATTTCCGCTTTATCCAACATGCCAAATATAGGATTTCTACAGATTTTAATACAAAATATTGTGGCTTACGGGATTCTCTATTTACGGTATATACGGGGGACCCGATAGGAAATTCCTGAAAGCACCTCGTAGTTGATGGTATTCAGCTTTCGGGCAAGAACTTCGGCCGGAATTTCGCCATAGGCATCCCGGCCGAAGACAAGGGCCGCATCTCCGCACTCCACGTTTGAAATACGCCCCACGTCAAGCATTACATGGTCCATGCATATTCGCCCTATAATCGGAGCCTTCATGCCCCGGATCAGCATGAATCCTGATGATGAAAGAAGCCTTGAAAGCCCGTCCGCATATCCGGCCGCCACGGTGGCGATAACTGTTTTTTTACGGGTCTGCCCCGTCCACCCGTAGCTGACTTTAAAGCCCGGGCCAACTTGCTTTAGATGAACTATACGGGCTCTTACAGTCATGGCCGGCACCAGCTTTATTCCGCGGTTTTCTGTTTCATCGGAGGGATAGTGACCGTATATGCTTATGCCCAGACGGACCATGTCAAGATGCGTTTCCGGCATGTCCAGAGCCGCGGCGCTGTTTGCGGCATGGACGGTATCAAAGATTATATCCCTTTGCCGCAGCCGGGAAATAATCTGTTTGAACAGATCAAACTGCATGCCCGCATTGGTCTTGTCCTTTTCATCAGCGGTTGCAAAGTGAGTATATGCACCTTCTGCTGTAAGACCCTTGAGACCGCATATGGCCTCGATTTCATCAGCCGGGTCATTAAACCCCTTTTCGTGTTCACCCCCCTTGGCCGTAATTCCAAGTCGTCCCATGCCCGTATCTATGTTTACATGCACCCGCAGGCTCCGGCCTTCTGCACTTGCCCTGCCGGAGAGTTCATTTGCGTACTTAAAGGAGGAAACCGTCTGAATCAGATTATAAGCCAGCAATTTAGAGGCAAACCCGGGGGGTGTGTGCCCGAATATCAGGAGCGGGCATGTGATGCCTGCATGCCTGAGTTCTACAGCTTCTCCCATACGGGCCACAGCCAGACAGTCGGCGCCCGCGGCAAGGGCCGAACAGGCCGCCGGCACTGCGCCATGGCCGTAGCCGTCGGCTTTTACCACCGCCATAAGCCGGGTGGCTGGGTTTAAGGCTGCCTTTAGATTGCGAACGTTTTGCTCCACAGCCGTCAGATCGATTTCAGCCCAGACATCATAAGGTATCAAGGTTTTCTCCATACTCACGGTTCCTGATCAACAGTCCAAAGAACCTGTCTTTTAAGTTTAATGCCCGCAACCAATAAATATGAATATCGGGGCACGAAATTCGAGACAATATTTCCGGGACGGATCCACCCCCTAAAGGGGTCTGTCCATGCTCCTGTAGCCGACTGCCTCCAAAATATGCGGCGGCCTGATTTCAGGGGCTCCGTCCATATCCGCGATTGTGCGGGCGATTTTTAAAATGCGGTGGCAGGCCCGGGCGGAAAGGCCCAGTCTTTCGGCGGCTTTTCCCAGAATGTCGCCGGATTCGCCGTCCAAGGCGCAATACTTTTTTATATGCCTGTTTTTCATGGCTGCATTGGTATTTATCCGGGTTCGCTCAAAGCGCTTTTCCTGAATCCTTCTGGCGCTCACAACCCGCCTGCGGATATCGGCGGATGATTCGGCAGGTTTTTCACCCGCCAGTTCCGCGTATTTGACTGCCGGCACCTCTATATGTATATCAATCCTGTCAAGAAGCGGTCCGGACAGTCTGTTTCGGTATCTCTCGATCCGGGCGGAACTACACCTGCACGCATGAACCGGATCCGAGTAATATCCGCAGGGGCAGGGATTCATAGCCGCGATCAGCGTAAAATCGGCCGGGTATGACAGGGAAACAGAAGCCCTTGAAATAGTAACCTTCCGCTGCTCCAGTGGCTGGCGCAGCACCTCCAGCACGCTTTTTTTAAACTCGGGCAACTCATCAAGAAAAAGCACGCCGTTATGCGCCAGGCTCACCTCGCCCGGACGAGGCATATTACCGCCTCCCACCAGACCGGCATCGGAAACCGTATGATGCGGGGCCCGGAAAGGCCGCCTCGTTACAAGGGCTTGATCTTTTTCAAGCATCCCCGCCACGCTGAATATCTTCGTGGTTTCAAGGGATTCATCAAAGGTCATAGGCGGCACGATCCCGGCAAATCTCCTTGCCAGCATGGTTTTGCCCGAACCGGGCGGCCCGCTCATAATCACATTATGAGCCCCTGCAGCCGCGATTTCCAGCGCCCGCTTTACATGGGCCTGGCCGGCTACTTCGAAAAAATCGGCTTCAATATCTAATCCCGCTTTTGGATCATAAAACGTTTCATGCGACTGGGCTTCAATATTGCGCTGTCCGCGAAGGAAATCAACCGCCTCAAAGAGGCGGGAAACAGGATAGACGTTCAATCCTTCCACCACGGCGGCTTCACGCCGGTTCTCATAAGGCACCAGAACACCTGAAAAACCCGCATCCTTTGCGGCCACGGCCACGGGAAGACACCCGCTTACCGGCTTGATGCGTCCGTCCAGGGCCAGTTCACCGAGCAACAAATACGGTTCAGAGGCGCCTTCCTGCACAACACCGGATGCGGACAAAATCCCCACTGCAATGGGAAGATCAAAGCCGGTGCCCTCCTTTTTAATACCGGCAGGGGCAAGATTGACGGTAATCCTGTCATCGGGAAATTCATATCCGCAATTTACAATAGCAGATTTTACCCTTTCACGGCTTTCGCGAACAGCGGCCTCTGGAAGGCCCACCGTGAAAAAAGCCGGCAGTCCCTTTGCTATATCGACCTCGACTTCCATAACCAGGCCATTGATTCCCATTACCGCACCGGTGAAAACTTTTGACAGCAATGTATCTCCCCTGCTGCAGGTGCTTTATTACTGGTGCCGGTTAAAATACCCTATCAAACCGAACTTCCGCCGATAATTAAAAAGCAATATAGCAAAGGGGGAGTTTGGTAACAATTGAAAAATCGCTTTGCTCTCTGCATTGCAATTTGATTTATAATCCGATATATAAAATATTAACAAAAAGCGAACGGGAATGCAGAAACTTCTTTTTCCCGCAAATCCATATAATGCGGCAGGACAACAAATCCCCATGGGACTATATAAAATGCAGCGGACCCTGGGTGCACCGGTTTCGTTTACAGGCCAGGGAGTACACTCGGGAAAAACAGTAAATCTTATAATACACCCGGCACCCCCGAACTTCGGTATACGTTTCAGGCGGGTGGACCTGCCTGCAAAACCGATGGTAGCCGGAAATTTCAACCGGGTGGTCGACACCAGCCTTGCAACCGTAATAGGTGAAAACGGATGCATCGTCTCCACGGTCGAACACCTGATGGCGGCCCTTTCGGGACTTTCCATAGACAACGCTCTTATGGAGGTAGACGAATATGAACTTCCCATAATGGACGGCAGCGCCGCGGTTTTTACCCGGGCCATCAGGGAAAAGGGCATAGTCAGACAGGAGGCGCCCAGGTTCTATTTCGTAATCCTGAAGCCCATATTGCTTGAAAACCGGGACAAGTCCGTTTGTCTATATCCCGATGAGCGCAGAATTATTTCATGCACTATAGAATTTGACCATCCGGCCATCGGCCGCCAGAGCTATGAGCTGGAGATAGACGACGACCGGTTTGAATCCGAAATTTCCGGAGCAAGAACCTTCGGATTCATGCACGAACTGGAACTTTTAAAATTCTATGGACTGGCCCGGGGCGGATCTCTTGAAAACGCCGTGGCCATAGACGAAAACGGGGTGGTAAATGAAGAAGGGCTTCGCTGGCCCGATGAATTCGTCCGGCACAAAATCCTGGATTGCATCGGAGACTTTTCCCTCCTGGGTCTCCCTATTCTCGGACGAATATGCCTTTATAAGTCCGGGCACAATTTCAACCATGAATTCCTGAAAACTTTCTTCAAAAAGAAAAAGCACTGGAAAACCGCCACCATTGAAACGATGGACGCCACAGCGGTTTGCCGCTAAACCGAAAAATAAAGAAACCAAAAAATCCATCAGGCCCCCCGGCCCTGTTTCCGGAGAAAATATGGCGAAACATCGGATGCTGATAAAATTCTTTGCGGTATTTTTACTGCTTGCAGTCGCGACCCCGACAGAATTGTGCGCTGAGGAAGCAAGGCTTGCCGACATGGTGGCGGGCAACACGCGCGACAATCTGCTCCTTTTTGTCAAGGTGAAGGGTGCTTTTACTGAAAAGATGAACCAGGCCATATTAAACGGAATACCCACCTCTTTCACATTCAGAATCGTCGTGGAAAAAATAAACCCGCTGCTCATACCCAACAAAACCATAGCCGAGCACAGGGTCACCCATACGGTCAAATACGAAACCCTGAAAAAAAGGTTTACGGTAAAACGGTCATGGGAAGACAACCGCGCGCTGACCACGGATAGCTTTGAAGAGGCGCAGAAATGGATGTCGGAAATAAAAAGCCTGCCGATTGCCCTGATAAAAAAACTCGAAGAGGACAAACGTTACAGAATCAGCGCAATGGCCGAGCTCGACAAGGTTGAGCTGCCTTTTTACCTGGACTATGTTTTATTTTTTGTATCCCTCTGGGACTTTAAAACCGACTGGCACAGTATTGAATTTATTTACTGATGAGAACTAACCGATATATCATCCCCCGTCCCCCGAAAATTTCCTCCGACCGGGGGCGCAGAAAAAGAGACTTCATAATCATCGGCATCGTACTTGCCGTGGTATGTCTTCTTTCCTACCTGATTATAAGGCCGATGATGGCCGGCATGAATATCCCGGTCTCAAACATGCTGTTGATGTTTATTCTCATCAACATCAACATGCTGCTAATAGTTCTGCTGATATTTCTTGTCTTCCGCAATGTGGTCAAGCTGTTCTACGAAAGACGCAGCAGGGTTCCGGGCACCAAGCTGCGCACAAAGCTGGTGGCGGCCTTTATTTCGCTCAGCCTGCTGCCCGCCGGAGTGCTTTTCGCTTTTTCGCTGCATTTTATAACAACCAGCATAGAATTCTGGTTCCAGGTCCCTATTGAACAGGCGTTAGACGATTCCCTGGCAGTAGGGCGCAGCATGTATCAGTACGTAGAGGACAACAACCGTTTTTTCCTTGAAAAAGCCGCATATCAGATTGACACCCGCAATCTTCTGGATCCTGAAAAAAGATCGGACTTAGACAACTATATCCAGATCGTCCAGCGGGAATTTAATCTGGATGCGGTCGAGGCATACAACAGCAATTTTGAACGCCTGAGTTCTTCCACCACGGACCGTATGCCAAAAGAGGCCCTGTCCGAGCTTGACGCCAACCAACTCCAAAAGGCAATGAGCGCATCCGCAAAAACATCGTCCACCTCGGAGTTGCTTCCTTACGGCGAGCTTATCCGCAACATATCCACCGTCCCCTTTGGTGAAGAAAATATAGACGCCGGAGGTTTTGTGGTGATAAGCGTCCTTTTGCCCCCGGACATGGCCGAACACCTTGAGTCCATCTCCAGGGGGCTGGAGGAATACAAACAAACAAAGATGCTAAAGCAGCCGATCAGGATAAACTATTATATTACGCTCTCAGTGGTTGCATTGCTTGTTGTATTCTGCGCAATCTGGGTGGGGATGTATCTGTCGCGCTCCATTACCATCCCTATTATGGAGCTTGCAGAAGGCACCCGGAAGGTGGCTGAAGGCGATCTAACCTACAACATAAACGTGGTGGCAGACGATGAAATGAAAACCCTTGTTGATTCATTCAACAAAATGACAAGGGAACTCAGGTACAATCGCAGGGATCTGGAATACTCTGCAAAAAAGCTCTACGAACAGAACACGGAAATCGAGGAGCGGCGGCGCTACATGGAAATCGTATTAAACAACGTCTCCACCGGCGTGATTTCCATTGACGCAAACGGTCTGATTACGACCATAAATGCTTCTGCCGAGCGAATGCTGCAGCTTAAAGCCGCAGAAGTAACCAAAAAGAACTATCGGCACCTGTTCGAAAAAACCCATCCGAAACTGGCCGCGGAAATCTCCGAAAGGTTTTCGGCACACGCAGAAGACACCATATCCAAATCCATTAATCTTTCAGTCGACGGCCAGCGCCGTACTTTCAAGGTCAACTTCAACGCCTTAAAGGACGAATCAGGCCGACGCATGGGCATGGTAATGGTCTTCGACGATCTCACCGAACTGGAAAAGGCCCAACGCATGGCAGCCTGGCGCGAAGTTGCCAGGCGCATTGCCCATGAAGTTAAAAATCCGCTTACCCCGATTTCCCTTTCAGCACAGCGCCTGAAGCGAAAATACCAGAAAAGTATAAATGACCCTGTTTTCGACGAATGCACCCAGACCATAATTGATCACACGGATATGATCAGAAACCTGGTAAACGAGTTTTCCTCCTTTGCCAGGTTCCCCACGGCCGAGCCCGTCCCGTGCGAACTGGGACCGATAATAAACGAATCTGTGGCCCTTTACCGGGAAGGTCATCCCTACATCGAATTTTCGGTTCATATAGCAGACAACCTACCGCAATTAAATGTAGACAGGCAGCAGATAAAGCAAATCTTTATCAATCTTATAGACAACGCGATCGGGGCAATACATGACCGGGGCCGCATTACCATCACGGCGGAAACGGACCGGGCGCAGGAAAATGTGAGGATCACCGTTGCAGATACAGGCGCGGGGATCTCGGACCAGGACAAGCCCTACCTTTTTGAGCCGGATTTTACCACCAAAAAATCCGGCATGGGACTTGGACTGGCAATTGTAAGCACCATAGTAGCCGATCATCACGGAAGGGTCATAACGGAGGACAATCACCCCAACGGGGCAAAATTCATTATTGAGTTGCCGGTATAATTTAAAATAAGAAGGACATTTATATGTTTCCAACAATACTTATAGTTGACGACGAGGAGTCGATCTTAAAATCATTGAGCGGCATCCTTATGGACGAAGGATTTGAAACCATCACGGCCACAAACGGTTATGAAGCCCTGCAGAGAATAGAAGAGCAGGCTCCGGATCTTGTGCTGCTCGATATATGGATGCCCGGCCTTGACGGGATTGATACCCTTAAGGAAATCAAAAACCAGCATCCTCACGTACAGGTCGTCATGATAACCGGGCACGGCACAATCGAGACGGCGGTCAACGCAACAAAGATAGGCGCCTACGATTTTATTGAAAAACCCCTTAACATAGACCGTGTAATTGTTGCCATAAACAACGCCTTAAACTTCAGGCGACTGGAGGAGGAAAACCGTTTTCTGCGGAAAAAAACCATCGAAAAATACGCTATTACCGGCCACAGCCCGGCCACGGTAGAGCTGAGAAAACAGGTCGGCATTGCCGCGCCCACGGATGCGTGGATCCTTATTACCGGAGAAAACGGTACGGGCAAAGAGCTTGTGGCCCGCACAATCCACCAGATCTCCCACCGGGCCGACCATCCGCTTGTGGATGTAAACTGCGCGGCCCTTTCTGATGAAGGGCTGGAAAACGAACTTCTGGGTCACGAAAAGGGAGCCTTTAAAGGCGCGGTAAACAAAAAGCACGGAAAATTCGAGCTGGCCCACGGCGGAACCATTTTTTTTGACGAAATCGGTGATATGGGGCTAAAAACCCAGGCAACCATACTGCGGATACTGGAGGAAAGGCAATTTCAAAGGCTGGGCGGAGGCAGAACCATCCCCCTTGATGTCCGCGTTATAGCCGCCACCAACAAAGACCTGAAAAAGGCGATTGCCGCGGGAACCTTCAGGGAAGACCTTTACTACAGGTTAAACGTGGTGCCCATTACCGTACCGCCGCTGCGCGAACGAATAGATGATATTGCCGCCCTCGTGGACGTGTTTCTGTCCAAAACCGCCGAGGAGAACCGAACATCGCCCAAAAGTATGACATCAGAGGCCCTGGAGGCTCTAAAAAAATATCACTGGCCCGGCAACGTAAGGGAGCTCAAAAACCTGGTCGAGCGTCTGGACATCATGACAGAAGGCGAAACCATAGAACTCTCAGACATTCCCGCCCCTTATAACGGCAGCGCCGAAGAGCCCGGAACCGATCCTTATTCCCTTTTTTCTTACGGCAGACTAAAAGATGCACAAAAAGCTTTTGAGGAAGCCTTTATTGTTCGGAAACTTAAGGACTGCGGTTTTGATATCTCCAAAACCGCACAGCAAGCGGGTGTAGATAAATCATATGTAAAAAAAATCCACAAAAAAATCCGGCCTGCCGAGTAAAGATACGAAATCCGGTGCACGAAAAAGGTAAATTCATTTGAGGATAATAGCAGGACGGTTCAAGGGAAGAAGACTTTATACCCCGGCCGGAAGGCAAACACGGCCCACTCCGGGCAAGGTGCGCGAGGCGATATTTAACATATGCGCAAGTGCGGTTCCCTCCGCCTGCGTGGCCGACCTGTTTTCCGGTACCGGCGCCATGGGCATAGAGGCCCTTAGCAGGGGGGCCAGGCATGCGGTCTTTATTGACTCAGACACCAAGGCCTGCCGGCTGATCAAAAATAATCTTGCACTCTGCAGGGCCGAAGACCGGGCCGCTGTACTGTGCCGGGACCTGTTGCGGGGACCGGGAACACTGTCCGGCCCGAATTCTATCTTCAACCTTGTATTCATGGATCCGCCCTACAACCGGGGAGCGCTCGCCCCGGCCCTGGAAAATCTGTTAAAAAGCGGCACCCTCGCGCCGGGCGCGGTGATGGTTATCGAGCACGCCCCAACAGAGCCGGTCCCAAAAAGTCTGCCAGGCCTTGATGTGTTTGATGTCCGCAGATACGGGAAAACCCTTGTGACCTTCATGTCATATATGGTAGCAAACATATAGCCGGCTCACGCAGAAACCGGCAAAAACGAGGGAAACAACTGGCCAGAACCGAAAAAAACAGGACAATCCAATGGAGAAAATCGCGATTTACCCGGGCTCATTTGATCCGGTCACAAACGGGCACCTTGATATAATCGAGCGGGGCCTGAAAATATTTGACCGGATAATAGTAACTATCCTTGAAAATCCGGCAAAACAGATACTCTTTTCGGTCGAGGAAAGAAAAGAACTGCTTGAACAGTCCCTTGGGGATTTTACCAACACAGAGATCGCTTCCTATGACGGCCTTTTAGTCGATTACGCCAGAAAAAGAGGAGCACACGCAATCTTAAGGGGCATGCGGGCGGTCTCTGACTTTGAATACGAATTTCAGATGGCCCTTATGAACAGAAGGCTTAACCGGGAAATTCAGACGGTCTTTCTTATGACCGGGCTCCGCTGGATATTTACCAGTTCCTCGATCATAAAGGAGGCGGCAAAATTCGGCGGCAACATAGAGAGCATGGTGCCTCCTCCGGTGCAGAAAAAACTGGAGGAATACTTTAAACAGGGCGCAGAAAAATAACCTGAAATTTCAGCCTTCGTATTTTTCCGGGCCCAGCCGCTCCAGCAAAAACACCAGGGCAAACCCCGCGACCATAAGCAGAACCGGCAAGGCGGCTTCAGGCCAGATGCCATCGGGAAGGACGTTTTTCTCACTTATCACCATAAGCTCCCCGTGCACCCTCTCCATGGTGAGCGGCTCCTTCCAGGGCCAGATTTTGCGCATGGAGCCCAGCATAAGGCCTGTAAGTCCGGCAAAAGCGACGCTGTGATACCTGTCGAGAAGAAACTTGAGCACCCTGGAAAATGCGGCCAGGCCCACTGCGCATCCCGCGGCAAAGACAGCAAGCACGGCAAGATTCGAGGCTGTAAGAGGGTTTTTTAGCACGGAAACCACAAACTCGTACTTTCCCAAAATAAGAAGAATAAAGGCTCCGGACAGGCCGGGCAGTATCATGGCGCAAACAGCAATCATCCCGGATAAAAACAGGAAACCAAGGGTCTCGGGCGTTTGCGCTGGCACCATGCCCACGATGAAATAGGCGGCTGCCGCGCCGATAAAAAAAGCCGCAGCAGCAGAAACCCGGGCTTTGACCCTGCGACCCACAACCCAGACCGAAGCCGCTATAAGACCGAAAAAAAGGCTCCAGGTGGGTATGGGATAATAATTAAGCAGATGGTTCATCAGCCTGGCCAGGCTGATGACCGCGATCCCTATGCCGCAAAACAGACACAGCAAAAAACGGATATGGATTTCTGCCAGGGCGGCCTTTAAGTCAAGGCATACCAGCCGATGCAGCACCCTGGTGTTTAAAGACTTGATTGCCCCAAGAAGATCTTCATATATACCTGTAATCAGTGCAATGGTGCCGCCGGAGACCCCCGGCACCGTGTCTGCCGCACCCATTAAAGCGCCTTTAACTGCAAGCAGCAGCGCCGAACGGGCCGAATCCGGACCCGGCGAGGCAAAAAAAGCGGCTTTCCATGAATTATCCGAGGGCCGCCGGTTCAATCGTCTTTCCATCCGTACTGACCAACAAGCCTTACAAAACGGCACCCCCCAAGATCGGTCTGATGAATCCCCTGCTCCTCTTTTACGACCTTGGCCATTTTCTGGGAAAAAGAGGAACCGACCGGCACGACCATTCTGCCGCCAATGGCAAGCTGGTCCATAAGCGGCTTTGGTATTTCCGGGGCGCCGGCGGTAATTATAATCGCGTCAAAAGGGCTTTCCTCGCGCCAGCCTATGGTGCCGTCCGAATATCTTGATATGATATTGTAATATCCGAGCTGTTCAAATATTTTCCGCGCATTCTCATACAAAGTACGGTTGCGCTCAATAGTATAAACGCGGTAGGCTATCTCGGCAAGAACCGCGGCCTGATATCCGGACCCGGTGCCGATTTCAAGGACGCGGTCCTCCTGATCCACCTGAAGGGCTTCGGTCATCATGGCAACGATGTAAGGCTGGGAAATGGTCTGCTGTTCTCCTATGGGCAGCGGATGATCATTGTAGGCCTGGTCCCTTAAAGCTTCATTTACAAACAGATGACGAGGCACCCGCCTCATGGCTTCGAGCACCTTCGGATCGCTCACACCGCGGGCCTCGATCTGGTTCCTGACCATAGCCTCGCGCTGCCGCTTGTATCTTGGAGAGTCGTCATGCATAATAATCAGGTATTTATCAATTTCCCTCCGGTCAGTCAAGCGCCAAAACCTACTTCTTTGCCTCAGGAGGCGCAAAAAATGCATCCTTGAGCTCCGGCAAATATCAGGTATAGTCCTTTGCCATAAAACAAACTTTTTTAAGCAGCATACTAACCCATGAAATGGATAAGAACACGGATAACATTTGAAGCAGAGGACCCAGGGGTTGCCGCTGACATAATCGCGGACATGTTCTGCGACCTTGGACTTCAGGGCGTAATAGTGGAAACCGGTTCCCGGGACCCGGATCTTGACTGGGCCGGGGAGGCCGTTGCCGCGCCTGAGAAAAACGCTGTCATCGGATTTTTCCCCGATGACGACCGGCTCGGGCAAAACCGCCTGGAACTTGAAAAAAGACTTTCCCGCCTGCGGCCTGGATTACTTCTTGAATACAAGATACATTCAAGCGGCATTGAAGAGCAGGACTGGGCCGAATCCTGGAAACAACATTTCCACCCGGTAAGAATCACCGACCGCCTGACTGTAAAACCTACCTGGAGAGAATATGCCGGCGGGAAAGACGAAATAATTATCGAACTCGACCCCGGCATGGCATTCGGCACCGGCACCCATCCTACAACAGCCCTTTGCCTCAGGCTCATGCAACGTCATATGAAGCCCGGTTTCAGGGTGCTTGATATAGGGACGGGCTCCGGCATCCTTATGGTTGCCGCAGCCAAACTGGGGGCAGCAGAAGTTTGCGGCACCGACTGCGACCCGGTGGCTATAAATGTTGCGGAACAAAATCTTCGGCTAAACTCTGTCAAAGAATCCTTCTTTAGTTTAAATACCGGCAATCTGGCGGAATCCGTGACCGGAACATGGAATCTTGTCACGGCAAACATTCTCACATCAACCATTGTCCCAATGATACCGGATATACCCCGGCTTCTCGAAGGCGAAGGGATCTTTATCGCCTCCGGGATACTTGCCAGCAGCCGCAAGGAGATCAAGGCCGCGATCAGGGAGTCGGGCCTCGAAATCCTTGAGATTCTGAGGGAAGAGGACTGGATCGGGGTTGTCTCAATAAAGACTATGGCTTTCTGACAGAGACCACCTCGGATGCCGTCACCAGCCTTACTTTTTTCTTCAATTCAGGCAGTTGTTCTGAGAGGACCTCAATGGTGACAGGATACGGATGGGCGATACCTATTGCTTTGCCTTTTTTTTCGGCTATTTTCACAAGGCTTTCAAGCTGTAGCCTGATAAAGAACGGATCCGGCACGTGATCTAAAAAGACATCGCGCTCGGCAAAGGGGACCTCAAAGAGTCGCGCAGAGGAAAGGCTGCGGCTTTCGGGCGTGGTAAGGCTGTCTATATAATAAAGCCCCCGCTTTTTCAGGACGGAGAGAATCTGGTTCATGTGGGCGGAATTCTCGCTCATCCTTGATCCCATATGATTATTGACGCCTTTTACATGGGGAAGGGCGTCTAAATGTTTCTTAATAAGCCTGATGCGCTCGTCTGCTGTCATTTCAGATAGCAGCGCGCCCGCCCCCGGGTCTTTGCGCGGATATTCTTCGGGCTCCATGGGCAGATGAAGCATAACCTGGCCGCCGTTTTGAGATGCAAGCTCCGCGATTTCACTATCAAAAGGGGTCTCCGGTAAAATCGCATATGTGAAAGGCTCTTGCAGGGCGAGGAATTTTTCAAATGGCTCTTTCTCACGCCCCATGTCATCTATTATTATGGCCACCATTGGGCGCTTGTCAGGGGCCGTTGGTGGTTCGGGAGGTTCGGGTTTTTCAGGGACGGAGACCGGTTCGACGGGTTTTTGCGAAGGCTTGAAATATAAATGATAGTAACCGGCAAGCAGGACTACTGACACAAGTATGCCGGCAAACAAAAAAAGCTCCCATTTTATGCCCCACTGTCCTGACTTCTTTGAGCTGGTTCTTTTTTTTGTGGTTTTCGGCGAAGCCTTTCTTTTAGCCGAAGGTGCCTTCTTTGGCGAAGTTTTTTTACCGGAAGCAGTTTTTTTTGAAGTCCCGCTTTTTGTACGTTTTTTCCCTTTCGAATCCGGGGTCTTTGCCATTGCCTTCTACTTTTCCTCTCCCATAGCCCGGAAGACCTCGTATCCCTTCAGAATTTCATATGCCCTGTTCACTTGCGAGTCGCGCAAAAGAACCTCCGGGTCCTGGTCACTTGCCCTGTAAAGGGCATTGCGGAGCCGAAGCAGCTTTTCACGCTCGGTGGCACCGCTTATCTCTGTTTTGGATTCATCTCCTCCATCCTGCCCGTTCTCACCCTCCTGACGAAAATCCTGCTCCTGCCGCTGCTCTGATTCGCCCGGCAGATGATTTTTCAGATCTTTTTCCTTCAGGCTTTCCAGGTCCGGAGCAGCCTGCTCGTCAATAAACCGGCGGCTGACCACAAGATCGGGATGAATGCCTTCTGCCTGTATGGATCTGCCGCTCGGCGTATAATACCTGGCTATGGTGTATTTCAGTCCGTATCCGCCGCGAAGCGGCTTTACGGTCTGGACCGAGCCCTTGCCAAAGGAATCGGTTCCCAGCAGCAATGAGCGGCCGTTGTCCTGCAGGGCTCCGGCCACAATTTCAGCCGCGCTTGCGCTTCCACCGTTTATGAGTGCCACCATGGGATAATCTGGTTCGTCCCCGTTGTCAGAGGCTTCATAGACACTTTCCTCCTTTGCGTTTCGCCCCCGGATGGAAACTACCTTTCCCTGCCTGAGAAACAAATCAGAGACTGATACAGCCTGGGTCAAAAGCCCCCCGGGATTATCCCGCATGTCCAGAATCAACCCCTTTAACGGATCGCCCTTTTCCTCCAGATCTGCAAGGGCTTTTCTAAGTTCGTCTTCCGTATTTTCCCGGAAATTGGTAATCCACACATACCCGTAGCCGGGCTTTAACATGGCGTACTTTACGCTCTCCATGGGAATAATGTCTCTTTTAAGGGAAAACTTCATGGGCTCGGAAAGGCCCTTGCGCATAACCTTGATATTTACCTGGGTACCCGGCTTGCCGCGCATTTTCTCTACCGCCTCCCAGAGATTCATATCCCCGGTCGGTTTTCCGTCGACCTCTATGATCACGTCATTTGCCTGTATCCCGGCCTTTGAAGCAGGCGTGCCCTCGATGGGAGAGACCACCGTAAGCCTTCCGTTACGCTTGGTAATAACAATACCGATGCCGCCGAACTCCCCGCGGGTCTCATCCTGAAGCTGGTCAAAAGCCTCCGGAGGCATAAAAGTGGAATGAGGATCAAGACTTTCAACCATGCCGCTGATCGCCTTTTCTATCAATTCCCGGGTATCAACTGGCTCAACATAATTTTTTTCAAGCTCTTCGAGCACGTCTGAAAAAAGCTTGAGCCCCTCGTATGTTTCCTCGTTTTCAAAATTTCCGTAAACGCTGGTTGCAGCCATGACCCCGCAGAGGACCACGGCGAGCAGGACCAGCACCCTTGCGGTTTTACTTTTTATAAGTCCCATTCATGACTCCTTTTATCCTTTGTCCAGCCACTTCACAGGATCAACCGGATTTCCGTTACAGCGGATTTCAAAATAAAGACAGGGCCCCTTTCTGGAGCCCGAATCCCCCACCGTTGCTATTACCTGCCCGGATTCCACTTTGTCGCCCCTGCTGCTGAACATGTCCTGCAGGCGGGCATATACCGTGTGATAACCGTTTCCGTGCGAGACAATCAAAACCCTGCCGAATCCCTTAACCCAGTCGGCAAACACTGTCCGCCCGCTGTATACCGCCCTTACGGGCTCTCCGTAGCCCGAGCTGATTTCTATGCCGTTTCTGTAACTTGCCACCCCGGACTCGGAGCTTATGTGCCTGCCGAATTCCGAGACAATCTTACCCTGAACAGGCATCTTTAGCAAGCCCTGATGTGCCTGAAAATCAGCTCCGACCTTATCAGAATCAGAGCGCTTCTCAAGGTTTTTTATGGTCTCATCAAGGCGCCGGGCGGCCTCGCGAAGATATGTAAGACTCTGCTCCCGGTCTGATTTGCGTTTTTCAAGCCCTGCAAGCACAGCCTTGCGCTCCTGGCGCATGGCGGCCAAATCCGAAATCTTTTCTTCATATCTACGGATCAGCCTGCGGTTTTCCTCGCGTTTTTCTCCCAACTTCTCAAGCACCCTTGAAAGATGCCTTCTTTTTTCCGCCATTTCGGCAAGCACTTTTTCATCCCGGCCCAGCACGCGTTCAATTGAAGCCTTGCGCGCAAAAACCTCCTGCACGGAACCGGCGGTAGCAAGCAGGCTCAGCCCGCCGAGCCGGTAAAGTTTGTAAAGGGCTGTCATGCGCCTGCCTGCATATTCTTTTTTCCGCCTTATATCCTCGCGCAGCCTTTCGGCCTCCTGCTCAAGCATGCGTATCCTGGCGGCTGTTTCTTCGGCTTCTTCCATCAGAGCCCGGAGTTCGCTTTTTTCCTTCCTGATACGCCGGTCGATTTTCTCCAGATCCGAAGACACTGCATCCTGCTTTTGTGAGACCTCCTGAAGTTCTTTTTCTTTCTGCTTTATCCTGCGTTCTATTTCTCTTGCCCTGGCCATGGCCAGTTCCCGGTCCGCCTCCGCGTCATTGCTTTTTACCCTGTGGCGTGTGTAGCGTTCAAGATACTTTTCGCTGTGGTATATGTATCCTATCCGCCCGTCGAAGATCACCTGGAGCCAGTCCCTGTCTTCCTGAAGGATGCGAACCTCGTCATCTTTTCCCAGCACCCTTATAACCGGGGCATCGCTGTGCGGGGCGCTTCGCATGTTAAGGGATTGAACCCGTACCACGCCGATCTGCTCAAGTTTCTCGCAGAATACCGCCGCCACAGGCAAAAGCAGCACGGAAATAAACGTCGCCACAACAATTATACGCGCAGGAAACGCCGAATTGTAATCCAGCAACCCAGCCACCCCACTAACATACTTGATATAAGAATAAACGCCGCAAATGCCGGGGGGATGAACCTGACCCGGAAAAACGGCAAAAAGCCCGCAGCAGATATATTAGGCATAACCGTTATATACGCGCAGTATAGGAGCCCCACTCCCGCGGCTCCGCCGCAAAGGCCAAGCATTGCCGCTTCCAGGTAGAACGGATACTTTATGAAAGCTTCGTCTGCACCGATTATCCTGGTAATCTCTATCTCCTCGCGCCTTGAATAAAGTATCAGCCGCATGGTATTTGCGACAATAAACATTATGGCCACAAACACCAGGCCGGCCATCACAAAAGCGGTTATCCTGAAAAGATTGTATATCCCGTAGAACTGGTGAAGCCACTTGCGGGCGTATTCCACGTCAGCCACCCCGGGCAGAGCGGAAATTTTTTCCGCCAGGCTCTCAATCTCCTCCACCCCTTCGAGGCCCTCGGCCGGTTTTATTTCAAGGGCATCAGGCAGGGGATTTTCCTCAAGATCGGAAAGAAGGGAGGACTGCGCGCCGAGCTGATCCTTTAACCAGGCAAGCCCCTGCTCCCTGGGAATGTAGGATACAGATTCCACGCCCTCAATTTGCCCGGCGGCCTCTCTTGCCTTCCGGGCGGTACTTTGGCCGGCGTCCTGCTCCAGGTATGCATTGATCCGAACCCCTCTCTGCCATTGCTTCATAAGATCGCCGGCATTGATAAAAAACATTGTGAACGCGCATACAATAAACACGGCCAGGGCAATGGTAAACAGGCAGACGCCGTGGAGGAACCTGTGCCGGATAAAATCGCTGAATGCCCTGCGCAAAACTCTTATCATGCCATCTCCCCGTCGTCCCGGGCCTCCGGCTCCTGCATTTCGGCTCCCCGGTCACAGTCGGGCGCCTCGACCCGCCTGCCGTTTTCAAGATAAATCACCCGGGCGTCAAACCTGGACAGCAGTTCCCTGTCATGTGTGGTAATTACTATGGTCGCCCCCCTGGCATGGGCGGCGCGCAGAAGCTGCAGCACCCTTTCCGAGGCTGCCGGATCCAGGCTGGCCGTTGGTTCGTCGGCAAGGATAATTTTCGGCTTCCCCACCATTGCCCTGGCTACGGCAGCTCTCTGCTTTTCCCCGCCGGAAAGAGTAGGCGGATAGGCATCGGCATGATGAGCCAGGCCCACAAGCTCCAGCAAATCCTCCACCCTCTCTTTTATCATGCTTCTTGATTTAAACCCCGCCGCCTCCATGACCAGGGCCACGTTCTGAAACACGGTAAGGCTTCCGATCAGCTTAAAATCCTGAAATATGACCCCTATTTTGCGCCTTAACTCCGGTATCTGCCGCCTGGAAATTCTTGCCAGATTCATCCCGTCAATGATCGCATATCCCTCGCTCATGCGCTCGCCCATGTATAAGAGCTTTATCAGGGTGGATTTTCCAGCGCCGCTGGGGCCGGTGATAAAGACAAAATCGTTTTTCCTGATGCCGAAACTTACGTCACGCAGGGCGTAAACCCGGCCGAAACGCTTGGTCACCCCGGAAAAACGGATAATCTGATTTTCAAGTGCGTTGCTGTGTTCCATGTTTATATTGACGGCAGGTTGATTTACTGTTAATGTCGCAGGCAATGTCAGGGAGTGCCGCTCCCGGTTTTTCCTGACGCCCCCACTGATCTCTTTTTGAGACGGCTTCTTCCAACCATCAGTGGGGGATATTTTTATCGAATCTGCACCATTAAATCAACATTTTCCTGGTCCGGCAAACCCGGGCAGCGGCGTGTAAAAAACAGCAAAGGCAGAAACTGGATGAAAAAAGAACTTATTGATCTTCTCTGCGAAAAGTCTTTTCAATACAGCGAAGAACCCGTGTTCAGGCTTGCATCCGGGCAGATGAGCCGCTACTACATAAACTGCAAACCCGTGACCCTGAGTCCGCGCGGGCTGTTTTTAACAGGCCACCTTGTCTTTGAGGCGATAAAGGACCGGAAAATAGATGCCATAGGCGGCATGACCTTCGGCGCCGATCCCATCGCCATTGCCGCGGCCCTTGTCTCCGAGCTACGGTCAATGCCGATAAAGGCGTTTTCCATACGAAAAACCAAAAAGGATCATGGCATTGCTAAATGGATCGAAGGAGACCTTGCCCCGGGCCAGAGGGTTGCCATTGTCGAGGATGTCGCCACTACTGGAGGATCAACCATCAAGGCCATTGAACGGGCCCGCTCCGAGGGGTTAGAAATCGACTCCGTGGTCCTGCTCGTGGACCGCCAGGAAGGCGGCGCTGAAAATATAAGAAAAATCGTATCTGAAGTACGCACAATTGTAACCCGTCAGGAACTGCTTGAAGCCCGGCGGGGCGGACGGTAGGTGGCACAGGCGTCATCAGACTCCCAGACCCTTACCCTTGAGACAAAAATATTCTCATCCGCGCTTATGCGTTCTGAAAATGCATCTGCAATGTACTTGGCTATCAGCTCCGAGGAAGGATTGCTCCTTTCAAACTCCGGCAGTTCGTTTAAAAACCGGTGATCCAGGGTTTCGACAATGTCGCCCAGCCTCTGCTTTATTATACCGAAATCCACCAGAACACCCGAATCCTGAAGCTTCTCGCCGGCAACGCAAAGCTCCACCTTCCAGTTGTGCCCGTGCAGATTCTCGCACTTCTCCGTCACCATCCTAAGCTGGTGCGCCGCGGCAAAACGGGTAATCACCCTGAGTTCGTACATCCCTTCATCTCCTTACTTGGCCGCCTTTGAAGAAGCCCCGCTTTTGGTGAAAATCCTCTTGATCCTGGAGGTGAGTTTTTCGGATTCCAGTTTTTCAAACTCCCTTAAAAGCTCTTCCTGCCGCTTGCTTATATGTTTCGGGGTCTTTAAAATCACTTCCACAAGCTCGTCTCCCGGCAGGCCGGTTCGCAGGGAAGGAATGCCCTGGTTGGTAAGGCGAATGATATCCCCGTACTGGCTCCCTTTGGGTATGGTGACCTCTTGCTCGCCTGTAAGTGTAGGCACGGTTATCTCGTCTCCGAGTGCCGCCTGAGTAAAAGAAAGCTCCACTTTGCAGACAATGTCGTTGTCGCGGCGCTCGAAAACTTCGTGCGGCTTTACCCTTATAAACACGTAAAGATCGCCCGGCGGGCCGCCGTTTACGCCCGGCTCCCCTTCGCCGGCAAGTCTTAATTTCGAGCCGGTATCCACTCCCGCGGGAATCTTTAATTCCACCTTCTTTTTGGCCGCAACCTGCTGGCGACCCATGCACTTGGGGCACGGTTCTGTTATAACCTTGCCCTGCCCCCTGCACCTGGGGCATACGCTTTTAACCTGGAAAAATCCCTGGGTGCGCACAAACTGCCCCGTCCCCCCGCACTGGCGGCAGGTCTCGGGCTCTGTCCCCGGTTTTGCTCCGGTACCGCTACACTCCTCGCAGGTCACCATCTTTTCGAGTTCCAGCTCGGTTTCCTTGCCGAAAGCCGCATCAACAAATTCTATTGTGTGGTCATAGCGCAGATCGGCACCCCGCTTCGCTCTTGTGCGGCCGCCGCGCGCACCTCCGCGAAAACCGAAAAAATCCTCGAATATATCGCCAAAACTGGAAAAAATATCCTCAAAATCCCTGAAGCCGCCGCCATGGCCGGCCCCGCCCTGTTCAAAGGCCTGGTGGCCGAACCTGTCATACATCTGCCTCTTTTCGGGATTGGAGAGAACTTCGTAGGCTTCGGCGGCCTCCTTGAAATTTTCCTCGGCTTCCCTGTCACCGGGATTCCTGTCCGGATGGTATTTAAGTGCTATTTTCCTGTACTTTGCCTTCAGCTCTTCTGCATCCGCGTTTCTGTCAACACCCAGAACCTCGTAATAATCCCTTTTCAGGCTCATAACCAATAACCATCCGTTTTCATTTAAAGTTCAACTTTTAACCCGCCTGCCGCATTAAAAATTACGCTGCCGCCAAATCAAGGCGTTTAAAAACATCCTTTCTTGTGCTATTGAGAGCTTACCGGAACGGCAGGGATGTCGCCTTAAAATTCCACCAGAACAATAATGCATAATAATAAATTGTCAATGAACAAAAACACCGAACCCGGCTTTGTAAAAGACATGTTCGGCGCAATAGCGCCAAGATACGACTTTTTAAACCGGCTGCTTAGCCTTGGCCAGGATGTCTACTGGCGCCGCAGGATGGTAAAAGCCCTGCAAATACCGGGTAACGGCCTAGTCCTGGATGCTGCCTGCGGCACGGGGGACGTGATATTAGAAATCCTCGGGAAGAAAAAATACGCGAAAGTGGCGGGAATAGATTTTTCGACCGAAATGCTTGAAATTGCAGGCCGCAAAACCGCTGCAGCCGCACCCGCAGGCACCTTTTTTCTGCTTGCTGCAGACGCTCTTTATCCGCCGTTTGGAAAAGAAAGCTTTGATGCCGTAACCATAGCTTTCGGGATAAGAAACATCGCCGCCCGGCAAAAGGCCCTGGAGGGATTCCTGGATATGCTAAGGCCCGGGGGCATGCTGGCGGTTCTCGAACTTGCCACGCCCTCGGGCAAAATGATGCGCAGGCTCTATCTTCTCTATTTTACAAAAATTTTGCCTGCTGTCGGTGGATTGTTTTCAAAAAACCTCCGGGCTTACCGTTATCTGCCCGCCTCCGTGCTCGGTTTTCCGCAACCGGAGGAATTCGCGTCCCTTATGACCCGCGCCGGCTTTGAGCAGGTAAAATGGCTTCGGCTGACAGCGGGAATTGCGACCCTGTATACCGGGCGCAAAGGCAATAATTAACCGCACTTCCCCGCTTAATCTGCCGGCGCCCCCCCGTACTTTTCCCTTAGCTCATCGAGGGTCTCAAGATAACGCCTCTGAAACCGCAGGTCGTTTCTGTCCCTTATTTCGCCCGCCGCGTCTTCTATGCGGGGACGGATATCTATTCCGTAACTGTTAATGCCCTTTTCAATGGCCCTGTCCAACACAAGAACGCTGTAGTAGTAAACCAGGGCCCGAATCGGGGCATCCCTTCGCATCAGGTAGCTTTGGCCGGAAAGTGTGTCAAGAAAAAATGCAGCGAACTCGTAAAGGGTTTCATCGGATATGCAGGATCCGGAATAATCTTCGCAGCAGTTTTCTGCAACAAAGTAATTATAGAAATTGTCCATGGCATGCTCGAGCACCTCTGTATCGAAACCAAGAACCGCAAGAACCAGCTTGATCCGCTCTTTTCCCAGAACCCTGAAAAAATGGGCCCTGTTTTTAAGCAGATTGGAAAGATTCCGGGTCTCCTCTGAAACCAGGGGAGGGGTCATGGCCAGATCATTTATCATTTCTTCAAAGATTTCATAGGCTCCTTTTTCCCCGGAGCCTATGCCCTTGCTTTTTTCCAGGTATTCAAAAAAGGACTTGATTTGCTGCTCCAGCACGGCGCAATCTATGTCCTGATCCCTGAATACCGGTTCCCCGAAAACTTCCTCCAGGCGCCTTCCGGAAATCTCCTGCTCCGGTTTCTCTTTGTCGGGTTGCTTCGGTTTTCTGCTTTTGAAAATATCTTCGCCGGGCTCCTCACGCTGTTGTTCAATCTTTTGCTTTTCCCTGTCAACCGCCGTGCGAACCTCTTGCTCGTGCCACTGCATGAACCTGTGCCAGCCGAAATATCCCAGCACGGCGAGCAGCACAAGAGCCACAACGACGATGATAATTCTTGCCGGGTTGGGGCCGCCGGATGGATCACGCATGAGGAAATCCTTTCGTTTAAATTTTTTTTTGCTGATTTTATACCTTGATGATCCGATTTTCAAGTTTAATAAAACAGATGGGACAGACAAGATCGGACCCGCGACCTGCGAAACGAACTTACGGCGAAATCCACAAAGCTCTGTTGCGGCCGGGTCGCGGGCCGTATAGACAAGAGTCCGGCTCTGGCGTAAATTATGGAGTCCCTCGCCGCGGAACCCGGAAAACAAGCTTGCGACCCCGGAAAAACAGGACCGCCGGAACCGGAAACCCGAACCAAAACTATTTAGGAGTCTCTATGCAGGCCCGTACTTCTGCTCCCACACCTCATCGTTGGTTACCAGGAAAACTATCCCCTCAATAAAAGCGATAAAGGAGGGAATAAAAAACACCCAAACAAAAAGCAGATAGAAAATTCCCCACCACTGTCCAAGATAAAAACGATGTACTCCCAGTCCGCCCAGGAACAATGCAAGCACTCCAGCCACGACTTTGTTCTTTCCCTGGTTAGTCGCCCGCTGAGGGGCCCCACAATGCGGACATGTCCTTGCATCTTCGTGAATCTCCTTCCCGCACCCTCGACAAAACACCATGGATCCGGCCATTTCTTCCTCCTTTCGATTTAACCACCATAACGCCCAATTAAGCCAATAATACCAATCAGCCCTAAAATGAGAGCGGCAATTAAGCTGCTCTTTCCTTTATTCTGGAGCCCCGCCAACCCGACTCCGGGCAAAGCAATGGCTGTAATGGGAAAAATGCAGCACCAAAGCAATGCATGCGTACCTGATTTTACAAATAAACAGAATAGTTGCTATTATATACACCCTATTCATGGGTGATTGTCAATAATAAATATATTAAAGATCATTTTACTTTCAAATACTTATCTATAACCACCTCCTTTTCCTCAGGCAACTACTGATGGACTCGTAAAAAAACAGTTTTACAGGGTCAGGGTTTTTGTTATTGAATGACAGGGGTTTATTTTGTGCAAAAGCCGGCAGTCTCGTAAAAAGTCAACGCCATAAAAATCCAGGAGGTGCTCTCGTGATTACAGCCCTTGTTTTGTTTAAAGTGGAAAAGGGGAAGATACCAAAACTTGCCAACCAGCTCGGGGCCATACAGGAAGTAGTCGAAGTGCTTTCAATTACGGGGGAGTATGACCTGATGGCCAAGCTCCAGGTGCGGCAGTATGAAAGCCTGTCCGATATTGTGACCGAAAAAATGCAGAACCTGGAGGGCGTGCTTCACACCCGGACCATGATGGCCTTTAAAACCTACAAGTTCCACGAACTGTCAACCGACGCCCCCGAGGTTTCCATGCTGCAGCCTGCGGCCCCTGAGGCTGCAGAGATTCAGGAACAAGGCAAAAAGACCATCAAGCCGATTCTTTCCAGGCTCACGGAAAACTTTGACCTGGAGCAAAACGAGATAAACAGCGTAATAGACGCCATAGGCGCCGGCCAGCTTTCAGACGTGCAGATATCCGGGTTCCTGGTGGGCCTTCTCAGCAAGGGGCCCAGCATCAAGGAAGTGGCTTATATAGCCCAGGCCATGCGCAATAACTGCGTGCCCATCAAGGTTTCAATCGACTCTGATCTTACCGATACATGCGGTACCGGCGGCGGTTTGAGCACCTTTAACGTAAGCACTGCCAATGCAATTCTCACGGCGGCGGCCGGCGTTCCCGTGGCCAAGCACGGAAGCCGCTCCATTTCATCGTCCTCTGGCAGCGCCGACGTTCTTGAGGCCCTGGGGGTAAATATAGATCTAACCCCTGAAAAATCAGCCCGTCTTATCGAGGAAACAGGAATCAGCTTTCTTTATGCCCCGAGTTTTCATCCTGTAATGCTAAAGGTTTTCGGCCCGGAAAACCAGCTCGGCGTTAAAACGATTTTTTTCACCGTAATCGGCCCGCTGATAAATCCCCTTGGGGCCAGGAACCACATGGCGGGAGTATACAAACCTGAACTGGTGCATATGATGGCAAGCGTAATGGCGGAGATGGATTTTAATCACGTTATAGTGGCCCACGGCCTTGACGGTCTTGATGAGATTTCGCTTCTGGGAAAGACATCAATGGCGGAAATCCGTGGAAAAAACATCCGCTACTTTGAGGTCTCCCCTGATGATTTCGGGCTGCGCAGATGCGAGATAAGCGATATTGCCGGCGGTTCGCCGGATTTTAACGCCCGTGTGATCCGGGATATATTTGCGGGAAAAAAAGGCGGACCAAAAAGAGACTTTCTTGTCCTAAACAACGCGGCAAGCCTTTATGTAAGCGGAAAAGCCCCGGACATCAAAGACGCCATGGACCTGTCCGCCTCGCTGATCGACTCGGGCGCGGCACAGAAAAAGCTTGAGCAGTTGGTGGAAAAATCCAATTCAATCTGACAGGATAAGCAAGGATGGGAAGCAAGGATTTTTCCGCGCAAAAGCCCGTTTATTCGCTCTCGGAGTCAATTCGCAAAAAACAGCGGCAAGGCCGGTTTCCGGTTATTTCGGAGATAAAGATCCGCTCCCAAAAACACGGGGACCTGCTTTGCGGAAGGGACCCCGCGGAACTTGCCGCAAAGATGTCCGGCTGCCCGATAGCAGGCATCAGCGTGGTTACAGAACCCTTGCACTTCGGCGGCTCCATGGATCTTTTAAAAACGGTCTCCGGAGTTGTGGGCGTGCCCGTGCTTCACAAGGATTTTATAACCACCGAGGACCAGGTCACCGAGTCCGCGGCCTGCGGCGCCTCGGCCCTTCTGCTTATTACGGCCCTGCTTCGGGGGGAAAGCCTTGCACGCCTGATTCAAAAGGCCCGCGAATGCGGCCTGCAGACCCTTGTGGAAACCCACACTTCCGATGAAATAAAAAGGGTACAATCTCTCGGCTTTGACCTGTTGGGAATCAACAACAGGGACATCACTGTTTTTGAGGTGGATGACAACAACGTGGGCAGGACCGAATCCCTTGTCCGCCTGTGCGGAAAATCGCGTCCTGTTGTAAGTGAAAGCTCCATTGAATCCGCCATGGATGTAAAGCGGGCCGGCCGTGCCGGTGCTGATGCCGTGCTGGTGGGCACCGCTGTACTGCAGGCTGAAAATACCACCGATTTTATTCATGAGCTTGTTTCCGTGGGGTGGCCGGCATGACCCGGGTTAAAATATGCGGCATTACAAACGAGGCCGATATTGACTTAAGCGTTTCCGCTGGCGCGTGGGCCCTGGGCTTTGTTGTTGAATATCCCATGGATGTACCCTGGAATCTCGACAGAAAAACCGCGAAACAACTGATGAAAAAGGTCCCGCCGTTTGTATCCAGGGTCATAGTTGTCGGAGACGACGCCGGCATGGTTATGGAGTTAACCGGTTATCTCAGACCTCATGTGGTACAGCTTCACGGAAACGAGCCGGTTTCCGAAACCGCCGCACTCGCCTCTTCAATTCATAAACTGGGCTCCCAGGTAATAAAGCCGCTGCGCTTTTTTGCTGAAACCGGAGAGTGCGAGTCCCGGTTTGATGATCCCGTTGATGCGGCAAAGCAGATTGAGGCCACGGGGGTGGATGCGCTTGTGCTCGATTCCGTGAGCAGGACAAAACCGGCGGGCACGGGAAAAAGCATTGACTGGCGCATTGCCCAGAAAATAAGGAACAGGGCCGCACTGCCCGTAATTCTGGCAGGCGGCCTTAGCGCGGAAAACGTCGGCCGGGCCGTGGCCGAAGTCAAGCCTTACGGGGTGGACGTAATTTCAGGCGTAGAACAGCCCCCGGGGAAAAAAGACCCTGAAAAGCTCAAAACTTTTTTTTGCGCCTTAAAATAAAAAAATCTTTTGCGCTGCCTTATCCGCGCACCGGCCAGATAAAAAATTCCGAAAGCGGCTTAAACCCCACCCCCACCGAGCCGTCCTTAAGATACAGCGCCCATGCATATCGGGTTTCGTAGCGGCTTGTGGTGGATGACCAATAAAAATCCCGTATATCCTCAAACAGGTTTCCACCCGGCAGGGCGGGACTGTGCGCACCCAGATCCACCAGACTTTCCAGTTCCCGGATACCGGGCAGTCTCCAGTCGGTAAAACCGCAGGCGGTGTTTCGGTTCATGGAGTCGATGAAATCACAGCCTTCCTGCCAGGAAACCGGCCGACCCGCTGCATCCGTCTTTCTCATCCAGGCAAGGCCTGTCATGTGATCTGTTACCGTATCTGTGTGCGCTTCAAAACGCGGGCTGGGCCAGGGTTTTCCGGCATGCACGGATGCCCCCTGGATGGTGCCGCCGCATTGCTCGGGTCGTCCGGCCTGGTCAAAACAATGTTTCTGACCGGTCTGAAAAACCGTCCCCTGCTTTATGGCATGGGTGCGAACAGGCCAGACCATGTATGACGCATACTTCATCCCCCGGTATACCCTGGCCCCGCCCATATGGACATACCAGGCCTGATCCGGCAGCCTGGCGCATGTGCTGGCACTCCAGTAATATCCGGGAAACACGTTTTCAAAAGGGTGATCTGCCGGCAGGGCCGGATTGATCCTGCTGTGGCTGACAAGGGAAAACAGTTCCCGTCGATTGGGCAGCCTCCAGTCTGCATAGCCTGCAAATTTGCGGGCATTAAGGGAGGCCGCAAAATCAAATGCCTCCCCCCACGCAAGGGGAAATTCCGCAGGCGCCGCATCACGGCTCCACATAAGGCCGGTTCTCAAATCCGATACCACCAGGCTGTCATATTCAAAACGAGCCGGCATTTTCGGCGCCCCCGGATCCAGCCGATCTTCAAACCCTGGTTAAAACGATCAGTACTGTGCTCCAATCATAAGTGGGATTAATACCGCTGTCAGGATGCCTATCACTGAAATGACAATCATCACAAGTGCAAATATCCCGAAAATGCGAAAGTATGTCGCCAGCTTGGTCATGGACGTCCGGAACTCGGTGTCGTCGTTGGTTTCGTAGGCTGTACTAATGTGGTTTGAAGCCGAGCACAAAAGTATACCCATCCAGATGGGAATCCAGCAAATGATGATGCCCCATATGGTAAGGACTGCCAATGCTCCCTGGATAATTACCAATATCCCTGCAAACTTAATCCAGCCTTTTGCACGATAGAGGGGCTCGGCGACTCTTGTTAGAATTGCCTCTTCGTTCATGACTCATCTCCTTTCTTTGTTATTCTAAGTTAATCTGCATCGGCAAGGTCCTGAGGACGGCCGGTCACCCGCTTATTTTGCTTTAAGCTTTCTAATTTGTCCGGATTCATTGTTTTGATTCTGCAGGTGATTTTTTCCCGCTAATGCTCGTAATGCTGATCTTTATAACTTTTGTAACTCGATCATGTTTCTCAATGTAGGCTTTTCCTTCCTCTATATATTCCGGCGAATATTTTTGCAAAAGCCATAAAAGGGCATTATACCTCTCAAGTCCCCGGGCTTCCGAGGCAACACCGAATGCCACCGCGCTCACAAATTCTGTTGTAAAAAGAGACGGTATTACCCTTGTGTCGCCTGTAACACAAAATGATACCCTGGGATTGTTCTTTATATTTTCAATCTTACGACCGGTCAATGCACTATGAAAATAAATATGGTTATCTTTGTATACATAATTTAAAGGCACACCATATGGCTGCCCCTCACTGTCGGCCGTAGATAAGATCCCATACTCACAGTCAGCAAGCAATCTGATCGCCTCTTCACTCCCAATCGATTTATCTTTTCTTCTCATTATTTTCAATACCTTCCAGCCATTGCCTTACAACCGGCTGAACCCCGGGATTCACAACCACTCCCATGTGGGTTAACCCCTTTACCAGCCTGACTTCAGCCTCTGCAAATTGAGATATAACCGGTTTGAATTTATCGGCAAAAAAGAGCTGATCGTGTGTGCCGGCCACAACAAGCAAAGGCTGGTTGATAGCGCCAAGAGCCTCCTTGTAATCATTAGGCGAGTAACCCGTGTTAAGGCGATAGGAATAAGACAGGGTCTCTGTCCCGTCGCGCACTTCTTTCGGCATATCGAAGTTTATGACGGTCAGGTAATTAAACCATTTTATTCCGATATTGTTTAGCATGGTCAGCCCGATTATACGACGCGTATACGGGGTAGCCCAGCTTCCCCCGTTCGGACGAATTGTCGGAGCATCATAGCTGAGCCAGGGGGAAAGCAGCATATAAGCATCTGCCTGCTCTCCATAATTGCTTTCTGCAAAACGCAGGGATAGGCCTCCTCCTGATGAGTGGCCGCCTATGATGAGCAGGGAGTCGGGGTTCTGCTTTTTGACCAGTGCGATAAAATCAGCCAGGTCGTCTACCAGTTGATCAATGTAATCGATATCACCGCGCCTTTCAGGACTATGCCCATGCCCGCGCAGGTCGGGTGTATATACCCCGGCCAGGTTCTTTGAGCTGATAAACTTTGCCAAAGGAAACAAATACCTGCTATGCCACCCCGAGCCGTGCAGCAGAATGAGCACTTTGCGCGCCTGAGCCGGATAATACCTGTAAGACAGTTGATTTCCGTCTCTTGCCTCAAAGGTTGTTAATTGGGGAAGACCTGTGTAGTCAATAACCAGTTCATCGAAAGAAAGATGCTCCTTGTCTTGAGACGGCTGCCCCGGGTGATCACTGATTACAAGAAAAGCGGCAATCGAAAGGTAAATTGCTGCTGATATAAGAATAGATATGAAAATCCGTAAAGCTATCTTAGTCAATGGCGGCTTTCTCCCAGATATTGCCGATGCTGCTTCATGTGAAAATTTATTCAGTTGCTAAAAATTCGACATCAGTTTTATCCGCTCCTCCCAAATAAATGTATTGCGGCAATTTCCCTCCTTTAAACAGCGCAATTGAGTCCTCTTTGTTGCCGATATTTTTCCATTCAGATGGGATCTCAAACTCTTTTTTGGTTTTTTCATTAATTACGGAAAAAGTTATCCGATCCCTTGGAAGCAGCTTATAATAAACATCAGCATGAAAATTCACGCGCGCGGAAATTTTCCCCGGCAGCAATTTTATCATCACGCCGGGGCCATGCCGCTGCTCAATCTTTTCCCATAAAAACTCCTGATAATCCTGATCACTGAGCTCTATATTAAGAAGATTGATATCTCCCAGAAAAATGACTTGTTCGGTATTACCTCCTTTGAAAATACCAATAGAATCATCCTCTTTACCACCAATGGCTTTCCAATCCGGCGGAATTTTAAATTCTTTAGCACTCTCCGCCCCAACAACAATAAATTCCGACCTGTTTTCCGGTTTAAGTTTATAATATTTGTTTTTAAGAAAAAGAACACGCGCACAAACCTTACCGGGTTTAAGTGGAACAGGAACGCCGTTTCCCTGATTGAAAAAAGACGAATACTGCCCAACTTTCAGTTCCTTATCATTTTCAATTATCTCTTTTATTGGTTTGTTTAACAAATCAGACAAAGAGTTCTTTGCGGACTTATTAGAAAAATCCAATCCCAATGACCTTTTCAGATAATGAACGGCTTTTTCTTTATTTCCATTTTCTTGATAGAGTTTCCCGATTTTTAAATTCAGATCACTTGTTGATGCAAGTGAATCTAATTCTACACCCGCTTCAATGGCTTTTTCGGTATCTCCCGCATTGCAACATGCAGAAAATAACCCTTTTAATATAAAGGTATCATCAGGATTGTTTTTATGAAGCCTGGAAAATATTTGAATCGAGTCCTTGTACTTTTTGGATTTTAGCAGTAAATGAGCATTATACTCTTCTCCCTCGGTCAAAAATAATACATAGCCTTCCCGGGGAGCCGGTTCCCCACCTAAAATCCGGCCCATATTTTGTCTTTCAATTTTGGTGGGAATGACATAAAGACCCCTGCTAAGTCCGTCTAGACTAAATGCATATAGATTCCGGCCTTTATGTTTTATCGAAAGTTGATTCGTGATATTTGGCTTGTCAAAAACCGCTTTTAATTCTTTACCTTGGAAATCACGGATATTATAATAATAGCCATCCGTGATCTCGGGAATACCGGGCTTTGTAATTTTTCCTAATTTCGCGAAATCTTTTAATTTTTCTTCTAATACGAAAATATATCCTTCACTTGAGACAGTAAATGGATTTCTAGTATCACGCGGCGCTATTGAAAAAGCTGACAGATTACTTCTGCCCAAACCGGCATTGCCACCCAATCCACTGTGAGATCTGATTTTTACGACATCATTGTTTTGGGCTACATTTTCAAATTTTGAATTTCCGGGGTCATAGAACCAAATGCCTTTGCCTGGAGGGATTGCCGTGTATTTTAACGGATTTTTCGCAATGTGAGTGCCTTTTTCCGGCGCGGGCGCGTAAATTGAGCCGGATATGTATCTGCTGCCAGATACCCTAATTCTATAACCTTTGCCGGGGATTAAATTCTTAAACGTGAATACGCCGTTTTGATCACATGTCGTTATTTTTTTTGCCTTTGAAAGATCTTCTTTAATATTGGTCCTGGTTTCGGCAATAACTTGAATTCCTTCTTTTAAATCGACTCCATAAGGTTCTAGCCTGCCTTCAATTCCGTTATTTGTACAAGCGGCCGATGAAAATAAAGTTAAGCCTATGATGCATGTAATAATACATTTTTTGATGTGCACATTAATCTCCTCTCATCCCTTATGGCGCCCTTCAAATTGTGCAGGAGATTACCATATTTTAATCTACTTATGCAAAAAAAATCATTTATATCGCTACGGACAAAGCTTCAGGTGAAAGGTCGGCACCAAAATACAGGCACCCCCGTTTTTTTGTTCTTTTTGTTTGAAATTTTTAAAGCAGGAAACATATTTTAAAAAAGACACTTTGCAACCACAGGAGGCTCCCATGAAAAATCGTTTTACACTCAGGTATATCATCATCGCCGCTGTCCTGTTTTTGGGCGTTTTGTGGACCCTTGGCTCCGCTGCCCAGCAGCAGGCTGATTACCCCAACGGCCAATTTATCGCAGACGCAGGATGGCTAAAGAACAACATGGACAACAAGGACCTTGTGATAGTGGATGTCCGGGATGATAAATACTTTGACGGCCAGGTGGTCCCGGGCGCGATCCACATGCCATGGTCCGAGTTCCGGTACAATGACATCGGAGAAAACCTGGCTTCTGTATTCAGAGGACTGCAGGCGGCCC
>JAIPDS010000061.1 GCA_021737565.1 Desulfobacteraceae bacterium | reverse complement strand
TGACTGGCTTCCTTTCTTTTTCTTTGTGTTGTTTGGTGCAAACAAAGTATCAAAGAAAGTGAAGCCAGTCAATACTAATTATAATTTCAGAGTGTTATGTTTTAAAGTTTTTCAACTATCAACCCCGAAAGTTGAGTAATAATAAAATATAAGAAATCATTTCAATGAACAATCATTTTTTTGTGCTGCTGTCCGACCATAAGGGATCGCTTCCGAACTGCTCCATCCACAATTCTTCGGCGTTGCGCTGGTCTTTTACCGCCTGATGCGAGAAGCTGTATCTGTAATTGGATCAGTAATCCAAAAGCACCTGGTATGCTTCGTTTATTTTTCGGGCCATTTCATGGGCCTTTTCGTTTTGCCCGGTGCAGTGGTCCGGATGCCAGCGGGAAAGCAGTCGCCTGTAATTGGCCTTTATCTGTTTCATGGTGGTGGTTTCAGGCAGTTCCAGTATATGTCTCGCCCGTGTAATTTCTTCGTATTTACTCATTTTATTTCTGGTGAACTTTGATGGCACCGGAAAAAGTCCAATATCTGCGTTACGCGCAATTTCTCAGAATTTCACGTACGGTTAAGTACGCTGCATTCTTCGAAATTGCGCAGGCCTTGATCTTGAACTTTTTACGGCGCCATCTAAAATCAGACTTTTTACGATTATGTCAATAATAAATAATTAAATCTAAATCAAAAAAGTATTAATAGCAATGGTTGCGCCAATGCATTAAGGATGTTTTATATAGATGCAATATCGCGACTATATTTTTTTCTTTATATCCGCTGCCATTTCTAAAAGCCTTTTAATACAATAAATATGAGATATAATCCCTGTCCTTGGTTTTGGCATGGTAAATGCTCATATGAAATAAACAGGATTGTCTTTAAATGATAATTTAGTTGTTCAGCAGGCATCCTGGCAAACAAGAACGGAGGAGATTAATGAATAATCAGGGAAAAGGCGGACAGGAAAGACGGCGTGCCGGTCAAAAAAAGGGCGGCCAGGGACCGGGCCGCGGAGGCGGGTATGCCGCGGGGCCTGAAGGCATTTGTGCCTGCCCGGGATGCGGTTATGAGCAGCCCCATGAGCGCGGTGTTCCCTGTCCGAACATAAATTGTCCGAAATGCGGAAAAGCAATGGTAAGAAAGTAGGGATAATTGAAAGGAGGTGTATGTAAATGCCAGGCGGAGACAGAACAGGACCTATTGGAGCCGGCCCCATGACAGGGCGGGGAGCCGGATTCTGCAGCGGTTTTGGAGCTCCGGGATTTGCAAACCCAGTTCCGGGACGTGGTTTCGGGATGGGTTTCGGCCGGGCCCGCGGCCGCGGCCAAAGAGGCCGCTTTTTCGGAGGCGGGTTTGGATGGAGAAACCGGTTTTTTGCTACCGGGATCCCCGGCCGGGCTTATTTCGGTCCTTATGCGGCACCGGATCCTGAAGCCGAAAAACAGGGCCTAAAGCAGGAGGCCGAGGCCCTGCAGGCCGAGCTCGATATGATCAGAAAACGGCTGGACGAGTTTGAACCAGGCAGCGAATCCTGAGCCGGCTTAAAAAAATAAAACTAAAACGGCCGCCTCTCCCCTTCAGGGGAAGCGGCCGTTTTTATTTAAGGTATCGCACTGATCAGTCCATGGAACAAATTGCGTCTTTGTGATATATGGTTTTTAAAAGGATTTGTTTCATGGATACATTGCAAAACCGCGGCCAAACAGAGGGAAAATGGATTTCCTCGCGCATGAAAGGGCTTTTCATGACGCTTCTGGGGGCCTTTTGCTTTTCTTTAATTCCGATCTGGGTCCGGGCCATAGAAGCCTATTCATCCATGAGCATAGCTTTTTTCAGGGCTCTTATCGGAATGATATTTCTGTTTTTCTGGATAGTGCAAAGGCGGGAGGCCGAAGGTATTATTGAGGTCAGGCTGCTGGGATGGAAATACAAGCTGGTTCTGATATGTGTGGGGTTTGCCATGTGCTTAACCCCTGTCACTTATTACCTTGCCATTATGAAAACTTCTGTGGCCAAGGCTGTACTGCTCCATTACACCGCACCAATCCATGTGGCCATTTTAAGCCCCTTTATTCTTAAGGAAAAAAATACGGTACTTACATGGATTGCGGTAGGGACGGGGTTGCTGGGAACAGCCCTTATAACCGAGCCGGCCTCCTTGTTCAAAGGAGATTATGAAGAAATCCAAGGCATTGTAAGCGCCCTGATATCAGGTCTGGGTCTTGCAGGTATTTTTATGTTCGGCAGGTTCCTGGCAGGACATATTCCTGCACAGGTCCGGGCTCTTTGGGGATGCGTAATCGTAGCTATAATTCTTTTACCATTCGGGATTTCAGTTCCTTCCAGCCATTTCTGTCATAACCTGCCGTTTCTGGCTATGCTGGGCACGGTTTCACTGGCGGTTCCCTACACCCTTTTTTTCAAGGGGGCAAACTACATCACGGCCCAGGCTTCATCTGTTGCTTCCCTTTTTGAACCTGTCTGCGGCATAGCCATAGGTTTCCTGTTTTTCGGGGAGAGCCTTTCGCCTGTCGGGTTTGCCGGGGCCGGTATCGTTTTGATAAGTATTTATATTGCAAGCCGCCGATGATTTCTGTTTTCCGGGAGTTAATCCGGCTTGCTTTGTTTTTGCCTCGGGGCAATTGAGTCCATGTATCTTATCGCGTCTGGGTTGCCGAGTTCGGCAGCTTTGCTTATGTCTTCCATGGCTTTTTCGTGCCGGTTTTCCTGTAGATATACCCAACCCCGTCCGTATAGATAATTGCCGTTTTCAGTCTCCGCAGAAAGTGCTTTGTTTATAAAATCCAGGGCCTTGTCGTAGTTTCCCTTATCTGCATAAGCAAGCCCAAGGTTGAAAGCCGCACGGGAATTTTCCGGATCGAGTTCAAGGGCTTTTTTGTAGCTTTCTATTGCCGCGTCCTCGTTGCCATAGGCTGCATAAAGCCCGCCCTTGTCCATCCAATATTGCGGATCGTCTTCCAGCTGTCCCCCGGATGACACCGTAGCATTGCTTTCCGGCCTGTTTTTCACGGGAACGCCTACGACTGTTCCAGAGGACATTTTCTTGCCTTGCGAAGGAAAAGAAGGCTTAACGCTTGCTTCCGGCCCGGTTTGGTTTTCTATTGATTGCATTGCTTCCACCAGGCGCCTGATGTCTTCAATTTTCATTGAATATTCAGCCTGCATACCGCGTTCCTGAAGTTCAACCGTGTAAACGAGTCTGCCCATATCGGACAGGTAGCCCGGCATTTCTATATCCTGCTGCTGCGGGTTCATGGCCGCGGCAGCCTTTATAAGTCCCGCAAGATCCATTGTCACGGTCATCAGGGGACCATCGGTATCCGCAGGGGTAAGTTCTGAAACATTTTGTATCAATGACTTCATGCGCATGTCATCAGAAGCTGTTAACAGGTAATTATTGACTGTTGTTATCCTGAGGGGCATCTGCAGAAAGCTGACTTCTTCGGCTTCAGGGTTGATTATCGGCATCCGCATTTCCATTCCCACCACGGTGTTGCCATTAATCTCCGTATTTTCGGTTCTTTTGAAAACCGAATCAAGTTCCAGACCGGGCTGCTGGTCCTTATAGAACTGCGCCATTTGTTTTCCCATACTTAGCAGCTGCGGGATGTACTCGGATTCCAGAAAATCGGCTGAAGGCTTGTCCTCCTTGGCCAGTGATGAGACGACCTCCATTTGCATCTGCATGTCCCCGGGGCCAATGGACATGGCTCCTGCCATCTCGCCCGAGAAGCCGGAAAACATCCGTGCCAATTGTTCAATGTCAATTCCCATGGACTTGTAGAACTCGCCGAAATAATCGACCATTAAACCGGAAGCCGCGGCCGTGTCATAAGGCCGGCTTCGAAACTGTATCTGGAGCTCGGAGTCTGGCTCGAAATTGCCCAGCCGTCCCTCAGGTGCGTGCGCTATTCCTGTTAATGCTTCAGCCATTTCAGAGTCTGCCAGGGCCAGTATTTTCAGGGAAAAAGCCGCATTACTGCGGTTTAAGTCCACCCCTAACGACAGGGTTTCAACCTGCCGGGCCACTTTAAGAAAGGTGTCGGCGATAATATCTAATTGTTCAGGGGGTACAGCTTCCGGGCCCTCCTGCTGGGCCTTTGCCGCTTCTTCTTTCAGAAGAGCCAGCAGTTGTTGGATTTGACTGTCTGCCTTGTCAAGAACCCTTGGGACCGCAATATCCATAGTCACAAAGCGTTTGCCTGGGTTTTTGGCCTCTTCGGCCAGAACCGATGCCAGTTCAGGGTCCAGATGGGCGGGCGTCTCTTTTTGCATGGGAATCAGGTAATGGTCTGATTTTTTTATTGCCCCGTGAACTGTTGCAAAATCTTCATTGGGCTGGATAAACGGCACCAAAACGGCCATATCAGGTTCTTTTTCCATCTGATCTTCGTAAAAATTAAGCCCGATTACCACGGCTCTGTCCGGATCAATCCAGTCCGTGCCCATAAGCATTGCCCGGAGTTGCGCCGAAGGCGGCATTTTGCTCTGCCGGTCAACAGGCTCAAATATTTCGTCTATAACATCAAGGGCTTGTTCTATTTTGGCAATCCGAACAACAATGTCGGCCCCGGGTTGGGTCTGGGCGGATGCAGGTGATAAAAACAAAATAAAGAGCACTGCAAGAAAAGAAAGTAAAAAGACAGGGATTTTCGCAAGGTGCGCGATTTTCATGGGGCCTCCATTTTTTGCGATTCTATCGCCATGTTATACAAAAAATATATTAAGATAATTTATATAAAAAGTCAAACTCCCTGACTTCCTTTATAGTGCAGATTTTTAAGACACAGGTTCAAATTTTAAGACCAGCAAGCAGGAGCATGCAAAAACAGGACAGAGTTCTTTTAACCGCCTTGAGTCAACCTTTATTTAGAAAAACGGGAATCCCTTGTTTCCGGAGGTAGGCTTTTAACTCGCCGATGTCTATTATACCGAAATGAAATACGGAGGCGGCCAGAAGTATAGTTGCGCCGGCTTCCGCGGCTTCGAGGAAATGCTTAGGTTCTCCCGCCCCGCCCGAAGCCACTATCTCTGCGGATACGGCTTCTTTTAAAGCACGGATTACCGGCAGGTCATAGCCGGTGCGGGCGCCGTCGCCGGCTTTGCTGGTGGGCAAAATCACGGGCACCCCGTATCCTTCCACGCGCTTTGCCCATTGGACAGCATCTTTACCGGTTGCGGTGCGCCCCCCGTCGATATAAACTTCGTAGCCTGACGGCATCTCCGGGTTGATGTCCACGTCAATGGCCACGGTAACTTTGTCCGGTCCAAACGCCTTTACCATTTCGGCAATCAGCTCCGGCTTGCGAAAAGCCGCGCTGCTGGTGGAAACCTTGTCCGCACCGGCCTCCAGTATCAGTTCTGCGGATTTTACATCAGATATTCCGCCGCCCACTGTAAAGGGAACAGTGGAGACATCAGCCACGCGTTTTACCACGTCAATCATTGTGGCCCGACCCTCCACTGTGGCCGTAATATCTAGTAGTGCCAGCTCGTCGGCATCTGCGGCGCAATAGGCACGCGCACACTCCACGGGATCGCCTGCATCCCTTATATCCACAAAGTGAACGCCCTTTACAACTCGTCCGTTCTGCATATCCAGGCACGGCATGATTCTAACAGTATTTTCCATAATTCTTCTTCGCTTTCTTATGTTATTAGTTGATTAATTGTTTTGAAGCTTTTTTACTGCCGCTGAAATTACTTGCGCCGCCCGGTCGATTTCAGCTTCGGTGCTCATGCGGCCGGTGCTTATACGAAGGGTGCCCTTGGCCCATTTTTCGTCCATGCCCATTGCAGAAAGTACGTGGGAGACCGAAACCGTGTTTGAATGGCAGGCGGCCCCTGCAGATGCGGCGACTTTGTCCTTTATTTCATCGAGTATCCGGTTTGCCTCCAGATCATAAAATGAGATGCTTAAGGTGTTTGGCAGCCGGTGCTCGCGATGACCGTTTATTGCTGCACCGGATGTTTTGTTCAGAAGTTCTGATTCCAGCCGGTCGCGAAATTTTTTCATATGGACAAAGTTTTTGTCAAGCTCCCTTTCCGCGATCTCGCAGGCCTTGCCAAGTCCTGCAATCAGCGCCACGTTTTCCGTCCCGGCCCTGCGCCCGTCTTCCTGGCCCGCCCCGTGGCAGAAGGGTTCGAGCTGCAGGCCTTTTTTGATGTAAAGAGCGCCTATTCCTTTGGGGGCATATAGTTTGTGGCCGGCAATGCTTAAAAGCGATAGCCCGGCAATATTGGTTTTGGTCTTTATTTTTCCTGCTGACTGGGCCGCATCAGTGTGCATGAGTATGCCGTGTTTTTCAGCGATGCCGGCTATTTCCTCCACGGGCTGGAGGGTTCCCGCCTCGTTGTTTGAATGCATGATTGAAACAAGTATGGTATCTGGCCGGATTTCGGATTCAAGCATGTCGGCGGATACCCGGCCGGTTTTATCCACAGGCAGGTAAGTGGCTTCAAATCCCTGTTTTTCAAGAAACCGGAAAGCCTCTGTAACAGAAGGATGCTCAATCTGCGTGGTTATTATATGTTTGCCGCGGTCTGCGCGGAGCATTGCAGCGCTTTTTATTGCGTGGTTATTTGATTCCGTGCCGCCTGAGGTAAAAACAATTTCTTCCTGGCTGCAGCCAAGGAGTCCTGCCACGCGGCTGCGGGCCGTGTCAAGCGCACGCTTCGGTGCATTCCCGAATGCGTGCGAACTGGAAGGATTGCCGAACTCTTTTTCCAGAAAAGGTCGTATTTCTTCTATTACTTCCGGGTCAATGGGCGTTGTGGCGTTGTAATCAAGATAAATTGCCCGCAGCATACTTGTTTTCTCCTGTATTTTCAGATGGTACGATACACAGGCGGCTCCTTTTAAGCGCGGATGCACTACACAAGGATTTTAAATAAAAATAATAGGCAAGTTTATTGTGGTAATTGTTTCAGGTCAATAATTTGATTGTTTGAACAATTTTTTTTTACCGCCCCCTGATATGTAATATCTGCATCCCTTATTACTGAGGCAGGTTATTGCGGCCGGTTTTCCATCGAAACGGTTGGTTCGGGTCTGCCTGACGCCAAAACGGGCTGGCTTGAGAGTTCTTTGGCCTTTCCCAGTGATTGTTTGGACCGATGAGATACATCTTACACTCATATTCTTCAGCCTTATGCGGGGACGGAGTATGTTCGCCCCAATGAGCCAGCTCTTCATCATATTTTACGCCGACAATCACATTCCCTTTATACGCGCCATTTACCAATGGAACTCTTTTTTTTGCGTATCCGAATGTGATTCTTTGCGCTTCATGAGGCAGCGTAATAGATTTAAATTTAAAGACCCTGCAGGTAATGCCCAGCCTCTGCACGTTATCAGGAAGGTTCTTTACATCAATCGGAACTTCAAATACCCAGTTCGCATCCGGGACAGGTACGGAATCCGGTATGCTGTCAGGGTCAAAATAGGTCGGCTCCTCTTCCTGGATATCTCCGAGCTGCTCCGGCTGCTGCTGAATTTGTCCTGCAGGAGCATGCTGTACCTGGCCGGCCGGCTGAGCTGTCGCAGAACCTCCCTGTTGCTGGACTGTCCAACCCGAACTCTGCAGTTCTTCGGCCAGGGCCGACTCGCCAAATGCGCCGGGGGCGTAATTTACAAGCAGAATAACGATGAGTCCATACAGCAGGAACGCAAGAAAATGCCCCGGACAAGCTTTGCCATTGCCTGTTCTCGGTTTCATTTTTCCTCCTTATTCACCGGAATTTACTCCGGTCATTTCTAAAATTTTTGTGCGAATCACCCTGTTTTCCGTATTTAGTCCGGTCATCTCAAGGGCTTCCGTCCGGATAATCCGATCCTCAGGATTCAGCCCGGTCATCTGCAGGATTTCTGTACGTATTACACGTTCCTCCAGGTCAAAACCTGTCATCCGGAGTGCGTCTGTGCGTATAAGGCGCCCCTCCGGACTTAGACCTGTCATCTTTAATGCCAATGTGCGGATTCTTGGGACTGCATCAGGCTGCCGGCCCATGAGTGAGAGGTCCCAGGTAACCTTGTACTTGACAGGAATGAGTTTTTCATCGCCGACTTGACGTCGAATCTCGGGCAGGTCGGGATCATCTGCGGCCCATATGCGGGGTTTTTCCTCGCCTGTGACCGGACCGCCCGGAAGCTGGTACGCGGTTATTTTGTATTGCCCCTGAATGCTTCCGGCCCCGGCCTGGTAGCTTCCCTCCATTTCGCCGGGTCCGTCGGGAAACCAGGCGGAAAGCTCCATGGCAATCTGCGTGGTCTGTTCCTTTGCCTGGTCCCCGGCTTTTACCGTGGAGATGCAAGGTCCCTCGGCCCGTCCCCCTGGGACTTTTAAATGAAAACGCCCCTTTGTTTCGTTTACTTCCAGATAGACCCGCTGCTTGGCAAGCTTTGGATCAGGCCCGAACGGCTCCTGTCCCGAAAGATCATAGGTGTGGGTAAAGCGGCCCTTTTCCCCGAGGTCCCAGATTTCGCGGCCATTCACACTGGTTTTTATGGCTCCCTGGGTATAAAGCCCGGTCGCCCCGGCTTTTTCCACGCGAACCGTGTCATCCACGGTGATGGTCATAAAGGCGCGCTCTTTTTTCTCCAGCTCAGCCCCGCCAAACGAGGTTGTGAAATCAACCTTTCGCTCCACGCGGATTTCGCCCTTCAGGGCAACCGGATGCCAGCCTCCTTCGGCGCTATTTCCACCTGAAACATACAGTGACATGCAAATGATAAGTATCGCCGGAGCAAGCAGGAAGCCTCTAATTATCGGAAGATGGTTTATCTTTAAGATTTATCCTCCATTTCAAGTCATATGTGGTGCTGGTAAAGCCGTTTTCAATCTTTTTCCTCTCCTCCCTTTTGCCGCCGCCACCGAAAGATTTTTCCCCGCCGCCCGACGTGACCAGCAAATCCTCGGGCACGGCCTTGTTTTCCAGGTCTCTGGCCAGTTGATCCAGATCATGCACCTTCTCAAACTCTTCGGTTTGTTTTTCAAGGTTTTCGTAGAATTTTTCCGCTTGCTCTTCATCCATTTCCGAGAGTTTTCCCATGGAATCCATGATCTTTTGGGCAAACTGCTGCGAGTCCTGCCCGAGTCTTTTCATCCGATCGGCTTCGGGTCTTAGTTGCTCGCCGCCCTTGCTCTTTACCGATCCTACGTGGAATGGGAATTGGTCTATCTGTATTTTATTTTCATCACCAGAAGAGCCGCAGCAGCCTGAATAGGTGGTTTTGGAGGTTCCCTGCAAATCGGCATAAATTGTAAGCGACGGCAGTGTGACATATTTGGCTTTTAATGTCTCTGAATCAAATGTTATGCTTAAACCCCCGGAATCTTCCAGCTCAGAATTCCACCGCAATGTTTTTTCTGTTATCTTTTTGGTGCAGCTGCATTCCCTGTCCGCCCAGTAGTTATATGAAAGGCGATACTCCCTGCCGTTTACCGAAAATGATGTAACCGTTCTCTCTGTAATATCGAAATGCTGCGTGACCGTATTGGTAGAGGAATTATAGTCTGCGCCCTCTTTTTCGAAGCGTAATCGAATCGTGGCCCTTATATCGGATTTCAAATCTGTTTGTGTTCTTTTTACATTCCCCCCGGGTAAAGTCTCTTCCCATTTGGTATGGGTCTGTTCTATTGAATGCGCGGTTATAGTTGCACTCCCGACCGCTTCTGTGCATCCCTCGGCATCAATTTCGATGTCGAGCTCTGCCTTATAGCCATGTTTTTGCGGGTTGGCCTCGGCCAGATCCATCGCCATAGGGTCCCGGTTCTTATTTGTCACGACAATTGCGATTTCCTCAAACTTCTCTTCAGCCTTGTTCTGGCACAACTCCCTTTCCTCGCGTCCGGTCCAGTCCTCTTTGCGGGCATCCCCGTTTGGATCGATGATCGCCTGGATGGTCAAATCGTCATTATTGGCAAACGATTTTAAATCAAACCGGACCATTGGTGTGCTATCCGGGTTTTTCAACCTGTTTTTTACCAGAACATAAGATGCTCCAAGGGGAGGAACGGTAACTGATTTTAAAACTGGTTTGCCGGGATCTCTCAGGATGATCTCTTTGAACTCGTGATGCTTGAAAAGCGGCATATTACTTTCTTTTGGTTTGCGGATCCTGCCTTCATACTTGCCGTAATCTATTGTGGGTATTGCAAATTGTTTCAGTGACTCGTCCAGGCCGTCAGGTACGGCTTCGTCTATGGCATCCAGCGAAGACTTTGTTTCACAGGCTCTCCAAATATCTGCAATCACCTCGTCTCCGTATTCCTTGCTCAAAAAATAGGGATAAATATAAATGCCGTATTCATGGTTTTCATTGACGAGATTCAGGGCTTTCAGCCTGTTTTTCGGCCGGTTGAAGGCATGCTGTATATCTTCATGTTCAAAGTTCCAGGTTGAATCGATATAATCCTCGGCCCAGACAGCAGTTGCCTCTTCCCACCAGATGTCATCCAGGGGATCAAAAGCGCACTGAAAGGCATGGAACAGCTCATGGGCCAGGGTGGCAGCCAGATCATCCCCCTTAAGGTTCCTGTCAATCAGAATGTATGCGGAGGATTTGACATTTGTGGCAGCCGCTGATTCCCAGGCCGTACTTATACACATCCCCCCGAAACCGCCTGCTGCTGCTTGGGAAGAAGGTATCATGTAAATATCGATGCGTCCGTCGCCCCCGTTTTTGGCTTGATCATTCGGGCCTTCGGTTTGGAACAGCGCATCATAGTCATCGAGAATATCCCGGCCCATCAGTTTTTTGAATCTTTGATACATGTTGTATTCATCAATAAAAAAGGAGGCATTATTTGCCGCGGCCTTGTATCGTTGCGGCGGCCATATAAGCAGGATGTCTGTTGTTATGCAGGGGGTGCTAAAGGGCATAACAGGACGGGAGTCATCAGCATGGGCCGCTTTCGGCCAATGGAAAAAAGCGCTTGAATCCTCCTTATTCCGGGTCATGGATTCGTAGTATATGCTGTCGGGATGCGTTGGGCGAACCAGGTAGGGGCGCAGTTTCTCAAGGGTCTGTTTGCTCAGCTTATCGCGGACCCTAAAAAATCTCCGTATGGGCACATCAGCATCTTTTATGGGCGTATCGCTTTGATATGCTTCAGGCAGCTTGCCTGGCTCAAAAAGGGTCTGCATGCGATACAGCCATGCTGTATCTATGTCCAGTTCACCTTTCTGCTGATCCTTTTCAATGAGCTGCAAAGAAGACGGGCCGAACACCGTAAATTGAAATTCGGACTTGACGGGTTTTTCCCCGAGAAAGACAGTCATGGCATACCCGGTTCCGGGCCGGAAGGCTTCGGCATGATTAAGCACGGCTTCCTTGCCTTCATTTTCCCAGGATACATTCCATTGACCGGGATCCGGTGAAATGGAAAAGGAAAAATCCCCGGGCCTGACCGGTTCGGAAAAATGAATGTATATGGGATGATCCGGCTCCCAGAGGGCTTCGCCATCCCCGGGATAGGTTGTCACAACCTCTGCCGTGGGTGTCCCGGGTTTCTTCTCTGTAGCCTTTGGCTCGGAGGGCTCTTCTTTTTCACCACAGCCTGAAAGTGCAAAGATGGTTAGAGTTACAGCAATGAATACTATCTGAAGCCACTTTCCCATGCATTGAAACCTCTTGCTTATCATCTGCCTCGGCCTACCAGCCTGCATCCATCGCCTCGATAAACTCGATCCTAGTCTCGGAGCCGTCAAGGTCAAGATTTTTATCAGAGCAATAGGTACGGAGCCAGCCGAGTAGCTTTTTAGCTTCAGCAAGGTAGGCGCTGACCTCGGCCTGGGCTAAGGCTTGAACACCTGCTTTTGTTCCGAAATCGGAATTGAACTTCTCGTGATTCCCTTGGCACTGGTCGACGTGCTGTTGCTCGTGCAGCAACGTGGCCTTGAAGATGATCGGATGCTTGCACTCCTTCTTCTGCTGCTCTTTAAAGGCCTCACGGTTTACAATTTTACAATTCTTCTGCTTCACCCACATTTCATAATCGGGAAGGGGAGGGGGGCCCCCATCGTCCTGTTGGTGGTCTCCTCCTCCATATTTTTTAGTGATGAGGCCCTCATATTCCTCTACATTATCGGCACGAGCTCGAATATCTTGGTCGGCGTAAGCTTCAGCAGCGCCCAGTGCACCCTGGAGTGCATCAAAAACATCCTGGCAAGGATCTTGGGCTTTCAGGTTCCATGTGGCTACTGTCTTCTCCTTGTATATGCCCTGGTCATTTTGAGACGTATAGGTATCGGAGATGGTGTCGCTGCTCCGGTCGGCCGTTTTGTTGTCAACAAAACCGAAGGTGTGCGGTCTGGGCGGCATTATCGTTGTAAAGGTGATGCAATCATCTCCAGGTGAACCAGAGGTTTGGATGCTTCCTTTCTGGCCCAGGGGGCAAGTTCTAAAATTCGTTTTTCTAGTTAACGTTTTTTCTTTGCATACATAGGTTTTGCTTTCCACGCTATCTTCAGTGTGGGTGGTATACCATTTGTGGCTGGCTGAAATTACGTACTTATTACCGGGCATCCACTTAATGGTCGCACCGGCATATTTCTTCATCTCCGTTGCGCCTTTCCCGCTGTAAAGAGTGGCAGTCTTCTTGCTATTCTTCTTTTTAGAATTCCCGGGGGTCTTGATATCATGATCGTAGTGCTTTATCTGGTACAGGGGAGTGTGCTCCTTAGCCTCCTCGGGCATACCGCAGTTCCTATTGGCTTCCACTACCTCGCTGCTACTCTTGGTATGGTCTGTGAGGGTATGGGTCATTCTAAGCACATACAAATCGTAGGTCGGGCCGCAGACCTCAAGAGTCATCTTTTCATTAACATTACGCGAGTATTCGCTGCGCTTGATATTGCCTCCGCTTGATTTGTCTACATGCTCGTCCCCGTGTCCTGTCCGGGTGATCGTTATAGTGCCCTTCCAGATTCTATGATCCGGTTTCATAAAAGAAGGCAGCATATCATAGGGATCGTCCTCCGACCAGGCAGGATACTCTCCAAGGGTTAACAAGCCTGCGGCAAAAACAATAAAAAAAATGCAGAGCACCAGATGCCTGGGAGTGATTTTACCCTCAAAAATATCCTGCTTTTGTTTCTTGGTGATCATGGGAACCTCCCCGCAAGTTAAGAGCAAGTCTTTCTTACAAGCCCATTACAAGTAAAACTCAACAAGATAAAAGCGGTTTCTAAAACTCAATAGCAACCGACTTTGTCTGTCCTGACTTGATGTCAATTCCTTTTTGTTCCTTGACCTGATCGTCAGGACCTTTGATCTCGACGCGGTAGGTTCCCGGCAGAAGCTTGAAAGTCTTTCCCTTGCCTTCATCGAGCCAGCCGTAGGCTGCCCGGTCGTTTCCCTTGTAGACTTTGACATAAACATGGAGACTCCTGCCCCCTTGAAAGGCTTCGATCCTGAGCTGTCCTTCCTGGACAAACTGTGCCTGCTTGCTCACTGTCTGCCCCGGCTGGACCTCTATGTCTTCTAAGACAACCACTGGTTGCTGCGGAATTTTTTTGTCCTGGATCTCCACCCGGTACACGCCCGGCAAAAGCTTGAAGCTTGCTCCCTTGCCTTCCTCCAGCCAGCTTGAAGCGACCCGCTTATCGCCCTTGTAGACCTGGGCATAAACATGGATGCTCTTGTCCCCTTTGAAGGCCTCGATCCTGAGTTGTCCTTCCCGGGCAAACTGTGCCTGCTTGCTCACTGTCTGCCCCGGCTCAATCTCTATGTCTTCTAAGACAACCACTGGTTGCTGCGGAATTTTTTTGTCCTGGACCTCCACCCGGTACACGCCCGGCAAAAGCTTGAAGCTCGCGCCCCTGCCTTCCTCCAGCCAGCCCGAGGCGACCCGCTCATCTCCCTTGTAGACCCGGGCATGAACGTGAATGCCTTTGCCCTCCCTCATAGCCTCTATTTTCAGCTCCCCTTCCCGGGAAAAATTGGCCTGCCGGCTTATGCTCTGACCGGATTTGATTTCAACGTCTTTGAGGCTTACCACCGGCTCTTCAGGGATGGACTTGTCAGTGACTTCCACCCGGTAAACTCCGGGCAGAAGGCTGAAGGCCCTGCTTTTGCCTTCCTCCAGCCAGCCCGAGGCTGCCAGGTTGTCTTTCTGGTATATCCTGGCATGAGCATGTATTTTCCTGTTTTCTTTTATTGCACTCAACTCCAGAATACCGGCCTCAAAGCGGGCGGTTCTGCTCACGGTTTGATCCAGCTCGACTTTGACATCTGAGAAACTGCGGCTTGGATTGCCCGGAAGCTGTTCGTCCGTGAATACAACCTTGTATGTTCCGGGTTTTAACCGGATAACCTCGGGGTTTTTTTCATCCATAGAGGTATTGACTTTTTTTACCCTTTGCCCGGTATCCTGCTTAAAGACTTCCACGCTGGCCTTTACCGGAGTTTCATTTCTAAATGCCATGATCTCAAGAAATCCGACGGTCTTTGTCTCCTGAACCACTTCCCGGGCCGCGGTCTCGAATTCGCCTGCGGTTTTGGCGGTAAAATATCTGCCCCCGCCGGCCTCGGCCATGCATTCGAGCTGTTTCCGTCCTTCTTCTGTAACGTCAAAACCGATCACGTGCATCACAAAGCGCAGGCCTGATTCTTTCAGCTCCCTGACCAGGGCGCAGGGATCGCCGCCGCAGCTTTCCTTGCCGTCTGAGACCAGAATAATTGTGGTTTCATCCTCCAGGACCTTGAGTTTTTCGGCCGTGAGCCTGACGGAGTAGGTGATCGGTGTCTTGCCCTTGGGACTCAGCCCCTGAATGATCCTGATAAGACTCTCTTTGTCCAGGGGGGACATCTGCACCAGTTCTTCAACGTCTTTGCAGTCACCTTTGCGCCTGTGCCCGTAAGCCACCAGGCCCGCCCTGGTGTTGTCCGGCAGATCCCGGATCAGCCCGGCCATGACCTCCTTGGCGATGGCGATCTTGTCCCGCCCCTCCACCTCGCCCCACATGGAGCCGGAGGCGTCCAGGATGAACATGATGTTTGCCGCCCGGGAGCTGCCTTGACTCTGGGATGAAGAGGCGGATGGCCCGGATTGTCCTGTGCCTGTTCCCTTCTTCTGTCCGGCCCCGGATTCGGAGACGCCTTGCTTGGGTTGAACCGTCTGAGTTTGGCTTTTGGGGGTACTGTATTCTTGGTTACTGCTTTGCACGGAAGCAGAACTCTGGGCGTTGGTTTTTTCTTTCTTTGCCGGGCCTGGACCCTTCGATCCTTTCTTTTCCTGCAGTTTCAAATCATATTTCAACTCCTTAATCTTCCCCTCTGCATCCACTTCGACCTGGAAACCCTTATAATAATCAAAGAACGTCCCTGTATAAATCGCCCACTGGTTATCTCCCAAAGATACTATATTTTTTCTGTTTGCGTTTGAACCCGTATGATACAATACATCCATTAATCGGGCGAACTCTCTTACATCCTCTGTATCCTTCAGCCGGATATCCCCTTTTTGCAACATGCTCATTAATGGCTGTTCCAGCTTTCCGCTGGTCATAAGATCTTTCAGTATATAAACCGTATTATCACCACTGACTACACCTTGGGAAATTCCACCAGCTATCGGGCGCCTGGGGTTTATCCTGGTCAGGCGATAAAATTTCCATCCCGGAAAGTACTCCTGCAAAACAGGATTATCATATTTGATCGTGGCCACTGTTCCCCTTTTGTTTACTCTTTTTATGCCCTGCTCTTCCAGCTTATCCAGAACCAGCTTTTC
>JAIPDS010000060.1 GCA_021737565.1 Desulfobacteraceae bacterium | reverse complement strand
AGAGCAGCTTCGCCTCTCCTCTTGCCCCAGCCTTTCACAACGAAATCAGCCTTGGCGCATGGCTTTGGGATCACTGTTCCAGTTGAAATTAATTTTCTGATATGGTCGACTATCAGAGTTGTCTCCTTTATTTTTTAAATCAATAGGATTGGATAATTTTCCTTGCGGCTCTGTTCAATCGGCTGAACAGTCTCCCCCTCATCCCAATTTAATTTTCCAAACCCTCATTATCCTGCGCAGCCTTTTCAGCAATTACCTCTTTTAAGCCCTTCAATGCTTCCTCATAGCCAGTTAATTTACTTTTCAAATTTTTTATAATTTCAACTGTAACATCGTCCATCTCTTGCAGCTCTGGCAGGTCCCGCTTTTTTAACGCCTCTACATCTCGTAGCATTCCCAATGTCACCGGCTCCTTTTTACCCTTAGCCTTGGCAATTTCTTTTTTCAATTTGGCCACAGTATATTCGTTTTTTGCCGTTTCCTTTATGAGCGTCTTCTTTTTATCAGGATCTTTGACATAGGTCAGGTTTACCTGGTGGCTGTGCCCAAGTTTTCCGTATACGGAATCATTCGCATAATCATGGTGATCCACTGCCAAATTTACCGCATCGTATATCCAGGTTTTGGAGGGTGCATTTCCGTCGCTATTCTGAAGTTTCTTTTTAAGCTTATTGAGGGAGGCTTTCTTAGGGGAACTCTTTTGGCGGGCCAGCTCAACGTCATTGTCATAAAATTTTTCGATGAGATACTTCCCAGCTTCAAGCATGCCCTTTCTCAAATGGTTGACCAGTATGTTGCGCAGTTCTGAATAAGCTTCTTCAACCAGGGATTCGTCAACTGGGTCTTTCTCATTGGAGGCCACCGCAATAGCCTTATTTTGCGCTATAGGATCTTGAATTTCTATCCCGGTGAGTTCAGATAGGGCCAGGGCAAGTTTATCGGCAGTGCCAGGATATTTATCCTGCTGCCGGAGGCCTCTTTTTATTTCAATCTGAATGGATTGAATCCGGTCATACTTTTTGTTTTTTTGAACTCTGAACCATTGGCTTGTTCTATCTTTATTATGAGCACAAAAATAATCCAGTTCCTCGTTGGCTGGCATTGCTTTTATGCCATTATTTGACAAGGCCTTGATAAGATTCTGGACTGTCTCTTCCCCGGCGGTAAGCCTTGGGGGTTCACCTTGCCCATAACCTAAAACAGCATCCAAGCCTTTTGATTCCGTTTTCTGAAATGCGACATGTTTATCTTCCTCGCTTTTTATAGCAGTGTCCGCTGCTCCATGAAGCCAGAGCACTAAAGTAGGAGTTTTGTTGTCAGCATATTTTTTTATTGCATCTTCAAATTCAGGCACCTTTTCAAGCCCTGAGATTTCATTTAAATCAGCTTCGGTCCTTTTTATCCCGGAATTTATAATTACCCGGCACTTTAACTTATTCCAGATTAATTCTGCCATTTCACCGGTATTAATATCATCTCTTTTTTCATTCTGTTTTTTCGGCTTAAAGCCATGCGGGGCAATTATAAGCAGGCGAGGATCGCCATCATAAGTTTCAATTCTTGGCGTTTCTTTAGCGGCAGTTTTAGGTCCAGTTTTTTCAGGCTCTTGAGATTGACTCATTCATCACCTCATAATTTTCATGCCGGGTAAGAAATGGAGGGGTTCTGTTGGAGGAACCAGCAACAAACGAGACGATAAATATATTGCAGGGAGATTATTATAAATCCCACAGAATTTGTCAATTAAAACTTGATTTTATAGGGTGTTATGATGCATAAAGAAAAATACAGGAGGGCTTTTTACCCAGCTTGGAAGCTGGTAACTGCTCTGGTAGAATTCTGGTACGTTTGAAACAAATTGGCTGAATTTTTTGAGCTCATTGAACCTATTGAAGGAAAAAATATTTTGTATAATCGGCTGATTTTAAAGGTAAAGCCACGTGTATCAAGGGTTTTCTGATTTTGCAGAGACGCAGGTTCAAATCCTGCCGCCCCGACCAAATTATATTATATTTTCGGCCTCTTCTTAGCCCAAGGGCCTCTCTCCGGCAGAATTCCATACTTATTCAAATTTTTCCCCGTTCTCCCGTGCCTGGTTCAGTTAAACCAAATCAATATGTCCAATTATAATGCCCAAGCGGCGCCTGGTTAAGCTCGTCCCGCCGCAGCCGCCAGTCCGGCAGAAAATGGTCCATAAGCTCACGGAAGCGTTCGGTATGGTTTCTTTCCAGCATGTGGACCATTTCGTGGACCAGGACGTATTCCAGGCACGTAAACGGCTTTTTTATAAGCTCCAGGTTCAGCCAGATGCGTTTTGCATCAATATTGCAGCTCCCCCAGCGGGTTTTCATGCGCTTGATGCGGCATTCTGCCACATGCACGCCGATGACCGGCTCCCACTCACTTAACAGGGCGGGAAACTGTTCCCTCATCTGCCGGCGATACCATCGTTCCATCACGCGCCTACGTCCGGCAGTATCTGTTTTCGGGGAAACCTGAAGCTCAATCGTCTTGCTGTTGGCCAGCCGGACTCTGGACCGGCCCGGGCGCTCTATCACGTTTAAACGATAGCGGCGCCCCTGAAAATAATGACTCTCGCCGGTTACCATCTCCCGGGCTGACTCACGGGCCTGGCTGACAAAACCCTGCTGTTTGCGCCGAATCCAGGGCAGCCGGGATACAATGGCCATACGCACGGCCTCATCATCCATCCGAAACGGCGCGGAAACGCGGACCCTGCCGTCAGGCGGATAAACTCCCAAATGAAGGTTCTTGATATCTTTCCGGTGAATCTCCACCGGGATATCGCCAACCTCTAACATCGTTTTTTGAAGAATGCCTTTTTGCCGCTTAGTAATCACGCTGATTCTTTACAATCTCAAAAATTTTGTCCACTATCCCCTGATTTTCTCCAATGACAGACTGAATCGCCCTGTAAACTTCCCGCTCCTTAAATTTATTGCCCCTCCAGTCGGCCTTTTTCACGCGCCTTATGGTTTCATCCAACACCGCGGCCATTGCCTCCCTGGAATAATCAGAAGGATGACTGCCGTAGCCAGGCTCGGCCTCCTGCATTCCAGCAGGCTGCATTTCATTCAGGTTGTCGTATAAAGCCTGAAGAGCCGGGGTATTAATGGTTTCAGGATAGGATGAGCGGTCTTGCCCAGGATTTGCAGCCTTTTTTGTCAGCTCGACAATTCGCTGCAAATATTCCTTATACTCAATTGCCTGCTGCCGGCGCTGCCTGATAAGGGCATCGAGCAACTGTGACATTTTTTCATAATATTTCGGATTTACCGCCATCTCATCGATTATGAGGCGGCGCACATTGTTTTCAATGGTCTCTGCCATTGCCTCCTGGTCGCCGGCAACGGATTCAGGCAGTTCATTAACCGCATCCTCGCCGCGCTCAACAATCATCCTTACAAGGGTCATATCATCAAAGGCGCAGAGTTTTTCCGTTTCCCCGGCCCTTATGTAGCTGTCAAGAAGGTGCCGCATGGCGGGCTCATAAAGCTTCATGTCAATGTAGTCACCGCTTGCAAGTTTTACCTCTTCGCGCACCTTTTCGTAATGTTCCACCTCAGACTTTATTTTAACAGCCTCTTCTTCGCTGTAACCCGCCTGGGCTATTTCATTGGCCAGGTTGGCATAAGCGCGCAGAAACGCGCCTGCATGTTTGTACAGGGCAACCCGCCTGGGTTCTTTATCCTTCTGAGCTACCGGGTCATCACTCGGTCCTACAAAATAACGCCTGTACGCCGCACTGTCCCAGGGCGGCTCCACCCCTTCGCATAAAGCCTTTATTGCCTCTCGGGTCTGTTCAAGGCGTTCACGTGCCTTTGCCAGCCGGTCTTCTAAAAGCCCCTCCACATCCTCGGCATCAAATGCGTCAAACGCCCCGCCTGTATAATCCTTTATGGACTGCTCCAGGGATTTGAACAGGTCTTTATAATCAAGAATATAGCCGACTTCCTTGTCTTCTGTATGCAGCCGATTTACGCGGCAGATTGCCTGGAACAGGCCGTGATCCCGCATCTGCTTGTCGATGTAAAGATAGGTGGCCGGTGGGGCGTCAAAGCCGGTAAGCAGTTTATCAACCACTATAAGGAGCTTCATCTGCCCGGGCTCTTCAATAAAGCGTTTTTTGACCTCCTGCTCGAAAATATCCGCCTTATACATGGCAGTATCTTCCGGTTCATTGAAGTGCTCTGCCAGCATGCGCCTGTATATTTCATACTGATGAAGTTTTTCTGTCTCCCCTTCTCCGGTGGTCTCTCCCTTGATCTCTGCTGTGGACGGCACATAGGAGGTAATGATTGCGCATTTGCCCTTGAGTTCGGTCTGCTGGAACATCTCAAACAGCCTGCATGCTGAATAAATACTGCCTGCAACAAGCATTGCATTGCCGTATCCGCTCATCAGCCTGTCCCGGGTGGACATGTCCCACAGGATGTCGGAAACGATCTTTTCCAGGCGGTCCCTGGAGCTCAACACCTTCTGCAGGGTGCCCCAGCGCTGTTTCAACTGCGCCCTGGCATAATCATTCAGCCCCTTTGTCTTGATTTCAAACCATTGGTCAATCTTTTCCTGGGATGTGATGTACTGATCTATATCCCGTGCCTCGTAGCTCAAATCAAGGACCACCCCGTCGCCCACGGCCTCATCGTACTTGTAGGTATGGATATAGGGGCCGAAGGTTTCAATGCTTTTGGGCTTATCCTCCTTTAAAAGCGGCGTGCCTGTAAATCCGATCAGCATGACTTCCGGAAGCAAAGCCTTCATGGCTTCATGAAGCTTGCCGGATTGAGTACGGTGACACTCGTCAACAAAAACAAAAAGATTGCCCCTGGCGGAAAAATCCCGGGGCAAATGGCTCTGTATATCTTTGAGAAAAGCATCCACGTCACCTTCCCCGGATGCGCCGAATTTATGAATCAAAGAAGCAATCAGCCATTCATGCCCCTGGTTAAGGACGTTGACAAGATCCCGGCCGCTGCGGGTTCGGTAAATATCCTCATTGACGCCCTTAAAAACCTTTTCGATCTGCTCATCGAGTTCACTGCGATCCGTAATAATAAGCACCCGCGAATCTCTGACATTTTCCCGGATCCACTTGGCAAGCCATACCATCACCAAAGACTTGCCGCTTCCTTGCGTATGCCAGATAATGCCGCCTTCACGCCTTATCACCCGCTCCCTGGCGGCCTGCACCGCAAAATACTGGTTATGCCGGCATGTTTTCCTGGCGCCGGCGTCAAAGACCATGAAATCATGCACCAACTCAAGCAGCCGGGCCTTGCTGCACAACTGGTACAGACCCCGATCCAAAGGGTCCTCAAGTTCGGAGGCCTCCTTGCTGCACAACTGGTACAGACCCCGATCCAAAGGGTCCTCAAGTTCGGAGGCCTCCTTCCAGGCAAGCCAGTACTTTTCCGGGGTTTCAATAACTCCGTATCTAAGCCCTTCGCTGGGATTGCCGGCCATAAGGAGCTGCACAGTGGCAAAAAACGGACGGATAAACTCACGCTTCTGGTTGTCCAGGTTCTGGCGAATTCCTTCTGCCACCGCCACGGTGGAGCGCTTCAGTTCCAAGACCCCCATGGCGATTCCGTTTACATAGAGCACGATATCCGGCCGCTTGGTGTTCACGCCTGCCAGGGTAACCTCTTCGGCTACTGCAAAATCGTTATTTTCGGGATTTTCCCAGTCAATCAGCCAGACAGTAACATTCTGCACCTGAACCGATGGTCTCACATGCACCCCGTACCGCAGCAGCCCGTAAACTTCCCGGTTGGCGTCATACAAAGTCTTGCTGCCGGAAAGTGCGGCTGCCTGGTCCAATTTCCTCAGCACTTTGGCGATTATGCGCTCACTGTGGTCCTGCTTTGCCAGCCAGCCCCGCAGCAGCTCTTCTTCAATATTGCTGTTTGCCTCTCTGTACTTCCAGTCACCCAGGTAACGGTAGCCGAGGTGCTCCCGGAAAAACTGAATTACTTTCTGCTGGGTCATGATTTCGAGCCGGCCGACCTTACTCATCTGATTCCCCCAGTATTTCCCAGCGCCCGCCTTTGCGGGGACCTACCCGCCTTATCCTTCCGGCCTCACGGAGTTTTGCAAGCTGCATTTCAACTGCCCGGGTGCTTTTGCCAACAGCCCGGGCCATTTCGGCAATGGTGATAGTCGGAGTTTCCCGAATCATTTCCGTCAGTTTTTCCGAAGTTTTTTCCGAAGTTTTTTCCGAAGCCTTCGGGGGAGCTTCTTGGGTAGTTTCTTGGGTGATCTTTTCCGAAGCACCTGGAATCTTCTCTTCTGATGAAACGCTTTCCAGATAACTTTTCGAATATGTAAATTCCACCCACACCTCGCCGGGCTCAACACGAATTTCCGGCTCCGGGGTACCCGCCTGCCCGCAGGCTTCGAAAATCCTGTAAATACCGCGCCCCCATGCCTCGATTTCACCCGCCCTGAAAAAGGCATTTGCCACGTCCGGATTAAAAGGCTTTGACGGATGCTGGGAAAGCAGTTTCTCCTTTGACCAGTTTTCCGGCAGCTCGCCGGGGTTCCAGATCAGCAGGCGGTCTGCGTAAACACGGATCTGTATGGGGGCAGCAACTGCATAATCCCGGTGAACAATGGCGTTGAGTACTGCTTCCCTCAATGCCGCCTCAGGCACGGGGTAGGTTTCCACCCGCTGAATACCGTCGTAGGTGATGCCGGCTTTCAGGTACTTTGTCAACAGAAGGTCCATGGTCTTTTCCACCTGGGAAAACAGGCCGCCACAGATCTCGTCATGATAGCGCAGATCAGATTCTGCGGCAAAATAGCCGATCTTGACCATTGCCCCGCTGAAAAACCGGTCCGGTTCCGGATGAAACAAAAGAATGGCCGCCCGTTTCAGGTATTTCCCTTCAACAAGACGCAGCTTCTCGATCAGCCCGGGTGTTTTTTCCTCCAGCACCTCGGCGCCCAGCCGCTTGCTGCGCGCAGCCCGCCTGCGGAACCGCTCCAGGGATTCGCTGTCCAGATCGACTGCGGACACCCCCGGCTGGGGCACCCCGTCCCAGGTGCGGCCATGCCTGCGCAATAAAAATCTATCCAGGGCAGCACCCTTCAGCCGCTGCAGGGTGCTGCCGCTGCGGTAATAATACTCTCCCTTGTAGCTCACCGGATTGGGATAGGCCGGAACGCGGATCTCCAGGTACTCCTTTCCCTGCCGGGTGCGAAGGTTTACATCCACCATGATGCCCAGCATATCCCGGACCTTGTTGGGAAGATCCTCCAGAAGCCTGTGGGCGTTGGCAATTCCTGTCACCCTGCCGTCATCACGCCTGCCAATCACCAGCACGCCTCCCTCGGCATTGGCAAACCCGCAGATGGATTTTAAATGATCATCCCGCCAGGTCTGCTTCCATTCTGTGTGCTGGGATTCATTCATGGGCTATTTTCCCCGGAAAAAAGATCTATACTTTTTTCAATCGCACTGGCAATACACTCCTCCGAAAAAATGGAACGGCCAAGCTTGGCTTCCCATTCCGTATGACTGCGGATGAGGTCTTTTACTTTCACAATGTTTACCGGTTTCCCCTCTTCTTCCAATTCACAAACTGCCATATCCACCGTAGTTAGCAATTCCAACTCATCCGTTTTCATAAAACGAAACTGATCCAGCCACTGTATGATCTCAGAGCCGTACCATTTTTTGAAATAGCTCTCGGCTTGAGAGATATTATCTCCGGCAACAAAACCGCTATACCTACCGGACTTGTGCTCTCGAATGAAGTCTTTTTCTATTGCGATCTTCTCAGGCCCTCCATATTTGGTCTTGGGATTATACGGGCCAGCAGCCTTTTTCAGATAGCCATCAGGTTGCTTGCCTGTACAGCGGTGGAAAAGATAAGAAAATTTTGTGTATCGTTTACGGCCCATAGGGAATTGGGCATTGCCAAAATGCTTTACAAGTGTCGCAATTAACACGGCCTCATCAAAAGCCCATCTATGCGATTTGCTTGCTTCGAATTCAGCTTCCGGCCGATCGACCACCGGCTGCAAATCAATCAAGCGAACCCTGCCGGTCAGCAATTGCTGCATCATGCCCTGCTTGATTTGTTTCGCCTTTTCGCGGCGGCGTTCCAGAACCTCAATTTCTGCGTCCATATCGGAGAGGACGGAGGCGATGGCGCTTTGTTCATCTATATGAGGCACCATAAACTTAATACTTTTAAGGTCTGATAACGAGAGGCCCTTAACCGTACTTCCGCTACCAAGCTCTTCAAGTTTTTCAACACTGAACCGGAACCAATGGAACACATATTCAGGAACCACAAAGTTATTCAAAAAAATCGCCTTTAAATCCTGATTTATTGCGACATCGACTCGATAAATAGCCACCTGTCCAACTGCCATGCGCGTAGAGAGAATAATTGTTCCGGCTGGAATGCGATTAGATGCACTGTTTTTAAGACCTTCCAGTGTAATTGATTCCTGTGTTGCTTCCGGATCGAAATCCGCAAAGTCTTTTACTGTAACCCAGGGTATTCCATCTCCCCAATATGCAGGATTAGCACGACTCGGGGTCCCCCCTCCTACAATACATGAAATTATATCGCCCAGCCGTTTTTCTTGCCACTCCCCCTTAAACCCAGACAGACGGGTCTGGCCGGTGAGGAGCTGCTGCATTGTAGCTTGTTTGATGGCGAGCTTTTTGGCAATGAAGCGGTCGAGGGAATTTATCAGGGCGTCTGCGTCTGATAAGGCAGTTGAAATGGCATGTTGTTCTTCAGCGGGAGGCAAATTAATCCTGAGATTTTCCACATCTCGTCTGCTAACCTCCAAAAAGGTAGAACCACTGGCTTTTTCAACTAATTGGTCTTTTAGTTTAACCAATAAATAATAGACAAATTCATTAGAAACATCATTACTGCATATAAGAGACTTGAACCCTTGATTGGTACAAACCCCTTTCTTTGCAATTTTAACATCTCCGATAGTAGCCCTACTGCATAAAAGAACCGATCCTGGGGGCAGTAAACGTGCAGAACAAGCTGAAAGACCTTTATGTGTTATATTCCGTTGAGTTTCAATAAGATATTTGCCAGGCTTACTGGTTATATCTGTTGGAGTGCACCAGGGAATATCTCCATTCCAGTATTCATCTACCTGAGTACTCGGTGTTCCACCGCTAACTATTTCAGCAATTTCCCCAAGGGATTTTACCTCCCAATCCACTGGAATCACCCCTGCCTCAGTTCGCTTATACCCAGGAGGAACTTCACCCGAAACTGATTCATTGTCTTGGGGTAAACAGCAACGGGCGACCAGCTCCTGATCAGACATTTACCCTCACCCCCATCTTTTCCAAATGGCCGGCAACCCTTGCGGCCATCTCTTCGACTTTCTTTTCAATTTCAGGCAGGGGCTCTGCATAACGTTCCCTTAATTGCCGGACACGACCTGCAAGCTGGCTGGTAACCCGCTCCACTTCTTTCTCAACCGCCTTTTCAATACCGGCAAACCATTTGTCATCCACCACCAGGGTCTTGATCTCGTCCTCGGTCAACTGCCAATACCGTTCAAGCACAGCCTTATCCAGTTCCGCCCTAACTTCTTTTGCCTTCCTGGCGGCTGATGATTCGGCTTCTATCAACTCCAGGCACCGGGAAAGGACGTTTTTCTCATCTTCGCTTTCAGGCTCATTTTTGATTGCCTTTAACCGTGCGGTAACTGCAGTCTTGGTCACCTTGCCCTTGTCGTTTTTAACCTCGCTTAACAGGTCTTCCTCACCTTCATGTTCTTCAGCAAACTCTTCGAGTTCACGGGCCGCTGTCTCTTGGTTGGCCTGCAGGTCCTCAAGCCGCGCCTTTTCCTCTGCAAAAAACCGGGATTCCATCAATTCCGGCGGGATCAGGTCTGTCTTGTACTTTTTGAACTTTTTCCCGGAGCCTATGGTAAGGTCAGGCGATTCCTTAATTTTGCGCACTTTATTCTCGATTACTCCCCGGGGTTTGGCTGCATCGGTCCATCCATCAGCGGCAACGAGATAAACATCGTCCTGCATCACTTCGGCCCAGTAATCCATCAGTCGCTGGTATATGTCGTAGCGGTCAATCAAAGACACATTTTTAAAATGTTCCAGCAGATCTTCTGAAAGTTCGTAAATTACATCACCGGGTTTAATTCCCTTGTCCATGGCCAACAGTGCGCGACGATGTACGGCCTGCCAGGCACGGAGCACGTCAGTAACGGTTTCTGCAAATTCCTTAAAGGACGGATGCTGTAAAACAGATGATTTTACCTCTTTGGTATCCACCCGGGGTTCCACGTATCCGGGCCGTCCATTTTCTATGAACAGGGCTTGCCTCAGGCCCGGCAGGACCGACCAGTAAGGCTCAAGAGCATCCACGTCCCGCTCGGGTATCCCGCCGTTTATATGCGCGTCCAGGTCGTGGAGGTCCTCTGGCTCGCTGGAATCAATATAGCGGGGAATGTTGAGATTATAGGCATTGGCCGGATCAGCGATTTCATCAATCGGCACAAAGCGGGAATAACGCGACACCTCTCTCTGGTTGTTGAACACGTCCACAATTTTGTGGATATCGCGCGAGCGCAGACGGTTTTTGTTACCGTCTTTCATAAAGCCGCGGCTGGCATCAATCATGAAAATTCCCCGGCGAAAGGCTGCATGCTCCTTGTCTATAACCACGATACATGCAGGAATGCCTGTTCCGTAAAACAGGTTGGGCGGCAGGCCGATAATGCCCCTTATCAGTCCCCGCTCAACGAGATTGCGCCGGATGTCGGCCTCCCTGTGCCCCCGGAACAAAACCCCGTGGGGCAGAATGATCGCGCCCTTGCCGGTGGATTTAAGAGATTTGATCAGGTGCAGAAGAAAGGCATAATCGCCGTTTTTGGCAGGAGGGATGCCGTATTCAAAGCGGCCGAACTCATCATTTGCCGGATCCAGGCCGTTTGTCCATGACTTAGCGGAAAACGGCGGATTGGCAACTGCAAAGTCAAAGGTCTTTAAGCTGCCGTCAGGGTTTTTAAAATACGGGGCTGAAAGGGTGTTGCCCTGCCACAGCTCTGCTGTCTCATAATTATGGAGGATCATGTTCATTCTGGCAAGCGCCCAGGTGGCATTGTCCATTTCCTGGCCGTAAATGGTCATGCCGTTTGGCGCCTGGTAGGCGGCGCGCAGCAGCAGTGAGCCAGACCCGCAGGTGGGATCATACACAGTCTGATCCTGTTGTGTACCCGGCCCGATGCCTACCACCCGGGCAATAACCATGGAGACTTCCGCCGGGGTATAAAACTGCCCCTTGCTCTTGCCAGATTCCGTGGCAAAGTGGCGCATCAGGTATTCATAGGCATCTCCTAGCAGGTCATCGCCGTCAGCACGATTGGCGCCTAGTTCAAGCTGTTCAAAGATGCTGATCAGCTTGGAAAGGCGGTCCTGCAGGTCCTTGCCGGAGCCGAGCTTGGTCTCGTCATTAAAATCCGCCTGGTCTATAACGCCCTTAAGATCATTTGCCTCTGCCAGCCGGCCTATGATCTTGTTGACCTTGTCACCGATTTCTTTATCGCCCTTTAAGGCAGCCATGTCCCAAAAGCTGCCGCCTTCCGGAATCTCTATAAGCGAGTCCCGCTTATCCGAGACATACTTCATAAACAGCAGTGTGAGGACATAGTCCTTGTACTGCGAAGCATCCATGCCGCCGCGAAGCTCATCACAGGATTGCCAGAGAGAGCTGTAGAGTTGAGATTTTTTCAGTGCCACGCTGCATCACCCCCTAATTATCTCTGTATCTTACCCAAGCAAGTCTTACTCGGACATTATGGCACCTTGAAAATGAAAAACAAGGGCAAGAATTGCTGAAATCCTGGATTGCCCAAGCTAAAGCAAAGGATAATCGGTATTTCAAACTGCGACTATATTTTATTCACGAATCCATCCAGGCATTTCCCGGACGAATCTTTTATCTCGGGTTCTTGGAAATGTTTGACAGAGCTTGTTATCATCTCTTGGTTTTCATGCCGGGTTAAGAATGGGGGTTTTCTTTCGGAGAACCAGCAACAAACGAGACAATAAAAATATTGCAGGAAAGATTATTATAAACCCCACAGAATTTGTCAATTAAAACTTGATTTTATAGGGAATTATGAGGCTTAAAGAAACATACAGGAGGGCCTTTTACCTGGTAAGGACCGCAAGGCTCAATACCCTTTTCTTCATGGTCTTCTCCTCCTTGCGACAGGTGCAATATTTTTTCTTAAAAGCTGGTTCACGCACTGGTTTTCATAATTATCATTTATATATATACAAGGTAAACAATACTGGAAAATAATGTCAACGCCGTCTCTTTACCCCTTCCACAAGGCCAGCAGTTCAAAATAGGCCAGGGCACCTATCAGCAGGGCCAGTAGCGGCACCCGCATCAGTTTGTAGACCGGCAGAAGCGAGGTGTGGAAGTATTGGTTTGACAGGAGAAGACACAGGTGCAGGGGCGAGACAAGCACACCCGCAAACCCGCTTGCAAGCGCCAGCATCAGGTATGGCAGCAAAAGCGCCTGATTGCCCAGTACATCAACCAATGAAATTAAAATGGGAAAAGTAGTGCCCACAAAAGCGATTGTGATGCCTGCCACTGCGCCTACCAGAAAGGGCAGCAGCATGATTATGGGCAGCAATGGAATATTCCAGCTAAGCATTTCTCTGCTGACCAGGGCCACCGCCTCGCTGTCCTCCAGGATGCCCTTAAAAATCAATATTGTCGCCACCATATAGACCATTTTAACCAGGGCCGGGTTTTTGACAATGCCCCAGCGGGTTTTCCAATCCACTCGATTGACCCGCCACACCCACAAAAGAGCAATCAAAAGGGCAAGTATGAGTCCTGCTTCCTTGGCTACAGGCAGCAGGGCCTGCGGAAACAGCCGGGAGAATATCAGCCCCAGGATCAACCCGAAAACTATTACAAAAACAACAGGCGCCAATTCCTTTAAAAACGGCAGAGCCGCCTTTTTCGAGGAGGGCGCTTCCGGGGTGCCGATCATTGCCCGAAGCGGCCAGTATCCGGCCAAAAGAACAACTATGGTCAGGGGTGCTGTACAGGCGACCAATTGCCAGAGATCAACGCCGGCAAGTGCAGTGGTCAGCAGAACCCCGGGATACAATGGCCACCAATACTCCCAGATGTGCCGGAACCAATAGTTGATATAGCTCAAATAGGCGGGAGGAAGCTCATGCTCACTTCCCAGGTTTTTTACCATGGGAGCAGAAAAAATCGCACCCCCGGGCATGGGCAGCAAACCGATCAATGCCGGAAACGTTACCAGGTTTAATCTCGGATTCCTGATCAATCCCTTAAATCCGTCCAGAAGCCGGCCCATTTGTCCCGAAGCTTCAAGGGCATGGCTGAGCACCAGGATCAAGGAAACCACAACAGCCAGGCTCAGGGTTTTGGGATCCACCAGTGCCAGAAATACCGAACGTACAAGGGCTGCCGGTCCCATGCCGAAAACAATACCCATCAGGATTGAACCTGCCAGAAATGCACTGCCAAGCGACCAGTTGCGCTTGATTGTAAGCAGGATCAAAACAAAAATCACCGCAATGCGAACAATAGCCGGTACAGCCTCAATCCAGGCAAAAACAGCGTCCACTGCAAACTCCATTTCTTATTTGATTAAACGACGAAACAAAAAAAGCACCAGGCCGAACACCTCGAGCCGTCCGAGAAGCATCACCACACTTAACACCCATTTGCCGGCATCTGGCAGCATCCTGTAATTGGAAAAAGAACTCACCGAGCCGAACCCAGGGCCGACGTTGCCCATGGCTGCAACAGAGCCTGAAAACGCAGACATTATGTCCACGTCCATGAAAGTTAGAATAAGGCTTGAAATAAAGACCACGCATAAATAAATAATTATGTAAATCAGCCCGGCTTCGGCCACTGATGCGTCAATAACCGTACGGTCCAGTTTTATCGCAACAACGGCCCTGGGATGTTTAAGCCTCCTGAAATAACTTGCGACACTTTTCCAGAGAACAAGAACACGGTCAACTTTTATTCCTCCTGACGTGGAACCGGCGCAAGCGCACTGAAGCGAAAAGAAAATAAGGACCAGTATGGAAAAACCGGGCCATATACCGCTGTCCGCTGTTGCAAATCCGGTGCTTGTCCCCAGGGAAACGACCTGAAAGGCCCCGTATCGCAATGCTTCCCAGAGGCTTTCATAAATGACGCCCCAAATGTTAATTGAAACAAGCAGTACACCGACAACTATGGCTGCCAGATAATACCGGACAATAGAAGATTTCCAGATCTTCTTTATATTATCCGTTATCCCCAGGAAAATAAGTGCGAAATGGATCCCGGAAAGAATCATGAAAACAATTATAATGCTCTCAATCAGGGGGCTGTTAAAATAAGCGATGCTTTCGTTTCGCGGGGAAAAACCGCCCGTGGCAATGGTGGCAAAGGAGTGGGTTAATGCATCAAAGAACCCCATTCCCGCGAAAAGAAGGCAAACGGTCTCAATGACCGTAAGCCCCGCATAGACGATCAGCAATATCTGAAAAGTCTTTTTTGTGCGGTACCTGAAGTTTTCCACTGCCAGCGAGGAGATCTCGTTTCTGTATAAAATCATCGCAACCTGACCGCTCGAAGGGGTAACAGCAAGCATGAAAACGATTATTCCTATGCCCCCGATCCAATGTGTCACGGATCTCCAAAGCAACAGGCCCAGGGGAAGGGCTTCAATATTAGTCAAAATGCTGGATCCGGTGGTGGTAAACCCGGAAACGCTTTCAAACCAAGCATTGGTAAGACTAAACGGGCCGCCCCACATGATATACGGCAAAGCCCCGACCAGCGATGACAAAATCCAGCCCCCCACCACGATCGCCAAACCTTCATCATTATGAATGTATTCAACCGGCGGAGCAAATATTATCGGAAAGAACCCTATCAGAGCCGTGACCACTGCGCTGTAGAGAAGCGGTACAAACGCAGAATCCCCGTTAACCGCCGAAACAATGGAGGAGATAAACAGAAATGCAGCGTTAAACAACAGGACGAATCCGATATTGCGGATTATGATCTGCGGTCTCATAGTTGTTTGTCTTCCGAGGCTTTTGCCATAGCGGCCAAGCTTGTCACCGAAGCTTCGAGGTCTGCGAGTTCGTCATTTGACTCCACCTTTACCGAGATCGGTTCGCCCTTGTTCAGAAATCCATCAATGGATTTTATGAGGGAGAGAATCGGGTTTACGACATAGATGTTTACAAAATAATTGAAAAGGAAGGCAAAGACCAGGGCGGACAAAATTGCGATTACCCCCGGCATCACCGCCCGATGCGCCCGGTTTTTCAATTCGGATGCGGTTTCATACATGGTTTGGTCGTTTATGGCCATGATCTCCTGCACCGCCGCCTTAACCGCTTTAAAAGCCTGATGGGCGTCGTTGAAATACCAGCCAAGATTGCCTTCCCTGGAGGTGTTCACTATGGGCTGATCCCACAGCCGGCTGTATTCCTTGTAGGTTTTCCTGATTTTTTCCACATAGGCTTCCTCGCCTTTGATGGTCAAATTATTTGCCGCAGTTTCCAGGGCATTTTGAAATTTTTCATCAGCATTCCTGATTGTTTCCCGTCCTTCTTTCCATTTACCGGAAAGCAGCAGCAGCATTCCGCTGTCTTCTCTTTCCAGGGCCTCTGTCATCGTTTTTGCAGCGGTTATGCTTCTATAATTGTCATCCAGCAGGGCCTGGACAGATGCTCCCACAGTTCTCAGTTCGTAAATCGAAAAAACCCCGGCCACGGCCAGCATAGCCGCCAAAATCAGAAAACCCAGCAGTATTTTGGTCTTTATTTTCATAGCTTCACCTAAAATTAAAGCGTCAATATCTGATGGCACCGTAAAAAGTCCAATATCTGCGTTACGCGCAATTTCTCAGAATTTCACGTACGGCTAAGTACGCTGCATTCTTCGAAATTGCGCAAGCCTTGATCTTGAACTTTTTACGGCGCCATCTAAAATCGAACTT
>JAIPDS010000059.1 GCA_021737565.1 Desulfobacteraceae bacterium | reverse complement strand
TTAAGGCCCATGTTCGGGTTGGCAATGCCCATGGACGTGGTCTCGCTCATGCCCCAGCCTTCGCCGAAGCATATGTTTAAATCCCTGGCGCGCTCAATGAGGCTTACAGGACAGGGGGCGCCGCCGCTGTTTAGCAGGCTGAATTTTTTGTCGAGTTCCATGGACTCTGCTTTGGGATGATTTAAAATCGCTCCTATCATAGTTGGCACGGCAGGGAAGAACTGGATCTTTGGGATGTTTTCTAGCATGCCCATGATTTCCTCGATATCAAATCGCGGAACCAGAATCATGGTGGCGCAGTTTAACATTGCCCAGTTCAGCACTACTATATCGCCGTATACATGGAAAAACGGCAGCATGGCAAGCACGTTTCGTTCCGGGACGGGGGTCATGTTGGTTTGGTGTGATCCCCAGAGGCTGGCCTGCATGGTGGCCGCAATTATGTTTCTGTGGGTAAGTACCGCCCCCTTGGGCAGACCCGTGGTGCCGCCTGTAAACTGGATTAGGGCCGGATCGTGGGGATCAATGTCAACCCGCGGCGGAACGGTGTTTGTGCAGCTTTCAAGTAGCTGAGAAAAGTGATGCCAGCCTTTTTCAAGCCCGAGCTCTTCGGGCGTGCTCACATTAAAGCCGTTGATGTAGTCTGTTATTTTTGTGATTATGACATTTTTTATTTCCACTGATTCGCACAGCTGTTTGATATTAGGCAGAACCATGTCAAAGGTAAAAAGGGTGTCTAAGCCGGTATTTTTCGAAAGGCCCTTTAGTTCTTCTGCCGTGTACATGGGATTTAGGTTAACAACTATGGCTCCCAAGGACATGGCACCGTAATAGGCTATTATGTACTGCGGGCAGTTGGGAAGATGAACTCCAACCCGGTCGCCTTTTTTTATGCCCAGACCTGCAAGGGCATTTGCCATGCGTACGACCTGGCGGCGCAGATCGGAAAAAGTAATTTCAGTTCCGTACAGGTTGGCAGCCGTTTTGTTGGGCGTGAGGCTGGCTGCGGTATGTACCAGCTCGTGAACCGGAATCTTGGGGTAGCGGATGCTTGGGGGAACGCTGTAATCGTAGTTTTTGTGCCAGAACCTTTCTTCCATTTTCTGAAGCCTCCTGTTGTTCTCAGGGTTTGAATTTTTACTACTTTAGTGTAAAACAACTTAATTATACAAGCCAATTTCGCAGGCACCATACGATATATTTATTTTAAAATCAAGTTTGAACTCCCTGAATTTATCATTGCAGATTTAAAACAAACCTACAGACATTTGCCGGCTTTACTGCATTGCATTTTCCTGCTGCGTGTTTACTTTTATTATATATACCATGAGGGAGGTGTTTTTAATCCATGACCGTAAAAAAAATCGATCGCCGGGATGCCCGCGATATGAACGATAAAAATAAAACAGATGAATGGGGGGAGTCCCCTGAAATTCCCGATGAAGAAGGAGCAGACATGGCCAGCCTGATGGCCATGTATGAGGGGAGTTTCAAGCCGGTCGATCCTGGCAGGATCGTTGAAGGCGAAGTCGTCGGAATAGAGCGCGACAGGGTGTTGGTAGATATAGGTGACAAATACGAGGGGGAGGTTTCTTTAAAGGAGTTTACCGGGTTTGATCAGAGTGCTGACTTAAATGTGGGAGACCGGGTTGAGGTTTATTTTGTAGGCCGGGACGAGGAGGGATATCCCATTCTTTCAAGAGAGGAGGTGCAAACCGAAAAGCTGCTCGAAAGACTTGAGAAGATTTACGAAACAGAAGGCACCGTAAGAGGCGTAATCGTCTCCCAGGTAAAGGGCGGCTTTTTTGTGGATATAGGTGTAAGGGCCTTTCTTCCGGCATCCCAGCTCGATATCAAACCGGCTAAAGATCCCGGAGAATGGATTGACACGGAGCACGAGTTTAAGATCCTGCAGTTTGACAAGTCAGAGAGAAACGTGGTGGTCTCCCGGCGCGTATTAATTGAGAAGGAACACAGAAAGCGGCAGGAAGAGGCTCTCCGGCATTTATCCGTTGGTGATGTGGTAGAGGGCACCATTACAAATATTACCGATTACGGTTTGTTTGTTGATCTTGACGGGGTCACCGGGCTGGTACACATAAGCAATATTTCGTGGACCCCGGTTCGTCAGCACCCCTCAAAAATATATTCCGCGGGCGAGAGAATACAGGTTAAAGTACTTGAAATTGACAGGGAAAACCGCAAGGTTTCCCTCGGCATAAAGCAGCTTATCCCAAATCCCTGGGATACGCTTGAGCAGAAATACCCAAAGGGTGCGATTATAGAAGGCAAAATCAAAAAAGTTGCCGATTTTGGAGTGTTTGTGGCAATTGTGGAAGGCATCAACGGTTTGGTGCATGTTTCAGACATGTCATGGACCCAGACAGTAAAACCCTCCGAACATTACAGGAAGGGCCAGGCCGTTCAGGCCAAGATTCTGGATATTGACCGCGAAAATCAGAAGGTAAACCTGGGAATAAAGCAGCTTTATCCTAATCCGTGGGAGGAGCTTCCTCATAAATATCCACGGGGGGTGTCTGTTTCCGGAAAGATAGTCAATATAACCGATTTTGGTTTGTTTGTGGAAATAGACCAAGGCTTACAGGGATTGGTTCATGTCTCTGAACTGCCTGCGGTCAGGGGCGAAAATCCCCTTGAAAACTACGAGCCGGGCATGGAGGTGGAGGCAAGGGTGCTTGAAGTGCTTCCTGAGGAAAAGAAAATCCGGCTGAGCATGAAACAGCAGGATAAACAGGATAAAAAACAAAGACAGAAACCCGGGGAAAAAACCGGGGAGACAAAGAAAGACAAGACAGAAGAAGACGGGTAAACAACCCGGGTCTTACCAGCCGATCCAGGTTTGCAGTATAAGGCCGCAGATTATTGGTACGAAAAGATTGTCATTTATTTTCAGGGGCAAAAATTCAAGGAAACCTGTAATCAGGGCGCCGGCAAGGGCAGGGGTAAAATCGATTTTCGGAAACAGGGCCCAGAACATTATGCATGCCAGCAAGGAGGCTATGACACCTTCCACGGACTTGCCCCAGGAAGTGCGCAGGCGCCCGAATTTCATTCCGGCAAGGGCTGCCGCGGCATCCCCCGCGATAATGAAGCCCATGACTGTAAAGGCTATAGGCTTGTCAAAAATTAACAGGCAGATTGCACCGGCGACAAAGAAATAAGTTCCGCCTGTAATTTCTTCTTTTTCCCTGGACCGTATAACCGGGCCGAATATTTTCAGGAAAAGATTTTGCAGAAAAAAATATTTTTTCCTGAGAAGCTCTCCTGCAAGCATTGCAAGGCCAAGCGGGACAAGCAGGCAAACGGCGGCAGGTCGGGGAATGTAAAATATGGCAAAAGGGATTGCCAGGGCGAGCAGGTGCAGGGTTTTTCGCCTTATTTCCGCTTTGTCTAACTTTAACCCGTTGTTTTTCAGGGTTTGGGCATCAGGGGGCCTTTTGCACATATCGGTTGCCTTGCAATAAAAAGCCGGGACCGTTTTGCCGGTCCCGGCTTGATTTTCCTGATAAGCGGCGTATATGGCCTTTATAAACGCTTTACATTAATCGCCTGAGGGCCTTTTGGAGAATCCTGTACTTCCAGGGATACGCGATCCAGTTCATTCAGGGTGCGGAAACCGGTGCCGTCAATATTTGAATAGTGCACGAAAACATCGCCGTGTTCCTGGGTTTCAATAAAGCCGTAGCCTTTTTTCTCATTAAACCATTTTACCCGACCTTCCATTAAACTAGCCACCTCCTTTCATAATTTATCCGTACAAACTTTCAGGTGCTGCTTCGGAAGGCTTCGCTTGCGCGAAATGTCTTACCCCGAAATGCTGGACTGAATTTGTACCATATTCGAATGCAAATCGAATATGGTACGATAAATTAAAGGTTAAATACGGCTTTGTCAATAAAAACTTTGCTCGCCTCTGAGCTGACCGCAGGCCGCTGATATATCCGTGCCCTTGCTCCATCTTATGATTGCGGTATAATTTTTTTCAGCAAGCACTGACTGAAATGCTTCTATGGTATCAATATCCGGCCGGACAAATTCAGAGCCCGGGTGAGAGTTAAAAGGAATCAGGTTTATCTTTGCCCGTACGGGCCGCAACAGCCCGGCCAGTTTAATGGCGTCTTTTTTTGAATCATTTATGCCCTTTATAAGAATGTATTCAAAGGTGATCTTGTCTCTTGGCGGCAGCGGATAGCTGGCGCACGCTTCTATCAGGCGTTCTACCGGAAAAGTTTTGTTTACAGGCATAAGCCTGTTTCTTGTGGCGTTGTCCGCAGCGTTTAAGGAGACGGCAAGCCTGATACGGGTATCACGGGCAAGGTCATCAAGTTTGTCCACCAGGCCGGCGGTGGAAAGCGTCACCCTGCGGGTTGAAAATTTCAGGCCCCAGTTTGAGTCTGTAATTGCCTCGATTGCGCTGACCACGTTTTTGTAGTTGGCAAGGGGTTCTCCCATCCCCATCAGCACTAAGTTTGAAAGACGCATGTCTCCGCGTTTCTCGGCCTCATCCATGGCGGCTATTACCTGGCCGATTATTTCAGCACGGCTCAGATTCCGGATAAAGCCGGTTTTTCCGGTCATGCAGAAAGCACATCCCATGGCGCATCCCACCTGGGTGGAAATGCAGAGGGTATAATGCTGCTTTTCAGGAATAAGCACAGACTCAAAAGTGTTTTCGTCTTCAAGGCCGAACAGAAACTTGCGGGTTCCGTCCTTTCCCGTCTGCAAGTCCTTTATTTCCGGCCTGTTGATATAAAAGTTGCTTTCAAGCAGGGTGCGGGCTTCTTTTGCCAGATCGGTCATTTCCGAAAAGCTTTCAGCCCGCCTGAAATACAGCCAGCGAAGTGTCTGGTCCGCCCTGAAACCGCGCATACCGTGGTTTTTAAAAAATTCCACCAGCCTGCTGCGGTCAAGGTTTCTGATATCGGTCTTTGCAGACCTTTTTTGGGGTTGAATCGCCATGGGTTTGAACATATAATATATTTAACAAATCTTTGTACAAATTATTAAAAACATATTATTATACTTGACATTGCAATACGCAAATATTAATTTCAATGGATTAATTTCGCGGCTGAGGCTGAAGCAGAATCGGTTATGTTTGACAATTTAAGCGAAAAACTCAATTCGGTTTTCAAAAAGTTAAAAGGCCACGGCAGGCTCACCGAGAAAAACATTGAGGAGGGGCTGCGCGAAGTGCGTTTGGCGCTGCTGGAGGCCGATGCTCACTATAAGGTTGTAAAGCAGCTCATATCGGATATAAAGGCCCGTGCCGTTGGTCAGGAGGTGCTCTCCAGCCTCACTCCTGCCCAGCAGGTCATCAAGATCGTAAACGAGGAGCTGACCGCCCTGATGGGCGGGCAAAACCAGGGGTTAAATCTTTCCGGCCCGGCGCCGAACACCGTTATGCTGGCGGGGCTTCAGGGTTCGGGCAAGACCACCACCGCAGGCAAGCTTGCGGTTTATCTGCGCAAGGAGGGTAAAAACCCGTATCTGGTGCCGGTGGATGTTTACCGGCCCGCGGCCATTGACCAGCTCCAAAAGCTTGGAGCTCAGTTGTCCGTGCCGGTTTTTCCGTCAACCATGGAGATGACCCCCGTAAAGATAGCGGAAAAAGCACGGCAGAAGGCGCCGTCTGAAGGCTGCGATATTCTGATACTGGATACGGCCGGCCGCCTGCACGTCGATGAGGAGCTGATGGAGGAACTTGCGGAAATACAGAAGTCCGCACAACCCTCTGATGTTCTTCTGGTGGCCGATGCCATGACAGGCCAGGACGCGGTGACAATGGCCCAGTCCTTTGACCGAGCTCTTGATCTGGGTGGCGTGATTCTGACCAAGATGGACGGAGACGCCAGGGGCGGAGCGGCTCTGTCGATCAAGGCGGTAACCGGCAAGCCTGTTAAATTCATAGGCGTCGGGGAGAAGTCCAACGCACTTGAAGCTTTTCATCCCGACAGGATGGCCTCGCGTATTCTGGGCATGGGAGACATGCTTTCTTTTATAGAGAAGGCCCAGAGTACGGTTGATGAAAAAAAGGCAGCAGAGCTTGAAAAAAAGCTGCGAAAAAACGAGTTCACCCTGGAGGATTTCCGGGACCAGATGGCCCAGGTAAGAAAAATGGGATCCATCAACGATCTTATAAAGATGATCCCCGGTATGGGCAAGAACAAGCAGTTAAGCAACTTGCAGGTTGACGACAGGGAACTGGCGAGAATAGAGGCGATTATTAATTCCATGACCCGGGCCGAGCGCCGCAATCACAATATTTTAAACGGCAGCAGAAGAAAGAGAATTGCAAAAGGGAGCGGTACAAGCGTACAGGATGTGAATAAGCTTCTGAAGAATTATAATCAGGTGCTCAAGATGATGAAGAAAATAAACAAGGGCGGCATGCGGGGTTTGCCCCGGCAGATGATGCCGTTTTAAAGGAGAGGCGGACACATGGCAGTTAAAATCAGGTTGGCCAGGCATGGCGCAAAGAAGAAACCATTTTACCGTATCGTTGTTGCAGACGGCCGTTATCCAAGGGACGGCAGGTTTATTGAAACCGTGGGAACATATAATCCCATGGTCGAGCCCCATGAGGTCACGATTAAATCCGACAGGATTGCACACTGGATGAACAAGGGAGCAATTCCAACAGATACAGTAAACAGTCTTCTGAAAAGAAAAGGATTCTATGAGGAAGTAGAATCGGCTTAAAGTGCTTTTTCGCGAATCTGAAAATTCCAGCAGCCATAAAAGGAGAGGGGGCAAATGAAAGATCTGATCGCGTACATCGCAAAGGCGCTTGTTGACAATCCTGACGAAGTGACCGTGACTGAAGTTGAAGGTGGGCAGACCGCGGTTCTCGAGCTCAAGGTGGCCAAGGAGGACCTGGGAAAGGTTATCGGAAAGCAGGGGCGCACCGCGCGGGCCATGAGGACCATACTGAATGCTGCCTCGGCAAAGGTTAAGAAACGCACCGTACTTGAAATCATCGAAGAATGAAAGGATGAACCCCGGGGAGCTTCTCCTGGTTGGAAAAATAGTTTCAGCTCACGGGATAAAGGGAGAAGTCAAGGTTTATTCGTATGTTGATCAGCAGAGCCTTTTTAACCCGGGCAGAACGGTTTTTGTCGAGCCGCCGGCAGAGAAGGCCTCGGTCTGCACCATAACCAGCGTCAGGGTTGTAAAAAAGAATTCGGTATGCATCGGGTTTGAAGCAGTAAGCGACCGCAGCCGTGCAGAGGCGCTGATCGGCTCCCGCCTGTTGCTGCCCCGCTCTGCACTGCCGCCGCCGGAACCTGATACGTGGTACTGGTGCGATCTGATAGGACTGGATGTATATGACAGCAGTGAAGGTTTTATAGGGCGGGTGGCTGCAATGATTGAAACCGGCGCCAATGATGTTCTGGTGGTAAGAGATGAGAAAGCCGAGCGCCTGGTTCCGGCGATTGAAACGGTAGTCAGGCATATAGACCTCCGGGAAGGCAGAATCCTGGTGGATTTGCCCGAAGGATTATAGGAGAATTTCGGGAAGGATGGATTTTTTTGCGCTGACAATCTTTCCCGGAATGTTTGAAGCTTTTGCCGGATACGGCATTGTCCGCCGGGCCGTGGAAAGCGGCAAAATCAAAATAACCCCGATCAATGTAAGGGATTATGCAAAGGGGCGCCACAAGGTCACCGATGACCGGCCCTACGGCGGCGGAAGCGGAATGATAATGAAACCCGAGCCGCTTGCCGCGGCCATCAGGTCTATCAAGGCAGAACGGCCGGATGCAAGGACTGTGCTTTTAAGCCCTCAGGGGGGAAGATTCGACCAGGATGCCGCCCGCAGATATGCGCAAGAAGGATGCCTGATCTTTGTATGCGGCCGTTATGAAGGCCTGGATGAAAGGATTTGCGAAACATATATCGACGATGAAATCTCCATCGGCGATTACGTATTAACAGGCGGCGAACTTGCCGCCATGGTGGTCATTGATGCCGTAATCCGGCATCTTCCAGGCGCTCTTGGCACGCAAGATGCGGCAGAATTCGACTCATTTTCGGACGGACGGCTTGAACACGCCCAGTATACCCGTCCCAGTGTGTTTGAGGGCAAAGAGGTGCCCGAGGTGCTGTTGTCAGGGGATCATCAAGCCGTCGGGCAATGGCGGCTCGAATCCGCGCTTTTGCGAACGCTTTTAAAAAGGCCGGATCTGGTTGAAAAAAACGGATTGACAGACCGGGAAAAACTGATTGTAAAAAAATGGTGCCGCTACCTTGAATCACTTTTATAGCATCAGGCTGTATCTGGCCCTGCTGCATTACCCGGTGAAAAACAAGGAAGGCAGGGCCATTTCATCTGCGGTCACAAGCATTGATCTGCATGATATTGCAAGGGCTGCAAGGACATACGGGGTTGCCGGATTCTACGTTATTACTCCGCTGGAGGACCAGCGGGAGTTTGCAGGAAAAATTATTGATCACTGGATAAACGGCGCAGGAGCCGTATATAACCCGGACCGGAGAAAAGCACTCGAATTGATCCGTATACGGGCGGATCTTGGAGAAGCGGTTGAAGAAATCCGGGCAAAGGAAAGCAGGGATGTTCGGATAGTTGCAACCAGCGCATCCCGGGCCGCCGGGCAGATGGAATACAATGAATTTAAAAGGGCGATTCAATGCAATGAGTCTGCATATGTGCTCGCGCTCGGAACTGCCTGGGGTTTAAGCGGAGAATTCATGCAGAAAGCCGACTGCCGGCTTGCACCTATTGCCGGCAATAGGGATTACAATCATCTTTCGGTCCGCTCCGCGGCCTCGATTATTCTTGACAGGCTGCTTGCAGACCGGGGCGACGTAGCAGATGAAAAATATGAACCGGGCTCAGGCCGGGACAGACCGGTTTGATAAAAAGGTTGTGAGGAAAGAAATCATGGACGCAATGGAACAGATTGAAAAAGAACAACTACGAATGGATATGGCCGGGTTCGGCCCCGGTGATACCGTAAAGGTCCACGTCCGGATCAGGGAGGGTGAAAAAGAGCGGATCCAGGTTTTCCAGGGCGTGGTAATAGCCAGGAAAAAAGGAGGCACCAACGCCACTTTTACCGTGCGCAAGGTTTCCTACGGCATAGGGGTTGAAAGAATTTTTCCCATGCATTCGCCTGCGATTGATAAGGTCGAGGTGGTGGAAAAAGGGCGTGTCCGCAGGTCCAAGATATACTATTTGCGCGGCTTGAAGGAAAAAGCCGCCCGGATGAAACTGCGCCGCAAGTAAATTTTTAAAGAAGGGCGCCGGAAAAATGACGGCTTGCCGGGTGCAATTTGAACAAGAGGCGCGCAAAAGCGGCTATCGTCAGATTGCAGGTGTCGATGAAGCGGGGCGGGGCCCCCTGGCCGGACCGGTGGTCTCCGCAGCTGTTATCTTGCCCGAACAATTTGCAGTCACGGGTGTTGCCGACTCCAAAAGCCTTTCTCCCGCCTCCAGGCGGCGTTTATATGAAGAAATATATTGTCATGCCGTCACTGTCGGCATCGGAATCGTTGATCCTGTTGAAATAGACAGGATCAACATTTTGCAGGCTTCTCTTGCCGCCATGGCCATGGCGGTCAAAAATCTTGCGCCGCAGCCGGATTGTCTGCTTATTGACGGCCGGAATTGTATAGACCTTAATATGCCCCAGAAAGCGATCGTAAAGGGCGATTCAAGGAGCCTGTCCATCGGGGCGGCATCGATAGTGGCCAAGGTGACAAGAGACAGTATAATGGAGAAATACTGCATAGAATATCCTGAATACGGTTTTTCCAGTCACAAGGGATACCCCACAAAGGCCCATGTTTCGGCGATCAGGGACTACGGCTGGTGCCCGATTCACAGGCGCACGTTTAAGGGCGTCTGCGGGCAGCCACGCAGATATTACAGCGTGCAGGATTAAGGAAAATAAAAACCGGGCCTCTTTTTAAAGGGCAAGAAAATGCCGGGCGAATCCAAACAGTTCGGTCGTCTGGGAGAATCCATAGCGGCCGGTCATCTTAAAAAAAACGGCTACCGGATACTGGCGCGTAATTACCGCAACAAGTTCGGCGAGATAGATATTGTCGCCAGGCATAAGGACGTGATAGTTTTCGTTGAGGTCAAGGCACGCTCATCAGGTGGTTTCGGATCTTCCAAGGCAGCGGTGGACAAAAGGAAGCAGAAGAGAATTTCCATGATCGCCCTGGGCTATCTCAAGCAGACCCGCAGCATGGATGCCAGGGCGCGGTTTGACGTGGTTTGCGTGGATACCGGCACTGGCCGTCCCAAAGTTGAAATCATCGCCAACGCTTTTCCCTTAAACTACGGTTAAAGCCTTTTTATGAACCTTCCCCGGGGAAAAAGCCTGCCAGGCATACTTTACGTTGTTGCAACCCCTATCGGCAACCTTGAAGACATTACTTACAGGGCTGTCAATGTGCTGGGCAGCGTAGACATTGTTGCCGCAGAAGATACCCGGCATACGGCCCGCCTGCTTTCACGCTACAATATCAAAACCCGCCTTATTTCATGTCATGAACATAATGAAGCTGAACGAGCCGATATGCTGGTTAAAAAAATTCTGGCAGGCAGCCGGGTGGCGCTGGTTTCAGACGCAGGAACTCCGTCGGTGTCCGATCCAGGCTACAGGCTGGTTCTTGCCGCACTTGAGGCCGGCCTGAGCATTGTTCCAGTTCCGGGGCCTTCGGCCCCCATTGCCGCGCTCTCCGTGTCGGGCCTGCCTTCAGACAGGTTCTGCTTTGCCGGTTTTTTGCCTAAGAAAAAAGCAAAGCGAGGTGAATTGTTAAACAGTCTGGCGGGTTCGGAGCAGACCCTTATTTTTTACGAGTCGCCGAGACGGCTTGCCGGGCTTTTAAAGATTCTTTTCGATTACCTTGGTGACAGGAGGGCAATGATTGCCAGGGAGATGACCAAACAGCACGAGGAATATATAAGAGGCCCCCTTTCGGAGTTGGCAGAAGAAATAGAGCAGCGCCAAAGCGTAAAGGGAGAGGTTACGGTTCTGGTCTCGGGCAAGACGCCCCTTAACGGGGATGCCGAGAAATTGCCCCCTGCTCTGGAAGAAGAGATCAAGGCCGCAGTGTCCGGCGGCGATGTTCCGACTTCACGGCTGGCCGCAGATCTGGCGCAAAAGTACGGAACCTCCAAGAACAAAATATACCAGCTGATACTGGAGTTTAAAAAGGGGGACTGAAGACTGTTTATGACACAAGGGGGATGTTTATGAAAAAATATGCGATTGTCGGCTGCGGGCGCCTGGGTACAGCCCTTGCCCGTTACATGGCGGATGCCGGTTACAGCCCCGCGGGCTTTGCCAGCCGCGGCCTTGCCTCTGCAAAGCGGGCCGCCGCGGTCTCCGGCTCGGATGCACCTGTTTCCCTTTTGCCATGGGAGGTTACCCCGGGAGCAGACATTGTCATGATTACCACCCCTGACGGCGCAATCAGGGAAACAGCTGAAAAAATCGCCGAGTACCAGGGAGTGAAAAAAGACACGGTTGTACTGCATTGCAGCGGTGCACATGCTTCCACTGAACTGGAGGCGCTCAGACGTTGCGGGGCAAAAACAGGAAGTCTTCATCCGCTCCAGAGCTTTGCGGCAGAGAATGTTGAAAAAAATCCGTTTGTCGGGATTATGGCAGCAGTGGAAGGAGAGCCCGAAGCCGTGAAAACCGCCCGCAGCCTGGCGGAAAACCTTGGAGCCGGCCCGTTTGAAATTCAGACCGACAAAAAGATGCTTTATCATGCTTCCGCAGTTGTGGCTTCAAATTACATGGTAACCCTTATGAACCTGGCTTTGCAGCTTATCATCGCCTCGGGCGTGCCGGCGTCCAGGGGTTTTGCCATATTAAAGCCCCTGGTGCAGGGAACTTTGTCCAATATTGAAAGGGCAGGGATTCCAGGGGCGCTTACCGGCCCGATAGCCAGGGGGGATGTTGAAACCGTGCGGGATCACATTTCCGAAATCAGCGCCAAGGCCCCTACCAGGCTGGAACTCTACAGGCTTATTGGGAAACATACCATAGAGATTGCCGAAGCAAGAGGGGATCTCACCGGTGAGGCGGCAGGGGAACTGAAAAAACTCCTGTCAGAACCGGACCGCTGAGTTTTTAAGAGTTGATGGACTTGCGAAAAGTTTTTTCTTATATGTGTTTTATATCCAGGGGCCGGTCCCGCAGTTCCAGGTTTGCGGCCCTAAGCTGGTCTTCGCTTGAAATCACCGCAACAGCCGAGTTCTGCCCGGAAGAAGAGAAGTATTTTGCGGCTGCGGCCCGTACCTGCTCAAGGGTGACTTCCAGCAGCCGCTTTTTGAATTTTCTGCGAAGCTCGTCTGACAATCCTATAAGTTTTCTGTAAAATGCCTTTGTTGCAGCCGGACCCGGTGGATCGGGCCGGTCTATCTCGGAGCATGCCTGAAGGATTGCCTCTTTTACGTCCTCTGTGTCATAGTCGCCGGAGTTTAAAAATTCGGCCGAAGCCTCGTAGACGCGCAATGTGTTTACAATCTGCGGATCGCGGTAAGATGCAAAGCAGAACAGGCCGTTTTCCCTCTGGTATACTGAAAACCCCCCGTAGGCCCCGCCTTTTTCGCGGATTTCCCGGTGAAGAAACATTGATTTGAGAAGTTTGCTTATTACCTCCAACACTGGCGCGTCCTCGTGATCAAGCCTGTTTGTTTCCACAATCCTGGCAACAAAGGAGACGGCGGTTGAGGTGGCCCATCCTTCACGGCCAAGTCCTTTTGGTTGGAAAGAAATCTCAGGCGGATCAAAACCGCACCCGGATTCAGCCGGCAATATTCTGGACATAAGAGATTCCGCATATACCGCGGCCGTATCTATCTCCTCCTGCTGGCCGATAAGCGCGGCCCGGATGTTGTTTTGCCTGAAAACCGTTTCCGCTATCCGGTCCAAATCCGAGGCAATGTGTTCAAGACGCTTTTGGTCAAGATTTTCGGTAAGCTCCTTTATTTTTTTAAGCTGATGAATGCCGTTCCAGGTTTCGTTTAATGCGTTGGCAGCTGAAAAGCCCCGGGCCGCAAGGGAGACAGCGAACCGGTGTCCGTTGCGCACCACGCTTGACTCCATTTCAGAGCGGATTTCCATGAGCAGATTAGCGAGCCGTTCATGGTCTGCAAAAGAATAATTTTTCAGCAGGTCGCCCAGCAGATCAAACATATTGCCAGTATTTCTGGAGAGGCATTTTGCGGAAAGCGTCAGCATTGGGAGACACGGGTCATTGTTTTCTGAAAACCGGTTTGCGGCGGTAACCGAAAAAGCCATGCCTCCTGTATATTGATCTATTCTGCGGGCCAGCTCCACATAATCGTATTTTGTTGTTCCGCACTGGGTCATGGCAAAACAGAACAGGGGGACCAGGGGAATAAGCTCGGGTTCAAGGTTCCGGATTCCAATGGCTGCCGTGTAGTAAAAGATGCCGGAAGTGGGCTGGTCATAGAGATCTGCGGCGCACTTATCAATATGCCCCGAAGAATGCACTGTCCTGATGTCGGGTAAAATGTCTTGTATTTCAAGTTTAGGCAGGCAGGAAAGATCCTCGTCGGCCTCCTGGAGCCTGCGCAGGGCCTCGGCATCTTTTCTTATACGCTCCATGTCCCGGGATCCGAGGTTTTCAGCAAGCAGGGCAAGCTTTTTTTTCTCTTTTTCCTTTCTTTTTTCAAAGAGCGCCGTGTCGGGCTCCAATGTCAGGCACACCCTATGGGGGTTGTCTAAAAAATATTTTCTGATCCGGTTTTCCATCAGGTTTGAGGTGTCGAGTTCGTGAAGAAAGCGCTCCACAAGGTCGTCGAACTTAAGAACCCCCGCTGGGTCTCCGTGATGGAGCCAGTCTCCTGTAAAACGGAGAAGAAGCTTCACTCCGTAGGGAAACGGCGTGTTGGTTACTTCTCTGCGATAAAACTCGATCTGGTGCAATGCGGTTTCAACAAGCCTGCGGTCAACGCCTTTTTCAGCAAGCCCGGTAAGCACGTTAAATATGATTTCTTCTATTTTGCCGGCATCCTCAGGGTCCACGTCCTTTAGACCGCAGGCAAACATGGTGTCCTTGTTTTCAGCATCCAGGCCGCTTCCGTCGCTTAACGTGCTTCCCAGGCCCGAATCTATCAGGGCCTTTCTCAGCGGGGCCCCGGGATTACCGAGAAGAACCTGTTCGAGCACCGAAAGTATAAGGACTTCATAGGCATCCCTTATATCAGCGGTAAGCCATGCCATGCAGGCCTGGGATTTTTTGCGCGTATCCTCCCTGGAATCCAGGGGGTAGGTATAGACTGCGGTTCTGGGTTCATTCCATCTGGGCTGAGAGGGAACCTCTGTATCGGGCTCGGTCCTGGAAAACCGGTTAAGCACCGTATCTTCTATATGCCGCAGGTGGTCTGCAAGAGGCAGCTCGCCATAGGTATAGAAAAACGCGTTGCTCGGGTGATAGTGATGCCTGTGGAATTCTAGCAACTGCTCATGTGTCAGCTCGGGAATCAGTTCCGGATCCCCTCCTGAATTATAGGAATACGTGGTGTCGGGATACAATGCGTTTAAAAGAGATCTTGACATGACCTGATCAGGAGAGGACATGGCGCCTTTCATTTCGTTGTAGACCACTCCTTTATATACCAAGTGTTTTTTCCCGGTCCCGGGATCGGTTTCAAACTCCAGTCTGTGGCCTTCCTGTTTGAAGCTCAGCCTGTCTATGCTCGGGTAAAACGCGGCATCCAGGTATACAGAGATCAGGTTGTAGAAATCCTTTTGATTTTGCGTGGCAAAAGGATACATGGTCCAGTCCGAAGCTGTAAGCGCGTTCATAAAGGTGCTCAGAGATCTTTTCATCATTGAGAAGAAAGGGTCGCGGACCGGGTATTTCTTTGATCCGCAAAGCACGGTGTGCTCCAGTATGTGAGCCACACCCGTTGAATCACGGGGGACGGTTTTAAATATTACGGCAAATGCGTTTTCAGGGTCGGGACGGCTTATGTGAATATGGGCGGCACCGGTGGGAAGATGGGCAAGTTCGTAGAATACTGCATTTATCTCGGGCAGCTTAATTATCTTTTCAATTCTGTACCCGCAAATCCGTTTTCCTTTTTTCAGCCCGGGATTTCTTGGATCCTCTGTTTTTTGCATTTAGTTGAGCTCCGATTATAGAAGTTTTACAAGGCAGAATCTTTAACATGAAAAGACCGGATACCATAAGCCTCCCCTTAAAGTAAAGCAATTGCGTCAAAAGAAGGTTGCTTCCTGCAGACATTGATCAGTTAATGGGAAGGAAGTGCTTAAAAACCCTTTGATAAGGGCTCTTCCGGTACCGGTCGGATTTGCAGGGCAATAAGGGACTGCTGCAGCCCCCACTGCTGAAACGGCCTGCGAAAGGTTTTCCGCAACATGACAGCAAAAACAACCCGGGATGAAATTAAGATGCTACGTAGGTGCCCCGGTTTTTTCTTTTGATTTTGCCCTGCTTGTTTAAACGGTATATGATGTTTCTCAGTTTTTTGTCGTCAAAATCGGTCCTGGACTTTATGTCGGAGAAGCTGGCGCCTCCGCTTATATTTCTGATAACATTTAACACAACGTCTGAGGCGGATTTTGCCCTTTGCTGGCCGGGTCCAGATTTTGGGGCCGTAGCCATTTTATGAACTGTTTTTTCAAGGGACTCGATTTTTTCAGACAGGCGGTTGATGTCTTTTTTTGTGGGGATGTTGTAGTGTTTTAAAAAAAACTTGATCATGGAGTCCAGACTGGGAGTTCGTTTTCTTTGAGCCATGATAATCTCCTTGTTTTTCTGGTTGTTAGGGAAAATAAGGCTTGATGCGATTTCTTTTCCTGCATAGATAGAACAATCATAAAAGTCAAGGGATTGACCATAATAACGTGTAAATTAAATGATGCAGCTTTTGCCTTAAATCTCATGAATTGTTGAACGAAGCCGCTATCGCGGCAGAAAAAACAAAAATAGTGTATACTCCGATTATGTGCTCAATTCCGGGCACTTATAAAAAAGGAGTATACCATGGAGAAACCAGAAGTAAATCGATTTAACAAACTGTATCA
>JAIPDS010000058.1 GCA_021737565.1 Desulfobacteraceae bacterium | reverse complement strand
ATAGAGGCAGCTCCGCGACGAAACATAGTCATGCGGTAACCAACCCGCGAATATCAGAGTGATCAACCGTCGCAAAAAGGTTCCGCCTCTTTAAATGCCTTGGAATAAATCCGCGACAAGGACCGCTGAAAAAAAGTTGAATGGAAGGCTTATTTTTCTCTTGACAATTGTCAACCATATCAGTGCTCTTTTCATAACATCCCCCCGCGTCTTACTTCCACCTTGTTGTAAAGATACTTCTTGACTTGGTCTACGGGCATTTCCCTGCGGTGAAAGATTCCTGCCGCAAGGGCCGCCTCGGCACCGGTGCGCGTGAACACCTCCAGGAAATGTTCTTCACACCCGGCCCCCGAAGATGCGATCACTGGTATTGAAACCGCGTCTGAAACGGCATTTATCAGTTCTATGTCAAATCCAGAATTGGTGCCGTCCCTGTCAATCGAATTGAGCAGGATTTCGCCTGCGCCCAGCTCCTGGCAGGCCCGGGCAAGGGTGACTGCATCCACCGGTCTTCCTTCCCTGCCGCCTTTTACCGTGCACTGGAACCAGCAGAAGGCCTCACCATTGGGTCCCGGTATACCGGTTTTAATAATGTGATGTTTTTCCTTATCAGGACTCTTCACATACACTCGCCTCGGGTCGATGGAGATTACCACTGCCTGGCTTCCGTAGACGGATGAAATCAGCTCAATCGAGCTGTCGCCGGTTTTTTTGCCGGTTTCAAGGTATTTTTCCGCTATATATACCGCATCGCTGCCGATTGAAACCTTGTCCGCGCCCGAGCGGAAATATTCGGCAGCCACCTCCAGAGGGGACCATGTCCTGTTGTTTGCATCCTTGTAGCCAAGGATTCCGCCCCCTATTGTAAGAGGTACAAACACGTGCCTTGAAGTCTGCCTTAAAACTTCGAGCATGGGCAGGTCCTCTATGGGGAAATCCCTGAAGCCGGTTATGTTTAAAAAGGCTATTTCATCAGCCCCCTGCCCGTAATAATCCCTTGCCAGGGCCACGGGTTTGCCGAGGTTGCGAACCTCGCCCTTTTCCCGCACGTCATATTGGTCTCCCTTGGTTACAACCAGGTCGCCCTCATCATTTGCCCGCACGTCAAGGCATGCAACTATCCGTTTTGCAAGTTTTGTCCTGCGGGTGCTTTTCGCGCCTCTGCCCGATTCAGGGCCCGGTTCCAGAAAATTGCGGAATACGCAAAGCCCTGCAGACCCGCTTTTTTCGGGATGAAACTGGGTTGCCATGATATTGCCGGCCCTTATGCTGCTGACAAAGCTTTCGCCGTAGTCTGTTTTCGTGAGCACCACTTCCGGGTCTTCGGGAACAACATGATAGGAATGCACAAAATAAAATTTTTCATCTTCTGCAATGTTGTTAAACAGGTAAGAGTTTTTTTGGATGTTAATGCCGTTCCAGCCTATGTGCGGCACCGAGAGTTGCGTCTCAAACCGTCTGACCGTGCCCGCGATAAAGCCGAGCCCGGCTATATCCGGCGCCTCCAGGCTTTTTTCAAAAAGTGCGTGCAGCCCCAGGCAGATACCAAAAAAAGGCTTGTCAGCCCGGAGGTATTCCAGGAGCGGTTCCACGTATCCTTTTTCATGCAAAACCCGCATCATGCTGCCGAAGTTGCCGACACCCGGAAACACGAGTTTTTCAGCCCGGGTTATATCCTCCGGGCACGCTGCCGTATGCACCTGCAGGCCCAGTTTTTCAATAGCATTGACAACGCTGCGCACGTTTCCCGCGCCATAGTCGAGCAAAGTTATTTCCAATCTTTTCTCCTTGTCCGCCTTTTGGGGGAAAATTTCTAAAATTAACCGAGTTTGGAAGTAAAATCAAGCAGCTTGCCGGAAAAACTATATATATAGGCCTGCGGAATTTTTTTTAAAATAAGGGTTGCATTTTTGCAAATTATGAGCATATTCTCATTATAAATTGAATAACAGTATCAGCATGTGAAAAGGAGTGCGTAACCGCAATAACACTTAAAGAGCAGAAAAATTATGGAGTTGGAGACAAAACAGACAATTTCGCCGCAGGCTGCAGCCGCCATACTCAACAGTATTTCCGACGGGGTATTTACCATAGATGAAAACTGGCGAATATCGGAATTTAACAGGGCCGCAGAGGAGATTACCGGGATTTCGAGGCACGAGGCCGTGGGCAGGCCGTGCTCCGAGGTTTTTAGGGCCAGCATGTGCGAGGTGGATTGCGCGATGAAGCGAACAATGGAGACCGGAAAACCGGTGGTCAACAGATCCGGGTTTATCATAGATGCCGAAGGAGACCGGATCCCGGTAAGTGTTTCCACGGCGCTGCTCAGGGACGAATCCGGCGGGATTGTAGGAGGGGCTGAAACCTTCAGGGATCTTAGCGAGGTCGAGGCCCTGCGCAGGGAATTAACCGGCAAATACCAGGTAGGTGATCTGGTGAGCAGAAGTCCTGCCATGCGCCGGATATTTGAGCTTCTGCCCCAGGTGGCGGCCAGTAACAGTACGGTGCTTCTTTGCGGCGAGACCGGGACAGGCAAGGAATTGCTGGCAAGGGCGATCCACGATTTGAGTCCCAGGAGCGAAAAACCTTTTATAGCCGTAAACTGCGGTGCTTTGCCCGACACCCTTCTTGAATCCGAGCTTTTCGGCTACAAGGCCGGGGCTTTTACAGGGGCGACCAGGGACAAGCCGGGAAGATTCGCCCAGGCTCACGGAGGCACCATATTTCTTGATGAAATAGGAGATATAAGCCCGGCCTTGCAGATCCGCCTGCTGCGGGTTTTGCAGGAAAAACAGGTCGAGCCTCTGGGTTCCAGTTCCCCTGTTGCCGCTGATGCCCGTGTTGTTGCGGCAACCAACCGGGATCTTGAAAAAGCTGTAGAGAACGGGGAATTCCGGCAGGACCTGTTTTACAGAATTAACGTGATAAGGATAGACATTCCTCCTCTTCGCGAGCGCAAGGAAGATATACCCCTGCTGGTTGAGCATTTTGTGCAGAAGTTTAACAGGATCCAGGGCAAGGCAGTGGAGGGCGTGGGGGCCGAGGCGATTGCGCTCCTGATGGCGCATAATTACCCCGGCAATGTTCGCGAACTTGAAAACCGGATAGAGCATGCATTTGTCTTGTGCGAAAACGGCTGGATCAAGCCACATCATTTGCCCGGAGGCATAGGAAGGGTGGTACAGGAACAGTCCGATATCGGGCAGAAAAACTTTCAGGAGGCTGTATGCGCCTTTGAGGCACAGCTTATCAGGGATGCCGTGCGCGAAAACAATTACAATCGATTAAAAACAGCCCGCGCTCTGGGCATTCACAAGACAACACTGTTTCGCAAAATGAAGGCCCTTGGCATAGAGCTTCCCGGGGTTGACGGCCGCAGCCGGCGCAGAAATAAAGTTGCAGAAGTGCATCGTTATTAAACTAAGAGCATTGCTTTTATGCACTCCTTGTTAGGGGCTCGGAAGACCTTTCTTCCCATATAAGCTTTTGAATAAAAAGATAATACGAGCTATCCCGCTTCGGTGGCATATTTTGTGCTGAAGAAATACAAATCTTGGAGGAAAGCGGGATGAAGGTCGCCCTTGCAGTATGGAACGGGAGAATATCACCGGTTTTCGACGTATCGCGGGAGCTGCTGGTCATTGATATCCGCGGCGGCCGTGAATCCGGCAGGACTTATGTGCATTTTTCAAATGATCACCCGATGCACAAGGTACGCAGGCTTGTGGAAATGGATGTGGAAGTGCTGCTTTGTGGCGCCGTATCCCGGCACCTGTCCGCGGCCCTTGAAGCCAACGGGATAAGGCTGTTGGGTTTTATATCCGGTGAAATAGAGTCGGTGATAGCGGCATATTTGGAGGGACGGTTGCCCAGCGCAGAAATGAGTATGCCTGGATATCGGCCTGCAAGGCGGCGCAGGCGGGAAAAATTCAGAGTTAAAAAGGGGAGAATATGAAGGTAGCGGTTTCTTCAAAAGGAAAAACACTGGACTCAGAGCTTGATGAAAGGTTTGGAAGGGCGGCCTGTTTTATCCTGGTGGATTTAAACACTATGTCATATGAAGGAGTTGAAAATACGCAGAATTTGAACGCAATTCAGGGAGCCGGCATACAGGCTGCAAAAACAGTGGTTGATCACGGGGCGGGCGTTGTTATTACCGGCAACTGCGGGCCAAAAGCCTTTGCCGTGCTCAGCCAAGCCGGAATACATACAATAACAGGTGTTTCCGGGAAGGTCAAGGACGTGATCGAACAATATAAAAAAGGCGAACTCAGCCCGACAGACGGGCCGAATGTCAAGGGTCACTGGATGTAGAAAATTTCATAACAACAAGGAGAGCACATATGAAAATTGCCATACCACTGGCAAACGGGAAACTTACCCCTCATTTCGGCCACTGCCGTGAATTTGCATTCATAGAAATCGAAGGCAGCGGGATTCTGAGCAAGGAAATCCAGATTCCCCCGCCTCATGAGCCGGGAGTGCTGCCCCAATGGCTGGCTGACAACAATGTTGACGTCGTGCTTGCCGGAGGGATGGGCCGAAAGGCCATTGATCTTCTTTCCCAGGCAGGCATCAGGGTGGTTACGGGCGCACCGGCTCAAGATCCTGAAACCCTTGTGCACGGATATCTGAAGAATTCCCTTGAGACCGGCGACAATCTCTGCTCCGGCGGAAGCGGCCATGAGTGCCGTGGTCATTAGAAAAAGACCGGATAAATTATGATAATAAGCGTGGCAAGCGGAAAAGGCGGAACCGGAAAGACAACCGTGGCAACAAGTCTTGCGCTGTCTTTGGGTAAAGACACTCAGCTTGCAGACTGCGATGTGGAGGCGCCGAATGTACATCTGTTTGTTCATCCGGAATTTAGAAATGAAGAAATAATAACGGTGCCGGTTCCTAAAGTCGACGAGAGCAGGTGTACGGGATGCGGGAAATGCGTGGAGATCTGCCGGTTTAATGCAATCGTAAATATTGCCGATACAATTATGACATTTCCCGAACTTTGCCACGGGTGCGGGGGATGTCAGGCGGTCTGCCCGGCGGGCGCGATCGAAGAAGGCGAAAGAATTATAGGCGTAATTCAGCATGGCCTTTGCAACGGCATGGATTTTCTTCACGGCCGGCTTCGCATAGGGGAAGCCATGGCACCTCCCTTAATCCGGCAAGTCCGTTCCCGCATCAATCCGGATAAGACAGCCGTCATCGACGCCCCGCCGGGCACCTCCTGCCCCGTGATTGCTGCGATCAAAGACACCGATTTTGTCGTACTTGTCGCAGAACCCACACCTTTCGGGCTAAATGATCTGGAGCTGGCCATAGAAACGGTGAAAATTTTAAAGATTCCCGCCGGCCTGATCATCAACCGGTCTGATATCGGGGATATGGGGGTCGCCGATTATGCGGCACGGGAGAATATTCCGGTTTTAATGGAAATTCCATACGACAGAAATATAGCCGAGGCCTACTGCCGGGGCGAGCCCCTGGTGGAAGCATTCCCGCAGTGGCGCCGCAGGTTTGTCCGCCTCTGCGAAGACATTGACGAACTTGTGGCCGAAATAGCATTATGAAGGAACTGGTGGTTATAAGCGGGAAAGGCGGCAGCGGGAAAACAACCATGGTGGCGGCCATGGCCCAGCTCTCGGACAATCCCGTATTGTGCGATGCGGATGTGGATGCGGCGGATCTTCACCTGATTCTTTCCCCCGGCGTAATTGAAACCCATGATTTTATGGCCGGACACACCGCATCGATTAATCCGGAGCGCTGTAACGAGTGCGGGAAATGCATCGAGCTTTGCAGATGGAACGCCATAAGCGGGGATTTTGTTGTGGATCCCGTAGAATGCGAAGGCTGCGGGGTCTGTTATTATTTCTGCGAGCAGGGAGCCATTGAATTTCCGGAAAATCTCTCAGGCCACTGGTATATCTCAGAGAGCCGGTTCGGCCCGATGGTGCATGCCAGACTCGGTGTTGCAGAGGAAAACTCTGGCAAGCTGGTTACCAGGGTCCGGCAGGAGGGCGCAAAAATTGCCGAGGCAGGCAGTCATGACCTGGTTATCACGGACGGGCCTCCGGGTACGGGCTGCCCGGTGATCGCGGCCATAGGAGGCGCTGCAGGCGTGTTGATTGTAACAGAGCCTTCTGTCTCGGGACGTCATGACATGGAGCGGGTGATTGAGGTGGCCCGTCATTTTTCGGTGCCTGCCATGGTGTGCATAAATAAATACGATTTAAACGAAGCCGGGGCAGATGACATTCAAAGGCTTGTAAAGAAAAACAATGTGACCTGCGTGGGCCTTGTTCCTTTTGATCCTGCAATGACAAAGTCCATGGTCCAGGCCAAAACCCTGTTTGAATACGATCCGCACGCCCCGGCCTGCGAGGCTGTCCGAAAGGTCTGGGAGCAGGTTTTGAATCGGCTGGCCTGAGAGCTTTCAGGCCGGCCCTTGTCAGCGCGCCGCTCTTATGGCCGTTGCCGCGATCACTCCCCAGATCCAGTTGAAAAACAACACAAATACCGGGGTCAGGTTTCCAAGCTCCATGCCGCCCATGCCTTTTCCTCCTTCCGGCAGAAAAAGAAGCAGTTCTGCAAGAGAGGGAATAAGGCTTAAAAGCGTGCCTTTTAACAGAAGCCTGGATTTGAAAAGCGGCAGTATAAACAACAGGGCCCATATTCCGCCCCATATTGTTTCCCGGCAAAGCCATCCTGATGTAAGCTGCGGCGATATTGCCACCCCAGCTGTTTTCATAATGCCTATATCTCCGAAAAACCAGGCCACCAGGCTACTTGCCAGGGCACCAATGCAGCCGGCCGTAAAATATACAAAAAGTTTGTTCCTCATTTTTCTCATCTACCTTATCTTTGTCCCAGGTTTTCAATGGGCCGGAGTCTTTGGCGGATTTTGCCGGATTCAACAGCCTCCATGAAATCTTCGGCCAGCTCCCGTCCTCGTTCAACCACCTTTTGCCAGTAGTTCATTCTTTCTTTGTCTTTGCCAGCAAACAGGTAGAAATCCTTCCGGTCGGGAATTTTTTCAAGCGGCAGGCTTTTGATAAACTCACGGCCCGGAGCAATCACCAATACGTTTTCCATGCACGAAAAATCCGGCTTGCGCCAGGGGACCTGCTTGTCAAGCCATCCGGGTACTATTTTTTCCGCGTAATGCGGGAACAGGACAATGCCGTTACCGCTGCGGCTTAAAAATTCTATATTCAAGTGATAGTCAAGGAGCCCTCCGTCGCGGTAAATACCTGCGGGCGCATTTGGAATGCCCGTGATGCCGGACATGAGCATCGGCACCGAGCCGGAAGCAAGAAGTGCGGGTTTGAGATTATGCGTATCAAGAGATACCCGGTTTATGGGAAAGCCGGGCATATCGAAAAAGGGGGGTAGGTCTCTTTGATCGTAGAACAGGGTTCTTTCAAAAAACAGTTTCAGGCTCCGGCGGGAGACAGCGTTTAACAGTCCGGCCATGGCGAATCCGGGAACAAGCCGTTTTCTGTCATCATTTTTTGTCAGACCCTTGCAGCGTACCGTCATTATGTTTATTCGGAAAAACGGGTGGCACAGGATCTGCTCTGCCCCATCCGGCCCCATCAGGATATCGAGTACACTTTCAAGCTCGCGGTCAATGTCTTCAGGAGGAGGGTTTTTGCGGTATGACTGTCTTATATAGGCTGATTCAAAACGGTCTATGGCGGACTGTGCATCTTTGCAGGCCGCCGCGGCAAATCGCCAGGACCCTATAGAAGAGCCTATAAGAAAAAGCGGTTTTTCCCGGTTTTTAATCCATCGGGAAAACATTGCGCGGCCCAGCGCGTTTAATACCAGCCACTTCGGTCCTCCTGCGGCCCCGGCAATAACCCTTATGTCTCCGGAAGACAGCCCGGAATCCATTATTTTTGAAAATGCCTTTTTACCGGCCCAGAAAGACACGGGCTGCAAAGTATTCATATGCTTTTTACCTCCGGGCGGAATTTCCGTGCAATAGATTGCATTTTATAACGAAAATCCATCTTTTTTGCAATCTTCAATGCAGACTGAATATCATGGCGGGAAAAGTTTTGAGTTTATGCTAAAAATCCTTGACAGAGAAGAGCCCGGTCAATTAATTTGAGCATAAACTCATTTTATTTCAAGGAGGCCTTTTAGGCATGGAAGATAAACCAATCAAGCTCGGAGGCGGCAAAAGCGTCTTTATGGAGAAGGTAAAGCAGATCCTGCCCGATGAAGGCAATCTTGATCTATGCCTTACCTGCGGAGCGTGTGCTTCCGGTTGCCCGGCAACGGGGCTGGAGGGACTTGATCCGCGCAAGTTTCTGCGCATGGCCGCCCTGGGCATGGACGAGGAGGTAATGAGTACTCCCTGGGTATGGATGTGTACTCAGTGCCAGAGGTGCATATATGTCTGCCCCATGAAGATCAATATCCCTCAGCTTGTTTTTTACGCAAGGGCAAGCTGGCCCAGGGAACAGAGGCCCAAGGGGATTCTCGGCTCCTGCGATTTTGCACTTAAAGTTGAGACCTGCAGTGCCATGGGCGCGAGTGCCGAGGATTTTGAGTTCGTGGTCGAAGACGTGCTCGAGGAATACAAAGAGGCGCAGCCGGAGTTTGCCGACATGGAGGCTCCGATTGACAAGCAGGGTGCCGAGTTCTTCCTTAACCAGAATTCCCGCGAGCCGGTTACAGAACCCGACGAAATGGTGCCCCTCTGGAAAATACTATATTTGGCCGGAGCAAACTGGACCTACGGCTCAAAAGGATGGGGCGGAGAGAATTACTGCATGTTTCTGGCAGACGATGACGCCTGGCGGAACATTGTCCGGACATCAACCGACAAGGCCCACGAACTCGGGTGCAAGACGTTTTTAAATACCGAGTGAGGGCACGTTACTTTCGCAGTCCGGTTCGGACTGCAGAAGTTCAACATTGAACATCAGTTTGAAGTCAAGAATATTTACGAATATTATGCAAAATGGATCAGGGAGGGCAGGCTCAAGGTAAGCCCGGACTGGAACAAGGATCTGGGAATCAAGTTTACGGCACAGGATCCCTGCCAGATAATACGAAAAAGCTACGGGGACCCCATTGCCGAGGATCTGCGCTACGTGATCAAGGCGTGCGTCGGAGAGGAAAATTTCATAGACATGACTCCGAACCGTTCCAATAATTACTGCTGCGGCGGCGGGGGCGGATTTTTGCAGTCGGGATACAAGGATGCCCGCCTTGAATTCGGAAGATTGAAGGACGAGCAGATACAGGCTACCGGCGCCAGTTACTGTGTTGCTGGATGCCATAACTGCCATGCCCAGATTCACGAATTAAGCGAGCATTACGGCGCCCATTATCACGTGGTGCATTTGTGGACCATAATATGTCTTGCAATGGGAGTGCTTGGCCCCAATGAAAGGACCTATCTGGGTGATGACTTAAAAGAGGTCAATGTTTTTCATCCCGAAAGCGCCATGTAATTGTCATGTCAATTAAAAGGGGACTGTGCGATGAAAAACAGTTCGATGCCGCCCACTATCGAGGATCTCAGGCGCCGCAGGCAGCGCGCCATTAAAATTAATTGATCAATACCGCAGAAAGTCCCGCGGGATAAGAATTATGGATTAATTTTTTTCCTGCGGGAAAACGGAAAATACACCCGGGCTGTTAAGGCTTGCAAAGCCGGCCCGGGTGAGTTATTTTGAAAATATGAAACAAGGCAGAAAAAAATCCGGACGCAAAAAGGATGTTCCCATAACACTTGCCTGGTACAGCCGCGAGCAGTGGGAGTTGCTTTCCCAGGTGGCATCAGATGCCGACAGCATGGATGATACCTTTGAGCAGTGGGAGGAAACCGCCGGCAACGCTTACAGATTGCTTCTGCAGTCAGGCTATCCCGTCCAGACGATAAATGTCGATGTGGCCGAATTGCTAAGATGGTGCAAATCCCGCAACCGCCCGGTTGACGGGGAGGCAAGGACAGATTTTATAGAGGAAAAATCAGAAGAGCGGACCCGCAGGCACGGCTCTTGAATTCAGGGTTCACATATTTCGCGGATAATGATCATGTTTCAGCAGAAGTTTCCTTCCCGCCCCATATGGCTGGATGAAAGTGACGGAAAGATAAGGATCATAGACCAGCGCAGGCTTCCGGGCGAACTCGTGATATCAGAGTTAAACACGGTAGATGACGTAATATCTGCAATAAAAAAGATGATGGTCCGGGGCGCCCCCCTTATCGGGGTTACCGGCGCATACGGAGTATACCTGGCTTTTGGCGAAAACCAGGCAGCAGCAGATTATAAAGCCGCCGCCGGGCGGGCGTCTCTTATAAAGGCGGCCCGGCCTACTGCCGTAAACCTGGCCTGGGCTGTTGATCGCACCCTTGAGAAAGCCGGACAGGCTCCTCCGGAGAAAAGGGCAGAGGCCGCAAGGCTGGAGGCTTCAGCCATAGCCGGGCTGGAAGCTGAAAATTCCCGCAATATCGGCAGATACGGTCTGCCTCTTATCGAATCCATCGCAGAAAAAAAGCCCGGAAAACCGGTTAATATTCTTACTCACTGCAACGCCGGCTGGCTTGCCTGCATAGAGGAGGGAACCGCGACCGCACCAATTTATGCAGCCCACAGGCATGGTATCCCGGTTCATGTATGGGTGGATGAAACCCGGCCCTTAAACCAGGGGGCCCGCTTGACCGCCTGGGAGCTGGGCGCGGCGGGAGTCGCCCACACTGTTATAACGGATAACGCGGGCGGCCACCTTATGCAGAAGGGGCTGGTGGATATAGTTATAGTGGGGACCGACCGCACCACGTATACAGGCGATGTGGCAAACAAGATAGGCACCTATTTAAAGGCGCTTGCTGCAAGAGACAATAATATTGCTTTCTACGTTGCACTTCCGTCCTCCACTTTTGACTGGCATCTTGGCGACGGGGTTTCAGAGATTCCCATAGAAGAGCGCGACCCCGACGAGGTGCGCTACATGCCGGGATTTGAGAAAACCCGGGAAAATCTTCTTATGCCCGAAGGCAGCGCTGCTGCAAATTACGCTTTTGACGTGACCCCTGCGCGTCTGGTAACAGGCTTTATTACCGAGCGCGGTATCTGCCGGGCCGAAGAGGAGGCGATAAGACAACTTTTTTCAAAGTCCGGCTTAAACCGGAAAAGTCCGGAAAACTCTTGACCTTCGGGGCTGCCGGCGGTTAATAAGGACGGCATGTTAACAGAACTTGAAAAAAAAGTGGTGGCCGCCATTCAGGGTGATATTCCGGTATCGCCGAGGCCCTACAGAGACATTGCAGAGCGTATCGGCACCGACGAGCAGACAGTGCTTGAAATTTTAAAGGACCTGCACAGCCGCGGTTTGATCCGGCGCTTCGGGGCGACCCTTCGTCATCAGAAATCCGGATTTTCCGCAAACGCCATGGTGGCCTGGAAGGTGGAGGAGGCCAGGGTGGACGAGGTGGGAGAAAAAATGGCGGAAAATCCGACCGTATCCCACTGCTACCGCAGGGTGGTAACAGAGAAATGGCCTTATAACCTGTATACCATGATACACGCGCGCGACCGGGATACCTGCTGCGCCCTGGCAAGAGAGCTGTCAGAAAAAACAGGGGTCAAGGACTATACCCTGCTGTTTTCCACCCGGGAGCTTAAAAAAACCTCCATGGTTTACTTTGAAGACGAGCTTGACACAGAAGCATGATTCCTTTTTTCTGCCGGAAATGAAAAACCCGCCTTTTATCCTGTGTGTCAATCCGTGGATACATGATTTTGCAGCCTATGATTTCTGGGCAAGGCCCCTTGGCCTTCTTTATCTTGCGGGACTCCTGCGTGCCTCCGGCTGCCGGGTGGGCTATATAGATTGTCTTGACAGGTTCCATCCCAGGGATAAGCACAGACCCTGCGATCCGTCTTTTAGATGCGGCCGCGGCCCCTACAAAAAGATCCATATCCCGAAGCCGCGGGGTCTTGAAGACGTGCCCAGAAGGTATTCGCGCTACGGCATTGATCCTCAATGGTTTGAAAGTGATCTTAATGCAGCGGGCAGGCCGGACCTGGTGCTGATGACTTGCGTTATGGCCTACTGGTATCCGGGAGCAGCGGAAACCGCGGGTATTATAAAATCGGTGTATCCAGGCGTCCCTGTTGTCCTGGGCGGGATATATGCCACCCTGTATCCGCATCATGCCTCAGGGCTGATCAATATTGACGAGGTGGTAACCGGCCCGGGCGAGCAGTACGTGTTTGAGCTGGTTGAAAAATATACCGGCCTCCGGCCGGCCGCTCCCTGCGGTTCGTGCAGCATGGATACGGCACCCTATCCGGCCCTGGACCTGCAGAATATAATCCCTTATGTGCCGATGCTTGCATCAAGGGGATGCCCGTTTTCATGCGACTACTGCGCATCATCAATTCTTCAGCCGGAAATTGAGCGCCGGGATCCGCGCAATGTATTCGAAGAAATCCTTTTCTGGCACGGTTCTTTCGGGGTAAAAGACTTTGCCTTTTACGATGACGCGCTTTTGCTGGATGCACAGAATCATGCTGATATACTTTTTTCCATGATCCGGGATTCGGGCGTAAAACTTCGCCTGCATACTCCAAACGCCCTGCATGTAAGAAACATATCCCGCAATACTGCCGTGCTCATGCGCGGGGCCGGCATGAAAACCGTGCGCCTTGGACTGGAAACAGCCGAATTCAAGGGCAGGGAAATCGACAGAAAGATACGGGCACAGGAGTTTGAACAGGCTGCAGCATACCTGAGAGAGGCGGGTTTTTCCCGCAATGAGGTGGGCGCCTATTTGCTTGCCGGTCTTCCCGGGCAGGATCAGGCATCGGTTGAATTTTCAATTAATATTGTAAAGGCTGCCGGTATTATGCCCGTCATTGCCTATTATTCGCCGATTTACGGTACTAAAATGTGGGATGCGGCAAAAGCCGCATCCCGTTATGATTTGGAGTCGGATCCGGTTTTTACCAATAATGCTGTAATGCCCTGTCAGCCGGTTTTTTCCTGGGAGCTTGCATCAAGGTTTAAAAAAAGGATCAGGTCTTGAGTCTTTCTGTAAGCTTTAAGGCCTTTTCCGCGATATTGCCGGCGGTAAAACCGTATTTGGCCATCACTTCGGCACCTTTGCCCGAAACTCCGAACTGTTCCACGCTTATTGTTTCGCCTTCAGGCCCTACATATTTCTCCCAGCCCATGCTCAGGCCCGCTTCAACCGCAAGCCGGCATCTGACATCAGGGTCAAGCACCTGATTTTTGTATTCTTCAGGCATCTGCTCAAAGCGTTCCCAGCAGGGCATGCTGACCACCCTGGCGTCCACGTTTTTCTCCGAGAGTTTCTTTTTTGCCTCAAGAGCAGTGGAGACCTCCGAGCCTGTGGCGATTATTATGATATCGGGTTTCCCGTAAGAATCAGATATTATGTATGCCCCGTTTTTTACCCCGTCGGCCGCAGCATTGCCGCTTCTGTCTATGACAGGCAGTCCCTGCCGGCTTAGGATCAGGGCCACCGGCTTGTTTTCACTTGTCATTGCAAGCTTCCATGCTTCTGCCGCCTCGTTTGCATCAGCCGGTCTTATCACCTGCAGATGCGGAATAGCGCGAAGGGCGGCCAGGTGTTCCACGGGCTGGTGGGTGGGGCCGTCTTCTCCCACTGCAAGGCTGTCATGGGTGAATATGTATATGGCCGGCACATGCATCAGGGCTGCCATGCGTATGGCCGGCCTCATGTAGTCGGAAAATACCAGGAAGGTTCCGCAGTACGGCTTTAATCCTCCGTGCAGCCACATGCCGTTTACAATCGCGCCCATCACGTGTTCCCGGACTCCGAAGCGGATATTCCTGCCGCTGTATGCGCCTTTCTGGAAATCATGAGAGTTTTGTATCATGGTTTTGTTGGAAGGCCCGAGATCGGCCGAGCCGCCGATCAGCTCGGGCACCCTGCCTGCAATGGCGTTTAGCACACTGCCGGATGCCTTGCGGGTGGCGATATTTCCTTGCTGCGGATCAAAAACCGGTATGTCGGCATCCCAGTTTTCAGGCAGCCTGTTTTCCGTACGGGCGGCAAACTGCTCTGCAAGCTGAGGGTGTTCTTTTTTATAGGCCTCAAAGCGTCTCTTCCATTCCCCTTCTGCCTGTGCGCCTTTTTCAACAGCCTGGCGCATGTGGGCAAGGGCGGTTTCAGGTACGCAGAAAAGCTGATCAGCGGAGCATCCCAGAAATTGTTTTGTAAGGCGCACTTCTTCTTCGCCCAGGGGAGCCCCATGGGAGTCGGCAGAGTCCTGCTTGTTGGGGCTGCCGTATGCTATGTGGGTGCGAAGAATTATCATGGACGGTTTTTCGGTTTCGGCCCTGGCTGTTTCAACTGCTTTTACGATCAGTTCTGCATTGTTTCCGTCTGCAACATTTAAAACCTGCCAGCCGCAGGCCTCAAAACGCTTGCCCACGTCCTCTGTAAAAGTGATATCGGTATTGCCTTCAATTGAGATCTGATTGTCGTCATACAGGCATATGAGTTTAGACAGTCCAAGATGACCCGCAAGGGAGGCGGCTTCCTGGGATATCCCCTCCATCAGATCTCCGTCGCCGCACATTACATAGGTGTAATGATCAACGATTTCATGGCCTGGCATATTAAACACGGCTGCCAGGTGGCGTTCTGCCATTGCAAGCCCCACTGCGCTTGCAATGCCCTGGCCCAGTGGACCTGTTGTGACTTCCACTCCCGGAGTGCGCCTTGCTTCCGGGTGACCTGGCGTCAGACTTTTCCACTGCCGGAACTGCTTTAAGTCATCAAGTTTTACGTCATAGCCAGTGAGATAAAGAACCGCGTAAAGCATCATGGAAGCGTGGCCCGCGGAAAGTACGAACCTGTCCCGGTCCGGCCACATGGGATTTTTGGGGCTGTGCTTCATAAAATGATGCCATATTGCATAAGCTGCGGGAGCCATGCCAAGGGGGGCCCCTGGATGCCCGGATTGGGCTTTTTCAATGGCGTCCATGGACAGGGTGCGGATGGTGTTGATACTTGCAAGCTCAGGCTCGCTGATGTCTTCTGCCGGATGTGCTTTTGTCATGGGAAACTCCTTTTTGCTGTCGGTTGCGGGTTGCCCAAACCGCCGGCAAGTCGGTTTGAGAAGCGTTGCCTTGCGAAATATCTCAAAGAGCCCTTAAAAATTCGGGCCTAAGAGCCACCCTGCCGGCCAGGGCATCATCGATTAAGGCAAGGGTTTTTCCCTTGTCCTCCGGCAGTTTCGCCCGGATCGGCAGATAGTTGGATGCATGGTTGGCATGGAAAAGCCCGTCTGAAAGATTTGTATTTGCAAGCATGGTGCGAAGTTCCTCAAGCATTTCATTGGCGTTTAGCAATGGAAACCTGCCAGCCTCGTAGTCCTCGTAAAGGGGTGTTCCGGGAATGAGCATAAGGGAGAGGGCGCCTACGTAATCCGGGTCCATTTCCGAGAGCACCCTGCCTGTTTTTTCTGCATGAATCCCTGAGCGCTTTCTGCCTGCAAGCCCGAGCAGAACGGTTACTGACAGCTTTATTCCGGCATCCTTTACCTTGCGTCCCATTTTGATTATTTTCTCTGAGGTCGCGCCCTTGTTAACAGCCTTTAAAATTTCGTCATCTCCGCTTTCAACGCCCATGTAAACAATGCCGACGCCGTGATTGCGCAGTTCTTCGAGTTCTTCCGCGCTTTTCATGCCGATGCCCTTGGTGTTGGCATAAAGCCCGACACGTTCCACCCAGGGGAGCCTTTTTTCTATTTCCTCCAGGTATTTTACAAGACGCTTCCGGGGCACGATAAGGGCGTCTCCGTCGCAGATAAAAACCCGGTTTTGATTTCTGCAGTACTTTGCCGCAAAATCAATATCTTCCATTATGGTTTCATCCGGTTTGATTTTAAACCGTTCGCCCTTGTATGTGCCGCAGAAAGTGCACTTGTTGTGCGAACATCCCACTGTCACCTGCAGCAGGATGCTGTTTGCCTCGCTGGGAGGACGTATTATCATGCCTTCATAGTGCATTTATACCGCTCCTTAAAATTATTCCAAAAAACTATAATATAACAATAAAGTTGGATTTATAAAGAATTTTGGCTTGTCTTTTATCCAGTATGAAGATCAAATGCAACCCATTTTTGGAGGCAGGCTTTGCCCGCCGGGCTGCAATTAATTGACAGTTTCCGGTAAATCATTTACACAGGTGTTAAATTATGATGGCACCGTAAAAAGTCCAATATCTGCGTTACGCGCAATTTCTCAGAATTTCACGTACGGCTAAGTACGCTGCATTCTTCGAAATTGCGCAAGCCTTGATCTTGAACTTTTTACGGCGCCATCTAAAATCAGAC
>JAIPDS010000008.1 GCA_021737565.1 Desulfobacteraceae bacterium | reverse complement strand
GTCTGATTTTAGATGGCGCCGTAAAAAGTTCAAGATCAAGGCTTGCGCAATTTCGAAGAATGCAGCGTACTTAGCCGTACGTGAAATTCTGAGAAATTGCGCGTAACGCAGATATTGGACTTTTTACGGTGCCATCATATATTAAATTGAATCCATATTTTCAACCCCATTGATGCTTTATCAAGGAGGAAGCCCATGATAGGTAAAAAGGGATTTGATCTCAGGGAAGTTGAGAATCTGCTGACGTCAGCGGAGCCGAGCGTGACTCTCCTTCCGGTTTCCGCTATTCGTGAAGCCGATCATGCGTTTTTCTGGGGCGCCTTTTTTCTGGCCATCGCCACATGCCTGTTCGGATGTGCCACCGCTCTTTATGCCACAGCTTATTCACATATGCCATTTATTATGATGATCCAGGCTTTTGGCGCCATGTTTTTTATTTTTTTTGCGGCTTTTATGATAAGAGGGATTCAGATACGAAGGAAATCCCATGCTCATGAAAGACGCAGGTTTCCGCGGGAGATAACTTACCCGAAGGCAGTTGATGGAAGATATGCAGAGGGCGCTGGTTTTTCCAGGCTCCAGGAGGGCATAAGCCGGGAGTTCGGGGACGGGAACCCGCGAACAAGAGAGGAAGTAATAGGGATATTGTCCCGCATGTCAACAGAAGACGTGGATGTTGGCACACTTAACCAGGTGGTAAGTGCGCTTGTCGAGGCCGGTCTGTTTGTGGAATCGGAAAGCGACGGCCGCAAAGTGCTTACATATAGCGGAAAAGCAACGGCATGAGAAAACGGGATGAAGGTGCCTGACAGGTTTGCGTTCTGTGGGATAGGACTAAGGTTCGGACAGAAACAGAGAGCCTGAAAATAAACAGCGGCGCCGTTTTCCCTTGACCCGGCCGGACGTCTCTTATAAGAATAGAGTAACATCCGGTAAAAAAAGAAAAAACAATAACGGAGTTTTTAATTATGAACTGGGATTGGGATAAGCTCCAGCAGCGTCAAAAGGAGCGAGGCAGACCGGGCGGGGGCATGGGCGGCGGCGGACGTCCGCCTCAGTTCGATGATATTATTAACAAATTTAAGGAATTTAAATTTTCCAAGGGCTGGATTTTAATTATTGTTGCCATCCTTGTAATTGCCGTGGGCTCCACAATGGTCTATACGGTGGAGACAAACGAGGTTGGCGTAATACAGCGCTTCGGTAAATTTATCCGTACCACTCAGTCAGGGCTGCATTTCAAGCTGCCTGCCGGCATTGAAAAGGTTACAAAGGTCAAGACAAAGCGGGTTTATACTGAGCAGTTCGGACTTAAGGCCGATGACCTCTCCAAGGCTTCAAGCTTCGGCGTAAGCAGGGACGAAATAGAGGTTGCAATGATGCTGACCGGTGATCTTAACGTGGGCCTGGTGCCCTGGATAGTGCAGTACAGGATAAAGGATCCGTACAATTATCTCTTCAAGGTGGCTGATGTTCGCCAGTTGATAAGGGATATGGCCGAAGCATCCATGCGCCTGGTTGTGGGCGACCGAAGTATAAACGAGGTTATCAGCAAGCGCCAGGAGATTGCAGCCGATGCCGCGGTCAGGCTGCAAAAGGATCTTAATGAGGCGGAGACGGGTATTGAAATCGCAACAGTGGAGCTTGGCAACACCAACGTGCCCGAGCCTGTGCAGGATTCGTTCAATGAGGTCAACCGGGCGGTCCAGGAAAAAGAGGAAATGATCTATCAGGCACGAAAGGATTACAACCAGGTTATTCCCAGGGCAAGGGGACAAGCTGAAAAAACGGTTGAGACTGCCAAGGGTTATGCTGTCAACAGGGTTAACACGGCCGAGGGAGACGCCTCCAGGTTCGTCTCAAGGTATGAAGCCTATAGAAAAGCCCCGGAAGTTACACGCCGGAGGCTATACCTTGAAATGATGAACCAGGTGATTCCTGAGCTCGGCAACAAGTATATTGTGGATTCCAGGCAGGACAACCTTCTGCCGCTTCTTAATCTCGGACTAAAAAAAGGTGCACAAGATGCGGGCAAATAAATATATTGCCATAATTGTTGTTTTGATAATAGCGGGAGTTGTTTTTCTGGCTTCGGCTTATAGGGTGGATGAAACCGAACAGGTGGTAATCACCCAGTTCGGCCGCGTAATAGGAGATCCGGTAACCGAGCCGGGTCTGAACTTCAGGATTCCGTTTGTCCAGAATGCCAATTATTTTCCCAAAAACATTCAGGCATGGGACGGGGAGCCGGGTCAGATACCAACCCTGGACAAGACCTATATATGGGTTGATACCTTTGCGCGCTGGAGGATAGTCGATCCTGTGGCTTTTTTAAGAACAGTCACAGGAATTCCAAGTGCCCTTGCAAGGCTGGATGACATTATCAATCCTGCTGTAAGAAACGTGATCACATCCCATGAGCTGATCGAAACAGTACGAAACAGCAACAGGGAAATGACCACCCTGGACCAGGAGGAAATGGAGGATGTCAAGTCCGAGGCCATCAAGGAGGTGGTAAAGGAAGAAGAAGAAAGGGACCAGTATAATGTGAAGGTTGGCCGGGCGGCGCTTACAAAAATGATGCTTGCCGAAGCCCAGCCCAAGCTTGACAAGTTCGGCATAGAAGTAATCGATGTTAAAATCAAGCGGGTCAATTATGTTGAAGGTGTTCGAGAGTCGGTATATAAACGAATGATTGCAGAACGCAAACAGATGGCGGAAAAAATCCGCTCCATAGGTCAGGGTGAGGCCCGCAAGATAGAGGGAGATAAGGAAAGAGATCTGCTGGAAATTCAGTCCGGCGCTTATAAAAAAGCCGAACAGATTAAGGGCGATGCAGATGCAAAGGCCACCGACATTTATGCAGATGCCTACGGGAGAGATCCTGAATTTTATTCATTTATGAAGTCGCTCGAGGTCTATGCCGATTCACTGGAAGGCGCCGACGTTGTGCTTTCCACGGATTCGGAGTTTCTGCGTTATATAGAAGACTTTAATTCTTCTGACGGCAATCAAACAAAGTAGCCTGGCCCTCCGCATACATAAAGCCCGGGAAAACAGCATGTTTTCCCGGGCCTCCCACATACGAGCCGACGGGTATCATTTTTTACTTCCCTTTTCGTCTCTGATGTCTTGTCCGTGCCAGTAATTTGCGGTGTTTATGCTTCCGCATCTTTTTTCTGCGTTTTTTTATTACGCTGCCCAACTGGTGATCACCCCCTTTCGGGACAAATTTTTTATGCGTACTTGTATATCCATAAAAAATAGCATATGTTCAGCAAGATGTCCATAGTTTTCCGCCCCCCTGTTTCAAGGCCGGGCGCTTTGCCGAAAATGTTTGACCAGATGAGCACGGAGAATCGACTTTTGTCGAGCCGGGTGCAATCGTAATGACGACCTCGGAGAATCTTAAATTCAGTCCCGGGCAAATTAAGGTAGTCAGCAGGGCGGTCGCTGCGGCAGAGGATCTTGTAAGCGATTATTACAAGCTGTCAGCCACCCAGATGCGTCAGCTCAACTATGATATCAAGACAGCCGCGGATCTGGGGGCTCATGAGACAGTCATCGAGCATTTTGCCCAGATTGTGCGTTATAGTGCGCGAAAACCGGATTCACTGCTTAGCACCGGGGTCGAGGATTTCTACAAGATATGTCTCCAGGATCATTCCATCCTCTCCGAGGTGCGGCGTCATCCGGAAATAGAGCTTTACCCTTTTCTTTTGTATATTATTTGTCACGAGCTTATTCATGTAGTTCGTTTCAGGCGGTTTCAGCAGAGATTTTCCGTTCCTGATGAACAAAGACGGGCCGAGGAAATCCGTGTTCACGGGATAACCCATGAAATCCTTGCCCCACGGCAGATTGCCGGGATGCAGCCGGTATTTGAGTTTTATGAAAACTGGCGCAAGGCCGGGGCCTTATAATAGCAGTAAAACAGGGCGGCGCCGTTAAAAAAAATTATCTGTTCGCCTTGACAACTTCGAATTATGAACTATATTGATTACGATTGTGAGTAAGGGGGCAATTGCAGGGTATCATTCTGAAAACAGGAGAGATTTTAGCGATGCCAATATACGAGTACCAGTGTTCGAAATGCGGCAGGGTACATGAGATTCTGCAGAAAATGTCAGAAGAACACTTGTCAAAATGTCCCGAATGTTCCGGGGCATTGCATAAACGAATCTCTCAGTGCTCATTTCATTTGAAGGGAACAGGTTGGTACGCAACGGATTATGCCAACAGTTCCAAAACACCTTCATCTTCCGGCAAAAAAGAGGAATCCAAGCCGAAGGAATCCAAGACTGCCGATACAAATACAAACAGTAGCAGCAATACAACAAGCGAGACGTAAATGCGCTTGTGAGATTGTCTATAGGCCGGGCCCAAAAGACCCGAAGGCGCCTCGGGAAAATGAAAATTATACTATATCCGGACACGGGTTTTAGTTTATAGCTTGAATTTATTCCATATCGTTATTTTCGAACACCATTAATTTAAACCGGTAGAAATCAAAAAAGGAGAAGTGGGCAATGAAGATCAAACCGTTGAATGATCGCATTCTGGTAAAACGCCTGGAAGAAGAGTCCAAAACAAAGGGCGGAATCATCATTCCGGACAGTGCAAAGGAAAAGCCGGCCCAGGGAGAGGTCGTGGCGGTCGGCGATGGCAAGCTAAATGATGACGGCAAGCGCATGCCTCTGCAGGTAAAAGCCGGGGACCGGGTGCTGTTTGCCAAGTATGCAGGCACGGAAGTCAAGATCGAGGAGGAAGAGCATCTTGTCATGCGGGAAGACGATGTGCTGGGAATCATCGAAAAGTAGATGTGCATACCGAAACCAAGGTTGAAAAAAAAAGAACTGGAGGTAAAGCAATATGACGGCAAAAGAGATAAAGTACGGGTACAAGGCCCGTGAGAAGATGTTAAACGGTGTAATCAAGCTTGCTGATGCGGTAGCAGTAACGCTTGGCCCCCGCGGCCGGAATGTGGTCATTGAAAAGTCCTGGGGGTCCCCCACCGTTACAAAGGATGGCGTAACAGTGGCCAAGGAGATCGAACTTGAAGATAAGTTTGAGAACATGGGCGCCCAGATGGTAAAAGAGGTGGCCAGCAAAACAAGTGATATGGCAGGAGACGGCACCACCACAGCTACTGTACTGGCCCGCTCCATATATTCCGAAGGGCAGAAGCTTGTTGCAGCGGGTAACAATCCAATGTCCATTAAGCGAGGTGTTGAAAAAGCAGTTGAAACCGCTGTAAAAGAGATGGCAAGCCTTAGCCATCCTGCAAGCGATCAGCGGGAGATCGCTCAGATCGGCACAATTTCAGCAAATAATGACGAAACAATCGGCAATATAATTGCCGAGGCCATGGAAAAGGTCGGAAAGGAAGGCGTCATAACAGTTGAAGAAGCCAAATCCATGGAAACCACCCTTGATGTGGTGGAAGGCATGCAGTTTGACAGGGGTTACACCTCTCCGTATTTTGTCACCGACGCTGAAAAAATGACCGTGGATTTAGAAGACGCCTACATTCTTATCAGTGAAAAGAAAATCGGCAACATGAAGGATCTGCTTCCCATTCTGGAGCAGATTTCAAGGATGAGCAAACCGCTTCTCATTATAGCTGAAGATGTTGAGGGCGAGGCTCTGGCCACGCTGGTGGTAAACAAGCTGCGCGGCACGCTGAACGTGGCTGCGGTAAAGGCCCCGGGATTTGGCGATCGGCGCAAGGCGATGCTGCAGGATATTGCAATCCTGACAGGGGGACAGGTAATATCAGAGGATGTCGGTTTAAAGCTGGAAAATGTAACCGTTGATGATCTTGGCCGCGCCAAGCATGTCTCCATTGACAAGGACAATACAACCATAGTCGACGGTGCAGGTTCCAAGCAAGACATTGAAAAGCGGGTCAAGCAGTTGCGCGCCCAGATCGATGAGACCGATTCCGACTATGACCGTGAAAAGCTTCAGGAAAGACTGGCAAAGCTTGTGGGCGGAGTCGCAGTGATCAACGTAGGCGCTGCCACTGAAACCGAAATGAAGGAAAAGAAGGCCCGCGTGGAAGACGCTTTAAACGCGACCCGGGCGGCGGTGGAAGAAGGCATCGTGCCCGGCGGCGGCGTGGCGCTTGTACGCTGCATCCCGGCATTGAAAAAACTTGATCTCGGCACGGAGCAGCAGTTGGGAGTAAACGTGGTGGTAAGAGCCATGGAAGAGCCCTTGCGCCAGATTGCAACCAATGCCGGATATGAAGGTTCAGTGGTGATAGATCAGGTCAAGAAGGAAAAAGATTCCCACGGATACAATGCAGAAACCGGCAAATTCGAAGATCTGCTCAAAGCCGGTGTAATTGATCCTACAAAGGTTGTGCGGTTTGCACTGCAGAATGCCGCAAGCGTTGCATCCCTGATGCTGACCACCGAGGCCATGGTCGCTGAAATCCCTGAAGAAAAGGGAGAAGGTGGCGGCATGGGCGCAGGTGCCGGCATGGGGGGCATGGGCGGCATGGGCGGCATGGGCGGCATGATGTAGCCTTGCCCGGCCCCTGCTAACACGGCCGAATTAGGATATTTTTATTATATGACAGCGCCCCTGTGCATGATAAAATGCAAGGGGCGCTTTTGTATTTATTGCTGTGCGCTGGTTGTTGCCTTTGGTTCTACCATTGTTCTTGACACCGGTGCTCAATCTCGGATAATTAATGCCTGAAACGAATTTAATAATCGAAAAAAAAGAGGCGTTTTCATGGGGTCTGAATCTTTAAATGTCGTGGCCATGGTGCTGAATGCAGGGCTGATGGTACAGTTTGTGATTTTTTTACTTCTGGCTTTTTCAGTGGCGACCTGGGCGATAATTTTTATCAAATACATACAGGTTCGCAGGGCTTACAACGAGTCCGCGTTTTTCATTGACTATTTCTGGAAAACCAGGGATTTTTCCAATGCTTTTGCCAAGGCAAAGCAACTGCACCACAGTCCGGTTGCCAGGATCTTCAGGATTGCGTACCTGGAGTTAAAAAAATTAAACCGGGTTGCGGCTTCTTCGGGTCAGCCCCGGGACAGCGACGGCGGTTATTCGTCCAGAAAATTTATGGGAGTGGAAACAGTGCGCCGGGCCCTTAACCGCTCGGTAACCATGGAGAGCATACGCCTGATACAACTTGTTCCGTTTTTGGCCACCACCGGCAATATCTCTCCTTTCATCGGTCTGTTTGGTACGGTATGGGGCATAATGAATTCGTTTCACGGAATCGCCTACCAGAGGGGGGCAACCAGCCTTGCCGCGGTAGCCCCGGGTATTTCAGAGGCTCTTGTGGCGACAGCCGCCGGTCTTGCGGTGGCAATTCCCGCCGTGATAGGATATAATTATTTTACCCAGAAAATCCGAATACTCGAATCAGAGATGGAAAGCTTTTCCTCTGATTTCATAAACATTATAGAGAGCGACTATCTTGCGTACCGGGAGGCTGCAAAGTGATGACCAACCGCAACCGGGACTCCCTGCTCTCGGATATAAATGTCACGCCTTTTGTCGATGTAATGCTGGTGCTGCTCATAATTTTTATGGTTGCCGCACCCATGATGGTTCAGGGTGTGGATGTATCGCTTCCCGAGACAAAAAGTGCAAGCCAGCTTGAGACCGAGCGGGAGCCGCTGGTGATAAGTATCGACAAGGATTTAAAGGTGCGGATCAATGATAATGAAGTCGGTGTTGAGCTGCTCGGCGAAAAGCTGGAAAAAATTTTTGAAAACCGCGCTTCCCGGGAGGTCTTTTTAAAAGCCGATAAAAGCGTACCCTACGGCCGGGTGGCAATGGTTATGTCCGAGATTAAAAGTTCCGGGGTGAAAAAGCTCGGAGTGGTTACCACCCCGGCCGCAAGCAAAGAAGAATCTGGAAAAGACTGATCCGACCTGAAATGAGCAGCAAAAAAGGCAAGTCCCAGGCTGTTGAGCTTTATGGGGCAGATTTGCGTCCTTCTTTCTGGGCGACCTGTGTCGTGGGCTCCCTGATTATACATCTGGCCGTGCTTGCCCTGGTTGCGTTTTCTCCATGGGGCGGATCAGAAGCCGAGTGGATCAGACCGGGTGATACATTAAAAGTGGATCTGGTCTCTTTTAACCCGGAAGTTCCGGCTCCGCCCGGAGAAGGCGGTTCTCAGGGCGGAGCCGAAGATGCGGCCGAGGTCCGGGATGACAGCGGGGTCACAAAGACAGCAACAGAGGCAGAAAGTATTTCTGAGAGCCGGGATTCAAAACCCAGGGTGATATCCGCCAAAAGCGGGGGCAAAAAGAATCTTCCAAAGGACTATGAGTTGAAAATACCTGAGCCTGATTTAAAAACTTCTCTTAAGAAAAAGACGTTTGATCCTGAAAAAGTAATAGCAGATGCTGTAAGCCGCATGGAAAAGGAGTCAAAAAGCAACAGGCCCAGGGCGCTTCAGGAAAGGATTGCCCGGCTTGAAGGGGAAGTAGGTGATGAAGACTACAGAAAGAGGCTAAAGGAACGGGCGGGCAGCCTTTCCGGCGGGATGGCCGCAGATGATTTGAGCGCCATGGAGATATACCAGGCGGAAGTGGCGGTTTTATTAAAACGCAATTGGGCTTTTTCTCCTGATATGGCGGGTGAGTCAACCAGTGGGCTGGAAACCAGGTTGGTAATAGAAATAATGCCTGACGGGGAAATAGCCGATGTATGGTTTGAGAAGCGTTCCGGCAACGCCTATCTTGATGAATCAGCCTACAAAACAGTAATGAAGACAAATCCTTTGCCGCCTTTGCCCGGGGGGCGCTCGCAGTATCATCTGGTGATCGGGTTTACTCCCAGCGGATTGACAAGGTGAAAATTTTTCCCGGCAAACCGGGTGTGACAATAACTCATGTTTTTTAAATCACGGGAAGGCTTTCATGATCAGGATTCTGAGACCTTGTTTTATAGTAACAGTTTTTTTTGTTGCGGTGCTGCTTGCTGCTTTGCCAGGCAATTGCAAGCCTTCATACGACTATATCAATATCAGCGAGCCGTTTACCAACAAGATTCCCATGGCGGTGCCTGTATTTAAAACCCTTTCCGAAGGCGCCACAGAAGACGGTGCGGCCAAAAATTCCGCGGATATTATGCAGGACGCCCTTGCATACACAGGTTATTTCAAGATGATAGACAGAAGGGCCTTTCTTGTTGATCCTGAAAAACAGGGGATCGTGCCCGGGGAAATCAATTTTAAGAACTGGCGCGATGTCGGGGCTGAACTGCTCATTACCGGAGGGTTGCGCACAAAGGCCGAAGTCCTGCAAATGGAATTCCGGCTTTTTGATCCCTTCAGAGAAGAGATGCTGCTGGGCAAACGTTACACAGGAAATGTTGCTGATCAGCGGCGGATGGTATTAAAATTCTGCGGAGAAGTGATAAAGCGGCTTACAGGAAAATCCGGGCTTTTTCAAAGTAGCATAGCCTTTATAGGTGACAGGGGCGAGGGCAGGGCTGTTTATGTCTGCGATTTTGACGGAAACAACCTGACTCGCATAACAAAACCCCAGGAAATAGTGGTTTCGCCGGCATGGTCCCCCGACGGGCGCTTTATTGCTTATACCGCCTATTTAAACGAACATCCCAATATTTATGTATACGATTTTAGCTCCGGGATGCAGGAAATATTTGCCGCATATGAAGGAATCAACCTTACGCCCACATGGCGGCCCGATCAGCCCGGCATGGCCGCAACACTTTCCTTTGAGGGAGACGAGGAGATTTATCTTTTGACCGGGACGGGAAAAATTGATAAAAGGCTGACAAAAAGCTGGGGGGTGGATGTGTCCCCGACTTTTTCGCCGGATGGCGATCAGATGGCATTTGTGTCAAATCGCTCCGGGTCGCCGCAGATTTACGTTATGGATCTTAAATCAGGCAGGGTCAGCCGGCTTACTTATGAGGGCGACTACAATACACAGCCGGAGTGGTCCCCGGTGGCCGACAAGATTGTCTATTCAGGAATGAAAGACGGAAAAGCAGATATATACGTGATTGATGTCGAGACCCGTGAAACCTCAAGGCTTACAAGGCAGGCAGGCAGCAACGAAGCTCCGAGCTGGTCTCCTGACGGGAGCATGATAGTATTTTCATCTACCCGGACCGGCTCCTCCCGGCTTTATGTAATGACCGCATCCGGAACAGACCAGCGGCAGCTTTTGGACATGCCCGGAATACAAAAACTTCCGGCCTGGTCGCCTGCAAGGCAGCAGTAAATAAACAGCCGGTGTTTTTATCTTATTTGTTTTTGTTCAAATCATTTACAGCCTGACCCTTACCCAGACAAGGAGGAAATCATGTTAAAAAAATTTAATTTCAGATTTATCCTGTTCTGCATCATGGTTTTAATGCTCGCCGCAGTGGTCTCCTGTGCCAAAAAGGCCCCTGAACCCGAGGAGGGCGTGCCGGAACAGGAGCAGAAAATCTCGGAGACAGAGGCCGAGGAAGCAGAAAGGCAAACAAAGGAAAGCCAAGAGTCCAAAATCGATGAACAGGAGCTTGAGGCCAGGAAAAAAGCCGAGGAAAGAGAGCGGCAAAAGGCTGAAGAAGAAAAGGAGCGGTTTCTTTCACAGAAGGTTTATTTTGAGTTTGACGATTCATCTTTGACTGCAGAAGCCCGCGAGGTGCTGCAGCGCAAGGTCAGGTGGCTCAGGGAGCACCCGGATGCATGCGTGATTATCGAAGGCCACTGCGATGAGCGGGGTACTGACGAGTACAACCTGGCCCTGGGATCACGCCGTGCCGAAAGTGTAAAGGACTTTTTGGTAAACGCTGGAATTGACCCATCCGAACTGACTACCATAAGCTACGGAGAAGAAAGGCCTGCGGTAAAGGGGCACAATGAGGATGCCTGGGCCAAAAACCGCCGGGCGGAATTCAGGTTCTGCCGATAAAATTAAACACTCAGGGGCCGGCTGTTTTGCCGGCCTTTTAATACATGGGATGCAGGGAAAAATGAAAAAAAGGATTTTTGTTTCTGCTGCATTTATACTGGCCGGCTTTTTTTTCCTGGGGGCAGGTTGTGCAACCAACAGGGACGTTCATAATTTGAACAACCGGGTGTCGCAACTGGAATCCGAACTGGCGAAGGAAAAAAGAGCCTTAAAGTCCTCCCTTGAAAAATTAAGGCAAGACTTTGCCTCGGACAGAGCTCAGGGGGAGGATATAAGGCAGTTATTTGCGTCTCAGGACGCTCAACTCGACGCCTTCAGAAGCGAGCTGCAAAAATTGCGCGGAAAAATCGAGGAAACAAGGTATCGGATCGGAAAGGATCTTGATAAACTGAAAAATGACCTTGATAAGACCGGCATGAAGATAGCCAGTCTTTCCGAGAAAATGGATGCATATGATAAACGGATCTCCCGTCTTGAAAAGTTTCTGGGAATACAGGAGGACACCGGTCTTATGTCTTCTCAGGAGGGGGGAACTTCAGAGAGGACGGATCTGGGAGAGCTTGGCGAGGACGGGCTTTACAAAGCCGCAAAACAGGCATTTGATGAAGGTGATCACGAAACAGCGGTTGAAGGATTTGAGCTTTTTTTAGAGAAGTTTCCCGACTCGGACATGGCCGATAATGCGCGTTTTTGGATAGGAGAGGTTTTTTTTGCGGAAAAATGGTATGAAAAAGCCATTCTTGAATATGAGAAGGTAATCAAAAATTATCCGGAGGCAAACAAGGTGCCAGGGGCCTACCTGAAGCAGGGTATGGCTTTTCATAAACTTGGCGAAAACGCCAATGCCAGACTGATTTTACAGACTCTGATTCAGAAGTATCCGGACAGTAAAGAAGCCGAAATAGCAAAGCGGCAGATTGCCGCTATGGACTAGATTCATAACCCGCGGATAAAGATCGAAAGTTATGTCAACTTTTGTGGGAATAGATCCCGGGCTTGCGGCCACGGGCGTTGCAGTGGTTACCGGTTCGGCCATGGCGGTCACCGGGTATTCCTACAAGGTTATCCGTACGGATGCCGGGGATTCGACGCCGGAAAGGCTTAACCTGATTTTCGGGGAACTGTCGCAAACATTTGATCAGGTACGCCCGGATGCAGTAATAGTGGAAGATGTTTTCTCCCTTGCCAGATACCCGAAATCCGGCATAAGCCTTGGACAGGTCATTGGCGTGGTCATGCTGGCAGCATGCAGATGCGGGATCGTGGTCCACGAGATAGCTGTTCGCGAGGTCAAGCAGATTCTTACAGGAAACGGCAATTCCGGGAAAAAACAGTTGGAGGAAAGCGTACGCCGCAGACTTGGCCACCCCGAACCCATAAGACCTTTTCATGCCTCGGATGCCTTGTCCCTTGCGCTTGTAGGCCTTTACAGGGCGGGAAGCGATGTTGCTGCGCAATTTGCAGGCAGTCCGAAAAAAGGCATCCGTAAATAAGAAGGCTTGAGTAGTTTTTATGATTGCATACCTGGAAGGCTCGCTTTTAAAAAAAGAATCAGACCGGATCCTGCTGCTTGTCAACCAGGTGGGATATGAGATACTGGTGCCGGCCTTTGTCATGGAGACAATCGCGCCAAGACAGCTTGGCGAAAACCTGGCTCTCTATATTTACTACCACCAGACAGAACATCAGCCGAAGCCGGTCTTGATAGGTTTTAACCTGGAGGCTGAGCGTGAGTTTTTTCAGTTGTTCATCACTGTGGAGGCCATCGGCCCTCTTAAGGCTGTCAAGGCCCTGAACATGTCCGTAAAGGAGATTGCAAAGGCCATTGAATCAAAAGACGCAAACCCGCTTAAACGATTAAACGGAATCGGCGAGCGCACCGCTCATAAGATTATCGCCACTTTGCAGGGGAAAATGGGAAAATTCGCATTGATCCGCGATCTTCCGGAAAAGGCTCCCGAACCTGCGGTAGATGCTGCAGACCAGGTAATAGAGGTTCTTGTCGGGCAACTCGGTCACAGATCTTCGGAGGCAAAGGAAATGGTGGATGCCGCCTTTAAGCGGAGTCCTGATATAACCACCCCCGAGGATCTGTTTGAAGAAGTCTACAGGGGGCAGGTAACAGATGAACAGTAACGGGTTCAAGTCTTCTTCGTTCAAACAGGGCATTGTTTCCGGTCAGTGCATGCCCGCCGACCTGGAGCCGGAAATGATCTCTTTGCGTCCTGAGCGCCTGGGGGAATATATAGGTCAGCGCGAGACCATTGAAACCTTGAAGATCGCAATCCAAGCGGCAAAACAGCGCGGTGAAGCCCTGGAGCACGTTCTTCTCCACGGCCCTCCGGGTCTGGGCAAGACAACTCTTGCCCATATTATTGCAAATGAGATGGGCGGAAAACTGGTTATTACATCGGGTCCGGCCCTGGAAAAGGGTGGTGACTTAATCGGCATGCTCACACAGCTTGAAACCGGCGACGTGTTTTTTGTAGATGAAATTCACCGGCTTTCCAAGGCTGTTGAAGAGCTGCTTTATCCGGCCATGGAAGACTACTGTATCGATTTTGTCTTTGACAAGGGGATTCATGCAAGGAGCCACAGGTTCAGGCTAAAGCAGTTTGTGCTGGTGGGCGCAACTACGCGGGTGGGTCTTCTTTCATCCCCGCTTCGCGACAGGTTCGGGATTTTTAGAAGCCTTGATTTCTATGACCAGGCGGACCTTGAAAAGATCGTTGACCGCTCTGCCCGTTTGCTTGAGCTTCAGATAGAGCCCAGGGGGGCAGAGGAACTGGCCAGGCGTTCAAGGGGAACCCCCAGGATTGTAAATCGCCTTTTAAAGCGGGTGCGCGACTATGCACAGGTTCGCTGCGACGGCCGTATCAGCAAATCCGCGGTGGCAGATGCGCTCAGTCTTGAAGGCGTTGACTCGCTTGGGCTCACACCGCTTGACAGGCGCTATCTGCAGACCATCATAGAGTATTACGGCGGAGGTCCCGTAGGTATCGAGGCTATTGCCGCAACCCTTCAGGAAGAAACCGATACCCTGGTAGATGTTGTAGAGCCTTTCTTGCTCAAGATCGGCCTTCTGGTGAGGACATCGTCGGGCAGAAAGGCATCTTCGGCTGCTTTTACCCACATGGGCTATCGCGTCGAATAGCAGCTCTTCGGAGTTTTGTATGCCTGTTATTTCACTTCTCACTGATTTCGGTCTTAAGGATCCTTATGCAGGCATCATGAAGGGCGTGATATTATCTATCTGTCCCGGAACCCCGATTATAGACATCACCCACCTTATATCCCCGCAGGATGTGCACGAGGCCGCATATGTACTGTCTGTTGCATACCCTTATTTTCCGCAAGACACCATTCATGTGGCTGTTGTGGACCCGGGAGTGGGCAGCGGGCGAAAAATTGCCGCTGTCAAAACAGAAGCAGGGGTATTCATTGCACCTGACAACGGATTGCTGAACCTGGTTCTTGAAGAACAGAAGGTTCTGGCGGCCTTTTCCCTGGAAAATCCCGACATTTTTATCCATCCTGTAAGCCGCACCTTTCACGGAAGAGACATTTTCGCACCTGCCGCAGCCAGGCTGGCGTGCGGCATGGAAATGGAGATGTTCGGTGCCCCCCTGGATACGGAATCTCTTGTGCGCCTTGATTTCGGGTCGCCTCCCGAAGTTGATGAAATAGGTGTAATTCGCGGTTCAGTCATAACTGCGGACCGTTTTGGAAATCTTGTTTCAAATATACGACAGTCGCATATAAAAGAGGCGTTCGGGGAAGGGATCTCTTTTGGACAGCAGGTATGCATCCGGGCAGGCGGGCGGATCATCCGCGGTTTAAGCGATTCATATAACTGCGTGCCCAAAGGCGAGCTCCTTGCAATCATCGGCAGCAGCAACCGTTTGGAAATATCGGTAAATGCCGGAAATGCTGAAAAGCAGCTTAAGCTCGGACGAAAGGACCGGGTGGAGGTTTATTTGTGCCGGGAACCGGAAAAGTAAAATCTTTTTTATCCCCCGGTCTCCTGACCCTGGGGGCCGGCTTCAAACAAATCCGCAAATCCGGCAAAATCAAGATCAACCTGCCTGAAGTTTTCAAATGTAGGGTCGTTGAAGCAAAGCGCACATTTTGCTTTCAGCCTCTCAAAGATTGAAAGATAATTTTCAAGTATCCGCTTATCCCAGTCAAGGCCCAGTTTGGCAGCAATTTCGCGTATGGCCCCAGGTTTTCCTTCGATTTCCAGAAAATTTCCAAACGGCATCCGGTCCATGCAGGCAATTGCCGTGTTAATATTCCAGGTTTCTCTGTATTTTTCGTATACCTGTTCTTTGTGAAAGCCAATGGCTTCAAGGATCTGTGCCGTTGTTTCAAAGTCGCTGACCAGGACCTCAAGCTCCCGGTGGACCTTGAAATCCGTATTTTTTTCAGGCGGCTCGTCCTTATAGGTAAGCTCGGTGCGGGAATCTGTTTTTCTAAGCCTGAGCAGAGCGTATTTTTTAAAAAGAGAGCATGTACTGTCTTCAAAACGTATATTTTTTTCAAAGCTTTCTTCTGCGAACCGGCCGCCTATTTCCCTTATCCGGCTTCTTATGGCTGCCGGATCGTGCAGGTAAAACTTTACTTCGGTTTCAAGCTGGTTCATGGCTGACCTTCATTGCTGAAAAGTTGAACTTGTTGCAAGTTTGAAGCATGGTATGTGATTGTTAAAATAGGTAAGGCTTTGAAAAATGTCAAACTTATCAAGTAGCTTTGGGTAAATTTTTCATATCCGGCAGGCGCCTGCGAAAACTCAACCCGGCTCCCGAAAATTCCTACACAGCGCGGACCTGCGGGGCGGTTTGTTCACTGCTGACCGTCTTCGGGATTCGGCCGGGCCTTGCGCTGGAATTTTAAAAACTCGGCCTTTCGGCCTCAGACAGTTTAAAATTCCGGACGCGCAAGGCCCGGCCGAATCTCATCCGAAGCCGCTCAATGCAGTGCACAAACCACCCCGCAGGACCGCTTCACCAGGCATTAACATTAACGAGTTTGAAAATTTTATTTTTGGTCTCATGCAATTCCGAGGGTTTAAAAATTAAACTTTCGTATTTCTGTTATGGAGTAAACTTCGATGTCGAAGGCTTAGTCTATGCGGCCGGGGCGGGGCTGTCTTTGAGTGAGCATTGCATGAGGGCCGGTTAAGCAGATGCCGGCGGGCGGAGCCATAGCGGCCGGCGCTTGTCTGAGCGCACGACAGTGCGCGAGTTCGCCGGACGCGGCGGAGCACGCCGTGCAGATGCCAGGCCCGAATGCAGCGAACGAAAAGACAGCCCCGCCTCGGCCAGCATCCCGGTAACCGGGTACCGGGATGTGGTTTTTTTAGTTTTTTCCCATGTATCTGAATCACAGACGATAAGCATATGAATGTTTACCCGGGGTTGCTGAAAAACCCGAGTTTTTCTCTTGACAGGCCTGCTGGTTTTGGTTACAGATACCAAATTAAATTTTTGTACGAAGGAGCAGGGACAGTGAAGAAATATACCAAAAGCGCCAAGCCGGGCGAAGTTGAAAGAAAATGGTACGTGGTTGATGCCGAGGACAAGGTTCTGGGACGTCTGGCCGCAGAAGTGGCTGCCCGCCTGCGCGGAAAGCGCAATCCCATGTATACACCGCACGTGGACTGCGGTGATTTCGTAATAGTTATAAATGCCGACAAGGTGCGTCTTACGGGCAAAAAATGGAGCCAGAAAAACTATTACCGGCACAGCGGATACATAGGCGGAATAAAATCAATTACCGCTGAAAAATTAAGAGAAAAGCGGCCCGAAGACCTGGTGAGACACGCGGTGCGCGGTATGCTGCCCAAAAATCCGCTCGGCAGGTCTTTGAACAAAAAACTAAAGGTTTATGCCGGAAACCAGCATCCGCATCAGGCCCAGCAGCCCGAACCGCTTGAAATTTAAAGAACCTGGCGCCAAGAATTTGATATATTATAAAAGATAAATCGGGGGATTAATGGAACAGCAAAGCGTTTTTTACGCTACCGGAAAAAGAAAGATGTCGGTGGCAAGAACCTGGCTGAGGCCGGGCAAAGGCGAAATAATAATCAACAACAAGCCGGCAGAAGAGTTTTTTGCCCTTGATGCCGCCCGTCAGATGCTGATGCAGCCCTTTGAGCTTACTGACACTGTGGGTGAATACGATGTAAAGATCAACGTGCGCGGAGGTGGAACAATGGGCCAGGCCGGCGCCATAAGGCACGGTATTACAAAGGCTCTTTTTCAGTCCAACCCGGATTTCCGGCTGGCATTGAAAAAGGCGGGGTTCGTAAAGCGCGACCCGCGGACCAAGGAGCGAAAAAAATACGGCCAGCGCGGAGCACGGGCACGATTCCAGTTTTCCAAGCGTTAAAAAATTTCCCGGAAACCGGCGTTATATTGATGTTTATATACAGGGGACAAGAAACTTGCTTTCTTGTCCCCTGTTCTTGTTTCTATCCCTTGAAAACAAATCCCATCTGCGGTATCTGTAATTTTTAAACCTGCATTCCGGCTGCCGGCGGGCTTCCCGGCTCCGGCAAACACCTCTTTGAGCGGATGACATGGAACGGCTCGACTATTTCGTAAAACGACTGCTGCTCATTGTCCCGACTTTTCTCGGCATAACCGTTCTTTGCTTTACTCTGATTCAGTTTGTCCCCGGCGGGCCTGTTGAGCAGGCCATCATGCGGATGCGGGGCGCGGAAGGCGGCGAGGCAAGCTTCGGCGAAGGCGCCTCTGCCACGGTATCCGAACAGCAGCGAAGAGAGATAGAGGCCTATTACGGCTTTGACCAGCCTGTTTACAAGCGCTACTGGGACTGGCTGGTGACCGACAAGGTGGGAATGAAGATGCATTCCTACAGATTCCCTGATAAGACGGCTTGGCAGCTTATAAAGGAGCGCTTTAAGGTTTCGCTCGTGTTCGGGGTTACGGGATTTGTGCTCTCCTACCTGGTATGCATACCTCTGGGGATTGTAAAGGCGTTGCGGCATAACAGCGTCTTTGATCTGTTTTCGAGTGTGGCGGTGTTTGTGGGATATGCAATTCCGCCGTTTGCACTGGGCATGATACTAAAGATGCTTTTTTGCGGCACAGTGGATTCATTCTGGGATATTTTCCCGCTTTCCGGGTTTCATTCTGAAAATTACGCGCAATTGAGTCCCACGGGCAAGATCCAGGATATTTTCATGCACATGTTTCTGCCTGTGCTCTGCTACGTGATCGGCAATTTTGCGGTACTGACCCTTTTGATGAAAAATTCCCTGATAGAGCAGATCAGCCGGGACTACGTACGCACTGTTCTGGCAAAGGGCGGCAGCTTTGCAAGGGCAGTGTGGGGTCATGCCGTGCGAAACGCTATGATCCCGATTGCCACCGGAATCAGCGGTATTATGACGGTCATGTTTGCAGGCTCAGTAATCATAGAAAAGGTCTTTGAAATCCCCGGCATGGGAAGACTCAGCCTGGAGGCGATCGTTTGGCGCGATTATCCGGTATTTATGGGGATACTGGCATTGACCTCCATATTGAGCCTTTTGGGAAATGTGGTGGCTGATTTTCTTTACGTGATTATCGATCCCAGAATCAATTTCCGGAAACAGTAAATTGAAGATCATCCGAAACCCGGTCACAAGAAAACGCCTGGCCAGGTTCCGCAAAATGAAGCGGGCCTATCTGTCATTCTGGCTTCTTGTGATACTCTACGGGTTAAGCCTTGTTGCCGAGCTTCTCTGCAACAGCAGTCCTCTGTATGTCAGTTTTGAGGGAAGCTCCTATTTCCCGGTTTTTCAGTACTGTACTGAAGACGAATTTACGGGCAGCGGCAGGCATACTCGTCCTGATTACAAAGTGCTTGCAGGCATGCCGGTTTTTGCGGACAATCCCGGCAACTTCATGATTTTTGCCCCTCATCCTTACGGCCCTTATGAGAGCGTGACGCCGGAAAGCCTTCCCGTGGAGCGGGAGGTTACCATAAGGTTTATCCCTGCCGCCCGAACCGGAAGCGTGGATATCAGCCGGAATTTAAGTATTGTCAGGACCAGGCTTTTTCCCTTTTTTGCGGGCACGGACAAACAATTGACTAAACCGGCCAAGCTGACCGATTATATGAAATTTCCTGATTCATTTTTTAAAGCTGTAAAAAAGCGGTTTGAAAATCAGCCGGCACCGTATGAAACCTTTATTGTTGAAAACCGGGCAGGAGAAAAATACAAAGCCGTGCTTGCCGAATATAAGCCAAGGGATGCGCCTCCAAAAACGATCCGGGTTCTTTTAAAGGAGCCCTCCACTAAGGGCGTGACTCCGAAAGAAGTAGTCATTGACCGAAACCTTGAGCCTGCAGAAGATGTGTCCAGGCTGTGGGGGGATATAGAGGAGTTGCAGCGTCAGGTCTTAATCAGCCTGGCTGAAGAAAGATTTGATGCGCCTGTCTCAGATTACCGGGTAGTGGTGGACGGCAGGCAGTTTGTGGCTTCTTTTGAGAAAACAGACGTGCAGTTTCCCTTCCCCCCTGTGGCAGGCCATCCCATGGGGCTTGATTCTGCGGGAAGGGACGTGCTTGCAAGAGTTCTTTACGGGCTACGCATTGCTCTTAGTTTCGGGCTGCTTCTGGTCGGCTGTTCGATGATGCTGGGGGTGGCCGCGGGCGCGGTGCAGGGATATTACGGCGGCAGGTTTGATATAACATCGCAGAGGCTTGTTGAAATATGGAATGCCCTGCCGTTCTTATATGTAATGATCCTCATGGGATCAATTTACGGGCGCAGTTTCGGACTTTTGCTCGTATGCTACGGCCTGTTTAACTGGATAGGAATTTCATATTACATAAGGGCCGAGTTTTTAAGCCTCCGCAAGCGGCCGTTTGTCGAGGCTGCCATGTGCATGGGAGTGCCTTCCTACAAGATAATATTCAAGCATATACTGCCCAATGCCCTGGTGCCTGTGATAACTTTTTTTCCGTTTCTGCTTGTGGGAGCAATAGGAGCCCTGGCTGCACTTGATTATCTGGGCTTCGGCCTGCCGCCGCCAACACCGAGCTGGGGCGAGATGCTTTTTCAGGCCCAGCAGTACAGGTGGGCCTGGTGGCTTATTGTTTATCCCTCGCTTTCCCTGTTTGTGGTAATGCTTCTTGGTGTATTCGTGGGCGAGGGGGTCAGAAACGCTTATGACCCCAAAGAGTATACCAGATATGAGTAAAAGATAGAAAAATGAGCTTGCTTTCTGTAAACAATCTGTCTGTTGAATTTGCCGTGGATGAGGGCACCCTCCGGGCCGTGGATGACGTGTCTTTTTATATAAGCCGTGGCGAAAGCCTGGGCCTGGTGGGCGAGTCGGGCTGCGGTAAGTCTGTTGCCGCCCTTGCCCTGACCCGCCTGATTCCCAGCCCGCCTGGAAGAATCGTTTCAGGACAGGTGTTTTTAGGCGATCGTGATCTTCTCAGGCTCAAACCCGATGCCCTGCGTGCAGTGCGTGGCAGTGAAATAAGCATGATATTCCAGGAACCTCTTTCAGCGCTTTCTCCTTTGCATCGCATAGGAAAGCAGATGACCGAGGGCATAGGTTTCCACAAGGACATGTCCAGAAAAGAGGCCTGGCAGTATGCCCTTTCCTGGCTTAAGAGGGTGGGAATACCCGATGCCGGGCAGAGAATGTATTCGTATCCGTTTCAGCTTTCCGGCGGCATGCAGCAGCGCGTAATGATTGCAATGGCGCTGATGCTTTCGCCCGGGCTGATAATTGCCGACGAGCCCACAACCGCCCTGGATGTTACCACCCAGGCTCAGATTTTTAACCTGATACGGGAAATGAAGCAGAATGAGACTGCACTGCTGCTAATTACACACGATATGGGCGTGGTGTGGGAGATGTGTGAGAGGGTTATCGTGATGTATGCTTCCCGCATTGTTGAAAGTGCGAAAATAGAAGAGATTTTTTCCAGGCCGGTGCATCCTTATACCAGGGGATTGCTGGAGGCCATCCCCACACCTGCGCGGGGGCGCAACTATTTAAAAGACATCCCGGGGCAGGTCCCTTCGCCGCTTCGCTATCCACAAGGCTGTCATTTCCAGGATCGCTGCGGTTACGCATTTGAAAGGTGCCGCAATGAGAAGCCGGGGCTTGTCGACTGCGGGGACGGCCACCTGGCCGCATGTTTTCTGGCTTATCCGGGCAGGGAGTATAAATGAATAAAAACAGCCAAAAAACTTCAGACAACAAGCGCGATCCATCGAAAAGCCCGCTACTGGAGGTTTCGGGGTTAAAGACTTGGTTTGACTTAAAAAGGGGCATATTTTCCAGGCGCACCGATACGATAAGGGCTGTGGACGGGGTGAGCTTTTCAATCATGAAAAATGAAACCCTGGGCCTGGTGGGCGAGTCGGGTTGTGGTAAGACAACCCTGGGCAGGACGCTTCTGGGACTGGAGACCGCCACGGCCGGGGAGGTTTTTTTCTGTAAAGAGCCCTTGCTTAAACTTTCGCGGGGCCGGATGAACCGTATGAGGAAAAGCCTGCAGGTGGTCTTCCAGGATCCTCTATCTTCTCTTAATCCCAGGATGAACATCATGGATATCGTAACCGAGGGGCTGGTGCAGTTTAAAATGCTGGAGGGCTCGCGCGAGCAGCATGCAAGGAAGCTTCTTGGCGAGGTGGGCCTGGATGCGGACATGATTTACAGGTTTCCGCATGAATTTTCAGGCGGCCAGCGCCAGAGAATCAACATAGCCAGGGCTGTTTCCATGCGGCCGGATCTTATTATATGCGACGAGGCGGTAAGCGCCCTTGATGTCTCTGTTCAGGCCCAGGTTATAAATCTTTTGCTGGGTCTGCAGGAGCGCCACCACTTGTCGTATTTGTTTATATCGCACGATTTGAGCGTGGTCAGCAATATCGCGGACCGGATTGCGGTAATGTATCTTGGAAGGATAGTGGAAAGCGCAAATGCAGCAGATATTATTGAAGATCCGCTTCACCCCTATACCAAAATGCTGATAGCCGCAATTCCGGTGGCAGGCGAGAAAAAAACGGCCCGAAAAATCATAAAGGGCGAGACTCCTTCTTTAGCCTCGCCCTCTTCGGGCTGCAGGTTTTATCCCAGGTGCCCCGAGGCCGCCGAGATCTGCAGGCGCCGGCCTCCGCCGGAAATCCGGCAAAACGGCCGTTTTATTTGCTGTCACCTGTATGGGGGGTTTCCTGAGTGAGCCCTTCAAGTTCTTTTTGTATGCGGTTTATCCGCAGTTGAAGTGTTTGCCGGGCATCTTCGGTCAGCTCAAGTTTTTTGGCCTGTTCGAGTACCTTCAGGGCGGTTTCGTAACCCTGCCGGGTCTGCTTTTGTGCGGCCACATCCGCCCTGTAGAGCAGGACAAGAAAATCAATGCGGTCAAGGCGTCTGTTTGCCAGTTGTTTCTGCTTTTCCGTGACAGCGTATTTTTTTGCCTTCTCAAGGTTGTCCCGGATGACGCCTAAATTGGGCAAATCCTGTGTTTCTGCAATTTCATCGGCCTTTTCCATGAAATAGTCAAATGCCAGCGCAAGCGCCTCCTCCCTGGTATACTGGTCTTTTATCGGTTCCGGGGCTTTAACTCCGCGAAGCGTTACAATTTTTTCTTTGCGGTTCGGGGCGAACTCTCCTCGCCAGATTTCAAGGCCGGTATTTGTCTGTTTAAGATAATAATTGCCCATGTTGTTGACACTCGTTCCTATAAGCAGAGCAAAGACTATGACCAAAGTTATTATTAAGCCCAGCATGCCTCTGCTGATCGGCGGTTCCCAATTTCCGCCTCCGGGTGGTCCGGGCGGTTCAGGGGGCTGTTTTCTTCCTTTGTGCGGATCGCCGGGGCCTTTGCCTTCAATAGGCTGTTTTTTCCCGGTCTTTTCAGGCTCTTTTTCCGGTTCCGGTGCGCTTAGATCTATCTGCCTGAAAAGCAGGGTCCTGATTTTTTCTGCCTCGGCGGGATCGTAGTCTCCTGTTAGTTCGGGGGCTGAAAAGTTTTTTTCCCGGTTGGGATCAGGCGGTGGCGCGTAAGGGACCTCGGGACTCCAGGTTTCGAATTTTTTTTTGCGCAGGGTTTTTAAGCTGGGTTTTTTGGAGGAGGTTTTTTTTGTGGTCGCCTTTTTCTTTGCGGCGGCATTTTTCTTTGTGTTCGTGGTCGATTTGGTCAGGCTTTTTTTACCCATATCGATTCCTTTTTTGAGCATGTAATATATTTGGCATTTAATTGCATAATCTTTATAATCCTGTTATTAACAGGAATTTTTATATCGAACCTTCTTTTTTTTGTAAATATTTTTTTCGGGTGTTACGGTTTTACCAGAAGCATCCGCGCGGGAATCGGTTGGAACCGATGAAAAACAGAGGCTTAAGCAATTGAACTCAATGGATCCTCTTTACAGTAAAAAAGAAAAGTTATTTGACAGGCTCTCGGAATATAAGTTTCTTGCCGTGGCTTATTCAGGTGGCGTTGACAGTACGTTGCTGCTTGCAGCGGCAAAAGAGGCCTCAGCCGGCAAGGTTCTGGCTCTCACAGCGGTATCATCGCTTCAGCCAAGGTGGGAAATAGATGAAGCAGTAAAGCTGGCCGGATATCTTGGAGTTGACCATGAAATTATCCGCACGGCTGAACTTTCAGTGCCGGAGTTTACCGCCAATTCACCTGACAGGTGCTATGTGTGCAAAAAAATAATTTTTTCAGATATGATATCCCGATGCAGGGACCTGGGGTTTTCCAACCTCGCTCACGGGGCAAATGTCGATGACATGGCGGATTACAGGCCGGGCCTGAAGGCGGCCGAAGAAATGGAGGTTTTAGCCCCGCTAAAGGAAACCGGTTTTACCAAGCAGGACATCCGGTCTCTTTCCAGGCAGATGTCGCTTCCGAACTGGAACAAGCCGGCTGCGGCCTGCCTTGCTTCCAGAATCCCGTACGGCATGGAGATAACCCGGCAGCGCCTGGAAATGGTGGAAACAGCGGAGAACGTGCTTATGGCCCTGGGATTTTCGGGCTTCCGGGTGCGCCACCTGGGGGATACGGCCAGGATCGAAGTCCGGCCAGCGGATTTTTCCCGGCTGATCAGACCGGAGCCGAGGTTAAGGATTATACGCGAGCTTCGCAATGCGGGTTTTACCTATGTCACCCTGGATCTGGAAGGATATGCCTCCGGCAGGCTGAACAGGTCCCTTTTTCCTTGATTTTCCGGGGCGGTTTTTCATATAAATTAGGCTTTCGGAATATGGGTCTTTTGTTTTAAATCCTGAATCAGAGCTGTTTAAAAGGAGTTTTGCTTAAAATGACGGAATTCGGCCGGGAATTAAAAAGGCTTAGGGAACAAAAGCAGGCAACCACAAAGGAAGTGGGCAAAGCCGTTGGCATACCACAGTCCAGGTACAGCGAGCTGGAAAAAGGAATCCGGGTTCCTGTCGGCGGGCAGATAGAGCGACTGGAGAAGTACTACGGCGTATCGCCGGGATCGCTTGCCGGGCTGATGGAAAAGAAAGCCTCCTGATATGCGGGGGTTTAGGGCAGTGTGTTTCGGCTTTCGGCCTGATCGGCTTTAAGCCTTTCATGTTCGTTTACTATAATATCGCGCACCATGTCCGCGGCTTCTTCCGGGCTCATTGCGGCAAATTTTTCGTAAGGAATTTCAGGCAGCACTTTGATCCGGATATCATGGCTTCCGTGGAAGTTGAAGCTGTATTTGGGAAGCGCCTTGTTTGTCCCGGAAATAACTATCGGCAGAACAGGAGCCTTTTGTTCAAGGGCCAGGATAAAGGCCCCTGATTTAAAATCCCTGATTTTCCCTTCGGGCGAGCGGGTGCCTTCGGGAAAGATCAAAACCGGGTTCCCCTCGTCAAGGGCTTTTTTGCAGTCCGCCATCATTTTGGGGACGCTTTTTTTATTGCCGCGTTTTAGTTCAATATAGCGGTTTAAGCGCATGTTCCAGCCTATCAGGGGTATTTTGAAAATCTCTGATTTTGATACGAACTTGAAATGGAAAAACAGGTTGAAAAGCACCAGGATGTCAAGCAGGGACTGATGGTTTGATACCACAACGTAAGGTCTTTTTGATTTGATATTTCCCCTTCCCTGGATTTGGATGCGCCAGGCCGGGATAACCCAGGTATAAAGAGCACCCCAGAAGCAGGTAAACTGCTGCAGAATCACAAGGCGCCTGTCAAAGGCCATTGTAGCCAGCTTGATGACAAGGGCCGTGAGAAAAAATATAATCGAGGTTACGCCTACAAGCGTGAACCAGGCAATTGCAATGAGCCTGTTTTTCATTTGCGATACCGCCTGTTGTTTTGTTTAAGGATGTATGGCACCGGTTATAAACATCAGGGGCGGGCAATTTCAAGAAAAAAATAGGAATCCGAAATGGAGATAACAGGTATAATCGCAACAGCCGTGCTGATTATCTTCTGCCTGGCGGGATTCATACTGATTCCGCTCGGCATGCCGGGCACATTTGTTATAATTGCAGGTGCGGTGCTTTATAACCTTATCACCTGGTCCATGGCTATTTCAGCAGCCACCCTGGCCGCTCTTCTGGCTCTTGCCCTGGTTGGAGAAATTCTGGAATATATCCTGGGCATGAAGCTTGCGCAAAGGAGGGGGACCTCGCGCCCGGCTGTAATAGGCGCCATTGTCGGCGGCATTGTGGGAACTTTTGCGGGAATTCCCGTGCCGGTGCTTGGTCCCTTGATCGGCTTGTTTGCAGGTGTGTTTATCGGCGCTTTTCTGGTTGAACTGGTATCGGGAAAGAATTTTTCAGAGGCTTTTCATTCAGCCATAGCTGCATTTTATGGCAGGCTAGGAGCCGTGTTCGCAAAGACACTGGTAGGCGCTGCAATGATTTTGCTCTTGTTTGTATAAACCGATTGTAAAACCGGGAGCTCCTCTTTTTCATTTTTTAAGGGTTGACATTGCCGAAAAAGGGGAGTAATTTCGATAAAAATCTAAGGAAAAGGTTTTAAGCAATGAAATCATATTCGCACAGCCGGTTTTTCTTTTTTTCCTTCGGGCGCTTCTTTTTCGGTTTTAGAAGCGTCCATCCGGAGGTGCGGCTTGTGAGCTGAATACCTGCAGGCTTTTTTAAAACCCCGGGTGGACATTGAAAGGTCTTCCCGGGGTTTTTTGTTTTATCCAACCCCGGGGAGAAACTTCTTCCCGGGGTTTTTTATCGCAGCTTTAAAAAACAACATTATTATACAGGGAGGTTTGCCATGTTGATTGTACTGGAACCCGAGATTTCCCAGGAGAACAAGAACCGGATTCTCAGTATTCTGCGTGAAGGCGGCTGCATATTCCGGGAAATCAGCGATGCAGGGCAGAATATTATCGGCTCCACCGGTAATGCCGGACATCCGCCGGAATACTATGAATCCCTACCCGGCGTAGCCCGGGTGGTTCCGGTAAATACGGCATTTAAGCTTGTAAGCCGCCAGATGCATCCGGAGGACACCAGGGTGCGGGTGGGCGACGTATCAGTGGGCGGCGAGCGAATAGTTGTTATAGCAGGCCCGTGTGCCGTGGAAAGCCGGGACCAGGCTCTTGCAATAGCCGGGCAGGTCCGCAAATACGGGGCGGTGCTTTTCAGGGGCGGGGCATTTAAGCCCAGGACTTCTCCCTATGCGTTTCAGGGTCTTGGCGAAGAAGGGTTAAGGATTCTTGCCGAGGTAAGGGAGACCTGCGGCATGCCGGTTGTAACAGAGATCACCACCCCGGCCCAGGCAGATCTTGTGATGAAGTATGTGGACGTTGTCCAGGTGGGTGCCCGCAATATGCAGAACTTTGAGCTTTTAAAGTGCGTGGGCCGCCTTGGCAAGCCTGTTTTGCTCAAGCGGGGGCTTTCGGCCACCATAGAGGAATGGCTCATGTCTGCCGAATATATACTCTCAGAGGGAAATGACGATGTGATCCTCTGTGAACGAGGTATACGGACATTTGAGCCTTATACCAGAAACACCCTGGATCTTTCCTCAATTCCTGTGATTAAGAATTTGACGCATCTGCCGGTGATCATCGACCCCAGTCATGCTACGGGAATCAGGGAGAAGGTCAGCCCCATGGCAAGGGCGGCGATTGCCGCGGGTGCGGACGGGCTTATGATAGAGGTGCACAACGATCCAGACCGCGCCCTCTCAGACGGTGCCCAGAGCCTTTATCCGCAGCAGTTCTCCCGCCTTATGCGCGATCTTTACGTGATAGCCCCGGTCGTGGATAAGCAATTGGACTTTGGATACCTTGACAGGGTCCATGCAGTGGAGCACATGGAAAGACCCGGGGGAGAAGGGGGAGGCAAAGCCGCCTTTCTCGGCGAGATAGGCACCCACAGCTATAAGGCCTGCACCAGGTATTTTGGCGATCATGCTGAGTTTATTCCTGCAAAAACCTTCAAGGAGATTTTCGAAGGGGTAAAAGAGGGATTTGTTGATTTCGGGGTAATTCCCCTGGAAAATTCCCTTGCGGGGAGCGTTCATGAAAATTATGATCTTCTTTTGGAATATGATCTTCGTATTGTGGGCGAAATTATGCTCAGGATCGAGCATAACCTTATAGGGCATCCGGGTGCCGGCGCAGAGGATATCCAAAAGGTTTATTCACATCCCCAGGCTTTTCAGCAGTGCAGGCAATATATAGACCGGCATGACTGGGAACTTGTCCCGGTTTCTGACACGGCGCGGGCGGTAAGGCACATAAAGGAAAGGGGCGAGATCTCTGAGGCCGCGATTGCCGGAAGGGAAGCCGCTGAAATCTATGGCATGGAAGTAATAGAAGAAGGCATTGAGACAAATCCCAGAAACTATACCAGATTTGTGGTTATTGCAAGACATCCCCTGGCAAACGGAAAAAAGCAGAAATCCTCCCTGATTTTTTCCGCAGGAAACCAGCCGGGCTCGCTTTTTGAAGTTCTTAAAGTTTTTGCGGACAACGGCATCAACCTGGTAAAGCTCGAATCAAGGCCGATCCACGGAAAACCCTGGGAATACATGTTCTACGTGGACCTGGAGGCAGACATTGAAGATTTGTCATTTGCACCGGTTCTGGAGCAGCTTTCTGATAAAACCGATTTTCTAAAGGTGCTTGGCAGTTATTAGCCGCGGCATAAAAAGGGGTTTATGTTTTACCTGTGAACGGTCATTGCCACGGCTTCTCCGCCGCCCAGGCAAAGAGATGCCAACCCTGTTTTAAGATCCCGGCGTATCATTTCGTATAAAAGCGTGGTAAGCACCCTTGCCCCGCTTGCGCCTATGGGGTGGCCCAGGGCTACACTTCCGCCGTTTACGTTTACGTTTTCAGTGCTCAGCCCCAGTTCACGTATTACCGCGACCGTGGAGCCCGAAAAAGCCTCGTTTATTTCATAGAGGTCCACGTCTGCGGTGCTCAACCCGGCCTTGTCAAGGCATTTGGGGATTGCCAGTATCGGGGCCACAAGCACGTACTTCATGTCTATGCCGGCGGAAGCCTGTGCACCTATACGCGCCAAGGCGGATATCCCCAGCTCCTTGGCCTTTTTATCAGACATTACCACGACAGCCGAAGCCCCGTCGCTTATAATGGAGGCGTTTCCCGCAGTGCCTTTGCCGTCTTTTTTAAAGGCGGGCTTCATTTTCGCAAGTGTTTCATAGGGAGTCGGTCTGGGATTTTCATCTTTTGCAAATTCCAGGGTGCCGCCCTTGCGGTCCTGCACGGGAACCGGCGCGATCTCTTCGTCGAAACGTCCGGAGTCCAAAGCTTTAACAGCCCGGTTATAGGACATTTCAGCGTATTTGTCCTGATCCTCACGCGAAACCCCGAATTTTTCAGAGCACAGCTCGTTTGATACGCCCATGTGAAAGTCGTTTACAATGTCCCACAGGCCGTCATGGATCATGTGGTCTTCCAGGGTGCCGGCTCCCATGCGATATCCGAATCTGGCCTTTTCAAGATAATAGGGGGCCATGCTCATGTTTTCCATTCCGCCTGCCACGATCACCTCGGCATCGCCGCAGGCAATTGCCTGGGCGGCCAGCATCACGGATTTAAGCCCGGAGCCGCATACCTTGTTGATTGTCATGCATTCTGCCTCCCACGGCAGCCCGGCTTTTACCGCCGCCTGGCGCGCCGGATTCTGCCCGTATCCGCAGGGAAGCACCTGGCCCATTATGACCTCGTTTACAAGATCTGCAGAAACCCTCGCCCTGTCAAGGGCTGCTTTAATAACATGGGCTCCAAGCCCGGTTGCCCCGGTAGTGCCCAGGCTCCCGTTAAACGCTCCAAGGGGTGTTCTTACTGCGCTTACAATAACCGGCTGCGGCATGGTTCCTCCTGTCTGTATGGTTACATATTCCGCCTGTATTTACCCCCCACCTCGTAGAGGGCCTGAGTTATCTGGCCCATGGTGCAGTATCGGACAGTGTGCATTAGTTCGGCAAAGATGTTTTCTCCTGTAAGCACCGTGTCTTTAAGCCTTTTAATTGCCTCAGGGGCTCTGCCCCTGTTTTTTTCCACAAATGCGTTTCTGCGCTTAAGCTGGGACTGTTTTTCCTCCTTAGTGGCCCGGGAAAGCTCCAGGTCGCCTATTGCCTCGTCAGAATCCGCATCGGGATTGATAAAGGTGTTTACCCCGATTATGGGAAGCTCGCCCGAGTGCTTAAGATGCTCATAATACATGGATTCTTCCTGTATCCTGCTTCTCTGGTAGCCCCGCTCCATAGCTCCCTGCACGCCGCCTCGCGAGGTTATCCTGTCGAATTCCGAGAGTACGGCTTCTTCAACAAGATCTGTAAGGGTCTCTATAAGGAAGCTTCCCTGGTTGAAGTTTTCGTTCTTGGTGGTGCCGAGCTCGCGGTTTATTATCATCTGGATCGCAAGCGAGCGTCTCACCGATTCTTTTGAGGGGGTGGTGATAGCCTCGTCATAGGCGTTTGTGTGAAGGCTGTTGCAGTTGTCATAAATTGCATACAGGGCCTGCAGTGTTGTGCGGATATCGTTGAACTGTATCTCCTGGCTGTGAAGGGATCTGCCCGAGGTCTGGATGTGGTATTTTAACATCTGGGAGCGGGCCGCCCCGCCGTACTTGTGATACATGGCAACCGCCCAGATGCGTCTTGCCACCCGCCCGATAACGCTGTATTCCGGGTCCATGCCGGAGGAGAAAAAATACGAAAGGTTCGGTGCAAAGCTGTCAATGGGCATGCCGCGGGAAAGATAATATTCCACATAAGTAAACCCGTTTGCCAGGGTAAAGGCAAGCTGGGAGATCGGGTTGGCGCCGGCTTCTGCTATGTGATACCCTGAAATGGAGACCGAGTAGAAGTTTTTCACATCGTTGTCTATGAAATACTGCTGGATGTCGCCCATCATTTTAAGGGCGAAATCAATGGAGAAGATACAGGTGTTCTGTCCCTGATCTTCCTTTAATATATCTGCCTGCACGGTGCCCCGGATGTTTTCGAGAACATCGGCCTCGATTTTTTTTGCCTCCTCCTCTGAGGGGGCGCGGCCGTTTTCCCCGGTGAACCTGTCTATGCGCTGGTCAATTGCAGTGTTGAAAAACATTGCAAGCATCATGGGCGCAGGCCCGTTAATCGTCATGGAGACAGAGGTGTTTTCTGCCGCCAGGTCAAATCCGGCATACAGGGCCTTGACATCGTCAAGGTTACATACGCTGACCCCGGAGGTGCCCACCTTGCCGTATATGTCAGGCCTGGTGTCCGGATCGAATCCGTAGAGGGTTACCGAATCAAATGCCGTGGACAGCCGTTTTGCGGGATATGCTTCGGACAGCAGTTTAAACCGCCTGTTGGTACTCTCTGGATCGCCTTCGCCCGCAAACATCCTGGTGGGTTCCTCCTCCTTGCGTTTAAGTGGGAAAACCCCGCCTGTATAAGGGAATCTGCCGGGTATGTTTTCCTTGCGCATCCAGGTGTAAACCTCTCCCGGATCGGTGAACCCGGGCAGTGCGATTCTCGGTATTCTGCTTCCTGAAAGGCTTTCCACGTAAAGGGGCTGCCGTATCTCCCTGCCGCGCACGTGATAGACCAGTTCCTCGCCGCTGTAGTCGGCTTTTATTTCTTCCCATTGCGAGAAAAGTTTTCTGGTCTCAGGGGTTATCTTTTCTTCTGAGGCCTCTATTTCCTGTTTGAGTCTTTTTAAGAGAGTCTCTGTATTCCCGGAAAGATCCCGGCCCGAGAGCTGCTCTGCTGTCTGTTTTACATGCCATGCATTACGTATTGCTTCTGCCTGATCTTTTGTATGACGGTGATACTCGCGAAGGGTATCGGCTATTTCAGACAGATACCTGTTGCGTTCGGGCAGCACGATTATGGTTTTTGAAGACGAAGTCCTGGTTTGCGGTACGGGCAGCGAGGAGGTCATTTTCACGCCGGTTTTTTCCGCCACCAGTCCGAGAAGGTAATGATACATGCCTGTTACCCCGTCGTCATTGAACCTGGCGGCAATCGTGCCGAATACGGGCATTTGATCGGGTTTTTGATCAAATGCCCTTCTGTTTCTCTGGACCTGCTTGCGGATGTCGCGCACCGCATCCTCGCTTCCCTGCTTGTCAAACTTGTTGACAGCTATGAGATCCGCATAATCGAGCATGTCGATTTTTTCAAGCTGAGAGGCCGCACCGTAGTCGCTTGTCATCACGTATACTGAAAGATCGGTCAGGTCGAAGATGCTCGATGACCCCTGTCCTATGCCCGCGGTTTCTATGAGGATAAGGTCCATGCCCGCGGCCTTGAGGATTTGGGTTGCATCAGGCAGCACTGCGGGGAGCTCCAGGCTGGTTCTGCGCACCGCCATGCTGCGCATGTAGACTCCTGGACCATCAATTGCGTTCATGCGGATGCGGTCGCCTAAAAGAGCGCCTCCGGTTTTTCTGCGCGACGGGTCGCAGCAAAGGATCCCTATTCTCATATCCGGGTTGTCATGCAGGAATCTTAGCACCAGTTCATCTGTAAGCGAGGACTTGCCGGCCCCGCCGGTGCCCGTAAGGCCGATTACGGGTGTTTTCCCCCGGGGAAGCTTTGATTCGACCGCCTGTCTTATTTTTTCAATCTCTCCGGTATTTTCTCCAACGGCAAGTTCAGCAGAAGATATCAGCCGGGCGATTGTAAGCGGGTCTTCGTTAGTTATCTTTTCCGGGTCTGCGGGGGCTTTTGATAGGGGCGAGAAATCCATGTTTTCCATCATATGGTTAATCATTCCCTGCAGTCCCATTTTTGAGCCGTCGGTGGGCGAATAGATCTTTGCTATTCCGTATGCTTCAAGCTCCTTTATTTCCCCGGGCACTATCACGCCCCCTCCGCCTCCGAATATTCGGATATGGCCGGCATTTTTTTCCCTGAGTCGGTCGGCCATGTATTTGAAAAATTCCATATGGCCGCCCTGGTAGCTTGATACCGCAACGCCCTGGACGTCTTCTTCAATGGCCGCGTTTACTATTTCGTCCACCGAGCGGTTGTGGCCGAGATGTATAACCTCGGCACCCGTGTCCTGCAGAATTCGCCTGATGATATTGATTGCGGCGTCATGCCCGTCAAAAAGGGATGTGGCGGTGACGACCCGGATCGGATTTGCGGCCTTGTAAGGCCGGATCTCAGCACCCATTCATCCTCCTTTTTTTATTGCCTGGTTGGCCTCCCTCGTTTTTTGCGGTTATTGTTTTCCGCAAAACCAGAAGTCATTTGCAGACAGGGGGTCATAATATCTCCACTTTCCGTTAACTGGAATTTTTGGAGCATAATCAAGCGCGCCCCGGCCGCACCGGATAAGCCTGTCGCATGCCAGCATGGTGCCGATCACAGGGCCGTGTTTTTCTGCCGCGGCCTGCGCGTAATGCGAGCATGAGGGATACATTGGGCATTGCCCGGTGCGCACCGCATTGAGATGATCAAGCGGCTCCTGGTAAACCGCAATGATCAGGCCCACAGGGCCGGTATCCGCTTTCGGCCCGGGCAGTGCATTCTGTTTAAAAGCACACCCCGTAGCCGCGATCAGGACCAGGCAGAGCAAAATCCCTGCACAAAGTCTGCCCAAATATATGCCCTTATTTATTATTCTCATATAATATATTCTGATTCAAAAATCGAGTATTATTTGGCCGCAACCTTATTGTCAGAATTGTCAGAGTATTTGCGGCTTTTCATTATAATGGCGTCAGCCGCAAGCGAGATGAAAAATCCGGCGGCGGCAGCCAGTATAATGCAGGGCCCGGAGGTGAGATCAAACACATAGGCCAGCCACAACCCTGCAATGTTAAAGATAATGGAGAGCACCACGGCAATACCCATCATTATTCCGAGAGAGCCGGCATATTTTTCCGCAATATAGGGCGGGATAGACAGCAGGGCGATAACCAGTATAAGCCCCACCACGCGGATGATAAAAACAATTGATACGGCCACAAGAGCCATGAACAAAAAATAAAGACCCCGAACCGGGACTCCGCGCAGCCGTGCAAATTCAACATCATATGAAATTGCCGTCAGGTCCCTGTAATAATAAAGCGTCAGAATCAGTACTGCCGCGCCCATGGCGATCATCCACCAGATATCGGCCGAGGGCACCGCAAGTATGCTGCCGAACAGGTAGCTCATCAGGTCCACGTTATAGCCGGGAGTCAGGTCTATGAGGATGACCCCCACAGCCATTCCCACGGCCCACAGAACACCTATGAAAGTATCTGAGCGATGGGCGGCTCTCAGGGTGACTGCGGTCATGACAAGGGCCGCCCCGAGTGAAAACCCCAGGGTTCCTATTATGTACGGAATGCCTAAGAACAGCGCAAGCCCTATGCCTCCGTATGCCGCGTGCGCAATGCCTCCGGCCAGGAATACAAGTCTGTTTACCACCACGAAGGTACCTATTACCCCGCAGATAAGGCTGGCAAAAAGACCGGCAAAAAGGGCGTTTCGCATGAATTCAAACTGCAGGGCTTCTATCATGGCCCGCCCTCGTGAGTTTTTAAAATTCTGTGGGGCTGGCCGTGGGCAATAAGCTCCACGGGGCATTGATAACCCATGTCTATCATGTCCTGGGTGATCTCTCCCTCGTCGTGATAATGTACCCGCCTGTTTACGCAGGCCACGGCCGTAACGTAGGATGACATAACCATCAGGTCGTGGCTTACTATGATAATGGTTTTTGTGAGGTTTAAATCCCTGAGAATCGAGTAGAGCTCGGTTCTGCCCCCTGTATCCACGCTGGCGGTCGGCTCATCCAGGATAAGTATGTCAGGATCAGTCGTAAGGGCGCGGGCTATAAACACCCGCTCCCTTTGACCTTCTGACAGGTCGTCTATTTTTCTTTTCTCGTAACCCGCCATGCCTATTATTTCCAGGGCATGGGCGGCCGCCTGCCTGTCGCGCGCCGTGAAGCGGTTTCTTTTCCTGTGGCGCAGCCTCCCCATTAAAACCACGTCCATTACCGTTATTGGAAATGCCCGGTTTATTGCCACATCCTGTGGGACGTAGCCGAATCTGTGGGATACTTTTTCCGGGGCTTTGCCAAAAGCCCTTATTTTGCCTGAATCCGGCTTCAGTAGCCCCAGGATCAGCTTTACCAGCGTGGATTTCCCCCCTCCGTTAGGGCCGATTATTGCCAGAAATTCCTTTTCCTCAACCCTGAAGGTTACGTCTTCGAGCACCGGGGTGCGGTTATAGGAAAAAAAAAGATTTTCAACCGAAATTACCGGTTCATCCGTTTTACTCATTGCTTTTCACCTTGCCGCCTTGCTTATGCCGGCTGCGACTTCCATCAGGTTTTTTGCCCAGTTTTCAGCCAGCGGATCTGCTGTTATCGTTTTTCCGCCTATTTCTCTTGCGATCATGTCAGCGGTTCGGGTTGAAATCTGAGGTTGGACAAGAAGGAGCTTTATTTGCTTTTTTTCGGCATGCCCCACTATCCGCCGGATTTCGGCCGGTTTCGGGGATTTGCCTTCTGCTTCCACCGCGGTTTGTTTTAACCCGTAAGCATCTGCAAAATATCCCCATGCAGGGTGGAAGACCAGGAACTCGGGCTTTTTCCCGCCCGGGGGGAAAAGACCCCGCAGCTTTTCATCGAGTTCCGCGAGCTCTGCTATGAATTTTCTGTATCCGGATTCGTAGAATTCCATGTTTTCAGGGTCGGCACTGATCAATGCTGTAAGGATGTGCCTTGCCTGAATCATTACCAGGGGAGGAGAAAGCCATATGTGCGGATCTCTGGAGCCATGGTCCGCCCCTGAATCCGGCTTGCCCCTGCCGCGGTCTACAGGCTGCTTTTCAATCCAGGCATCGGTTCTCACAATATTCATCTCAGGGTTTACTGATTTAAACTTTTTTAACCACGCCTTTTCAAAGGGCACGCCTATGGCAAAATAAAGGTCGCATTTTGAAACAGCCCTCATCTGGCTCGGAGCTGGTTCATATGTTGCCGGGTGCGAGCCGGGTTCCACCATCACCCTTATATTGGCCCGGTCTCCTGCGATCTGTTTCACAAAATATTTCTGGGGTGGTATACTGACAAATACATCGGGTTGTTTCCCGAGGTTTTCGGCTCCCGCGGGCATTGCGGCGTAGATAACTAGAAAAAGCAATATTGCTGCGCTGTAAAGGGTTGATTTCATGCCTTTTTCTCCTTGTCAGGCAAAGGCGTATTTTTTGAGCCCTTCCAGGATTCCGCCTGTGCAAGGTTTTTTTGCAAAATAGATTTTGTTGAGGCCTTTTAAGTTTTCAAGCTCCGGGCTGTAATTGCCGACAACCACTCCTGGCTGATCGCCGCGCAGCATTTCTTCGTCGTTTCCCGAGTCTCCGCTCACGAGAAAGTTTTTAAGCGGCAGCTCCCATTTGTAGCTCAAATACCTTATGGCCTTGCCCTTTGATGCCCTGTAAGGAATAATATCGAGATAGCGCTCATGGGAATAAATCAGGGTATAACGGATTTTGTTTCTTGTCAGCTTATGATGTATTTTTGCAAGCCTGTCTTTGCCCGGCTCCATGTTGTAGCTTATTTTAAATTCCCTTTGTGCCGCGGATTCCTGCAGCTCCAGGAAATCGAAGTCTGAGAGCAGGTTTGTTATTTTTTTTCTGTCCCAGCCTCTTGCTATGTGGGTCTCCCATCCCTGGTCATAGCGGAGGTCCTCGCCGTAGTAAATCCCGGTTCCAACATCTGCAATAACTACATCGGGCCGGGGAAATCCGTATTTGTCAAGAATGTCTACCGCAGAGTCTGCCCCGCGGCCGGTGGCAACACCGAATCCGGTTTCTTCGCTGTTGCTTTCTATCCATTTTATGAACTCTTCCACGTAAGGGTCTTTATCGCAGATAAGGGTGTTGTCTATGTCTGTTATGAGAAAGCGCTGAACCCTGGAAAATCGTTTGCCCACGGCTTTGCCGGTAATTGCTGCAGGAACCTTGGAGGCCGCGCTTTTCTCCGCTATCGGAGTAACCGTTTTTATGTATGTTTCAGCATGGCTGTCCCAGGTATAGTATTTGCGTACATTCATTATCCCTTTCTTGGAGTAATCCTGCCATAACTGCTCGTCAATAATGATTGTACGGATGGCATCCGCTATCTGTACCGGATCCGTGGGGTCCACCAGCATGCCGTTTTCACACGTGCTTATTATATCGCGCGGCCCGCCGTCATTTGTCGCCACAAGCGGAAGGCCGGTGGCTGCAGCCTCAAGCAAAGTTATTCCGAAAGGCTCGGTCAAGGCGGGGTTTACGAAAACCCCTCTTTTTTCCGCGGCAATGCGGTACAATTCCGGGACTTCGTATTCAGGATCGTGTTTTTTGGGTATTGCCATTTTGCCGTAAAGATCGTAGCGGTCCATAAGAAGCAGCATCCGGGTAAGGACATCTTGCTCATTTTCCTCCATTTCGTTTATGTCCTTTCTGATCCCGGCAAATATGGCAAGATTGGCCATGGCCCGAAGTTCCTTGTCCTCTCCGTAGGCCTGTATGAGACCGGATATGTTCTTGCGCTTGTCAGGCCTGGAAAGCGCAAGTATCAAAGGCTTGTCAGGATATCTCAAAAAACGCTCCAGCTGTGCTATCATGTTGGCCTGTGCATATTTGGCGTATTCCGGCTTTTCAATTTCAGGCAGCCGGTCATGATAATAGGGGTGGAAGCGCTCTACGTCGATCCCCGGGGGGATTACCTTGTACTCCGGAGCTTTTGAGTTCTCGTAAAGTCCGTACTGATCGGTTATTTCCTGGTTCGTGCTGGCAATAATAAGATTTGCATTTTTAATGATTTTTTCTTCAACCCTGATGCGGGTATCTATTTTGTATTTTTTTATTATTTCGGACTCTTTCATTCCGTCGTTGAGCAGTTTCTGCTTTTTTGGAATCCCCATGGAATGCCCGGTGAAAATAAAGGGCAGGTCGTAGATTTCGGCAAGTTTCATGGCAACATAGCCGGCATCAGGGTAATGGCCGTGGAAAAGGTCCGGACAGTCGCCTTCCTTTCTTATGAATTTTATGGTTTTATCTATGTATTCATCAAGATGCGGCCATAAAAGTTCCTTTCTCATGTATTTTTTGCCGCTGCACTGTATGCGCACTATTCTGCATTTTTCATTATAGTCCTCTATCTGCTTTGCATAGTCGTCAGAGACCCGGGGGTCGTCTATAAGCCGGGTGAAAAGATCCACCCTTCGGATTTGCGGTTGTCTGCTCAGATGTCTTGCCAGTTCTATGACATAAAGCACCTGGCCGCCTGTATCAGCATCCTTTCCAAGCTCCGGGTTTTCAAACCTTACCAGGCCGTGAATGCTGAACATCTGAACATAAATTTGTCCTTCAACTTCGGGCATGTGTTTCTCCTGTTACTTTGTTTAGAAATGTTTCGTAAAAGGAGCGGTCCCTGGCAACCGCTCCCTGTATTGTGCAGATTTGTGCAGAAAAATCCGCAGCTTCTGAAAGGATTTTTTCAGCCGGCCAGGATTTGAGATAACCAAAGGCCAGAACCGCGGCGTACGCATCGCCTGCGCCGACCGTGTCCTTTATATACCCGGGGTCTGGCACGCCGATGGTATGGCGGGATTTTCCGTCATAAAGTTCGCTTCCTTGCCTGCCGCGCGTCAGGGAAACTATCTCAATTTCGTAGTTTTCCATCAGCCATTCCACAAATTTTTCTTCTCCAAGGCCGCTGTTGTGCATTTTACGCACGATTTCTATTTCCTCTTGGTTTATTTTCAGGATATCTGCCTGATAAAGGGAGCTTCGTACGGTTTCGGTGCTGTAGCATCCGGGCCGCAGATTGATATCGCAGAAACAGCGTGTCTGCAGGTTTCTGTTTTTAAGAAATTGCTGTATCAGCCGGAAAGCATCAGGGGTGCGCTGGACAAGGGTTCCGAAATAAATCATTTCAGGGACGGTCCCTGCAAGCGATTCCGGACTTTCAGGAAGTTCGATGTAATCATAGGCCACGTCTTTAACGATTTCAAAGCGGTGCCCCTCGTTTGAATCCGGATGAACCAGCACTTTTCCGGTGGGCCGTTTGGGGTCGATCTGTATATTTTCGGGGTCAAAATCATTTTTTTTAAGAAAATCAAGAATCTGTGTGCCTGTTTCATCTTTTCCAATACGGGAGATGAATTTTACAGGCAAACCGAAATTATACAGGTGATAAGAAAAATTAAACGGCGCACCGCCGATGCGCCGGTATTCAGGGAAAATATCCACGAGGATTTCACCGATGGCCAGAATCAACATTTCCTCCGGGCAATTTGTTAAATTGTATGAATAATTTAAACGTTTTTGCCGTGATTGTCAACTTGCCGGCCCTCATGCAATGCTCACTCAAAGACCGCCCCGCCTTGTCCGCATGGTCCTCGTTTCCGGTATCGAAATTTACCCCATAACGAAAATACGTAGGCTTAATTTTTAATGCCAAAGTATTACAAAGAGCCAGAAAATATAATCTTCAAGCTTGCTATAATCTGGTCAGGCGGCCCTGCGGGGTGGTTTGTGCACTGCATTGAGCGGATTCGGATAAGATTCGGCCGGGCCTTGCGCGTCCGGAATTTTAAACTGTCTGAGGCCGAAAGGCCGAGTTTTTAAAATTCCAGCGCAAGGCCCGGCCGAATCCCGAAGACGGTCAGCAGTGAACAAACCGCCCCGCAGGGCCGCTGTGCAAGAATTTGAGGGAGCCAGGTTGAGTTTTGCAGGTGCTTTCAAGGAAGTCCTGCGGTCAGGAGCGAAAAAACTGCCCCCGACCGCAGGATTTCCTTCCGGCAAAAAGTGCAGATAGGTATCAGGGATGCAGGACAAGGCGGGTCAGTTTTGCTGCACTCGGGAAAATTATTTGACAGGTTTGCAAAACATATTATTATATGTTCATATAATAATATGAGAACAGGGAGAAAATATTATGGCCCAATCTGCTGAAAAGGCTGATATTTCGGAAAAAGCACAGGAAAATACTGCAGAGCTCTGCACGGAGCGCATCATTCACCGCGGTATTGTGGAATCGGTCCGCTCCGCAATGCCCGAAGAAGCCGAGCTTTATGACCTGGCCGATTTTTTCAAGATATTTGGGGACCGCACCAGGATAGCCATTTTGTGGGCGTTGTCAGAATCAGAAATGTGCGTATGCGACTTGTGCATGCTTCTTGACATGAAGCAGTCTGCTGTTTCCCATCAGTTAAAGCTCCTCAAACAGTCCCGCATCGTAAAATACCGGAGGGAAGGAAAGGTCGTCTATTACTCCCTGGATGACGACCATATCCGCAGGGTCCTTAACCTGGGCAGGCAGCATATACAGGAACAAAGATAACAAGGCTGAAGATTTATGGAAAAATACAGAATCAGCAACATGGACTGCGCAGTTTGCGCGGCGAAAATAGAAGATGCATTAAACCGTACTCCCGGGGTCTCCGATGCCGTGGTCGATTTTGGCACCAGCACCCTGCATGTGGATGCAGATGACATGGAGAAGGTCAGACGGTCTGTAGAAAAGGCGGCTCCAGGGGCTGAAATCGAGCCCCTGAGCGGCGGGAAAGAATGGGTGGCTGATTCGCGGTGGGACAGGGAATTTAATACAAAATACGAGCTCTTGGTGATGGGGGCGGCGGTTGTCTTATTCTGCCTGGTTCTTGCCGCCGAATATTACCCGGGTTTTGAGCTTCCGCCTGCGGTTTTTTACGTCCTTGCCGGGGCTGCCTATCTTGCCGCCGGCAGGCGGGTGCTTGCATCGGCTCTGCGCACGGTTGCAAGACGGGACTTTTTTGATGAAAACGTTCTCATGACAATAGCCACTGCAGGGGCCATGGCTATAGGCGCTTTTTCTGAAGCCGTGGGCGTCATGATTTTCTACAGGGTGGGCGAATTCTTCCAGAATCTTGCAGTTTTTCGCTCCAGGCGCTCAATCGCATCCCTGCTTGAAAAGCGTCCTTCCTATGCCAATCTCAAGAAGGTCGGGAAAATTGAAAGGGTTAGCCCTGAAAGCGTCTTGCCCGGCGATGTTATTGTTGTCAGGCCCGGTGAGAAAATCCCCCTGGACGGAAGGGTTACACAAGGCAAATCCATGGTTGACACCTCTGTTCTTACCGGAGAGTCGGTGCCGGCGGGCGCAGAGACCGGGGACAGGGTTCTGGCGGGCGGGATAAACCTGGAAGGCACCCTTACGGTGGAGGTGGAAAAACCTTACTCGGAATCATCCATTGCCAGGATGGCCGAACTCGTGGAAAATGCGGCAGCGCGGAAATCCCCCACTGAAAATTTTATAACGGTTTTTGCCAGGTATTATACCCCGGCCATAGTTTTTGCGGCAATAGGGATCGCTTTTGTCCCGCCGCTTCTTATTTCCGGCGCAACCCTTGACCAATGGGTCTACCGGGCCCTGGTGCTGCTTGTTATATCCTGTCCGTGTGCTCTTGTTATAAGTATTCCGCTGGGTTATTTCGGCGGCATCGGCAGGGCGTCAAGGCAGGGCATTCTTGTAAAAGGCTCCAATTACCTGGACGCGCTGGCAAAACTAAACACAGTGGTCTTTGATAAAACCGGAACCCTGACAAAAGGTGTGTTCAGGGTAAAACAGGTGGTAAACAGAAACGGTTATTCCCCGGAAGAGGTGCTTGAAATCGGGGCAATGGCAGAACAGCATTCAAATCACCCCATAGCCCGCGCAATCGTGGAGGCCTACAGGCAGCAGGGAAAAGACGTTTCCGCCGACCGCGTTCCGGGCCATATAGAAGTATCGGGAAGGGGAGTGAGGGCCGAACTGGACGGAAAAACAGTGCTTGTTGGAAATGATCGTTACATGCGCAGCCAGGGCATTGTCTTTGACGAGGAGTCGATCCAGGGCACAGTTGCGCACGTGGCCCTCGGCGGAAAATATGCCGGCTGCATAGTAATCGGCGACAGCCTGCGCGACGATGCCCGGCAAACAACGGAGTCCCTTCGGGCCATGGGGGTGGACAATATCATAATGCTTACAGGAGACAACAGGCAGGCTGCTGATCATATAGCCGCCATGCTTCACCTTGACGGTTATTTTGCCGACCTTCTGCCTGAGGACAAGGTTTATGCGCTGGGGGGCATACAAAAGGAAAACAGGGAAAAAGGCGGGAAAAAAAAGGTGGCCTTTGTTGGAGACGGCATAAATGACGCCCCTGTTATTGCCATGGCCGATGTGGGGGTTGCCATGGGAGGGGCGGGCTCTGATGTTGCCATTGAAACCGCCGACGTGGTGCTCATGAGCGATTCCTTGTCCAAAATGGCAGAGGCCGTTTCCGTGGGCAAGCATACCCGCGTAATAGTATGGCAGAATATTCTGATCGCCCTTTCCGTAAAAGGCGTGTTCATAGCCCTGGGGGCCGCGGGCATGGCCTCCATGTGGGCCGCGGTATTTGCGGATGTGGGAACAGCACTCATAGCGGTGTTAAATTCTACACGGATCCTGGGGATGAAAATCTGAATACATTATATTAAGCCGGGAGGTATAGGTATGACGGACAAAAAGCAGGAACTCAGAAAAGAACTTGAGCGGATCGATGCGGAGATAAAGGATTTAAACGAACGGATTCCGCCGCACTCTGTAAAGCCCGTATTTATACAAAAACTGGACGATCTGGAATCAAGGCGCGAGGAAATCCTCGGTGAACTGGAGATGCCGGACAAATCTTAAAAATACCCGGCGGCCTGCGGAGCTGTTTCGGGTATGGAGAAATCCTGTCAGTGCGTGATTGCGTCCTTTTTGTTCCGGGGAATCGATAAGACTCAGGAAGTTTTAAATTTTGCTGATAGATAGGGAATCAGGCCGCCGTTGTTAATAATCTCAAGCAGAAAGTCGGGCAGCGTGGAACCGGAGAACTCCATTCCATTTTCCGGCATCCGAATCTTTCCTGTCAGGGGCGTGATCTCAATTACATCTCCTTCATCCACCTGTTCATAGAGATCCCGGCATTCGATCACCGGAAGGCCAAGGTTAATGGCGTTTCGATAAAAGATCCTGGCAAAACTGGCAGCGACTATGGCCCGGATACCCAGGGCCTTGAGAGCGGCAGGGGCCTGTTCCCGGCTGGAGCCGCAGCCGAAATTTTGGCCGGCTACGATGATGTCCCCCTCATTTACTTTTTCGGCAAACTCGGGCTTGACCGGCTCCATGGCCTTGTGCTTCATTTCTTCGAGAGGCAGAATCAGGTAACGCGCGGGAATGATGATATCCGTATCAACCCCGTCTCCAAACTTCCATACCTTTCCCTTTATAACGGACATTCTCAGGCTCCTTTCCTTGGATCTTCAATGTTACCGGCCAGGGCAGATACGGCCACGGTCTCGGGGGAGGCCAGATAGACCTTTGAATCCCTATGCCCCATCCTGGCCCTGAAATTCCTGTTATGGCTGCCGATACAGACCTCCCCTTCCCATAACATACCCTGGCCGCCGAAACAGGCCGAACAGCCCGGGTTGCATATGATGGCCCCGGCAGAGAGGAAGGTCTCAAGTAATCCTTCAGCCATGGCCTGCTGGTAAATATGGCGGGATGCGGGCGTAACCAGGAAGCGTACCTCCGGGTGTATCTTTTTGCCTTTTAATACACCGGCCGCGATCCGCAGATCTTCAATCCGGCCGTTAGTGCATGATCCTAAGAAGGCCTGGTCAATGTGGGTTCCAGCGATCTTCTCCACCGCTACAACATTATCGACTGACCACGGACAGGCGATATGAGGACCGAGCTGATCGAGATGAACGGTTATCTGCTCGCAATACACGGCATCCGGATCACTTTTAAAGAAGGTCCCTTTCTCTTTTCGATCCTTAAGATAGTCTTCGGTAACCGCATCCGGCTCAAAAACGCCTGTCTTGCCGCCGGCCTCTATGGCCATGTTGCATATGGTAAAGCGTCCTTCAGTTGATATTGAGGCCGCCCCTTCTCCTGAAAATTGCAGGGCCTTATAGGTCGCACCGTCGGCGCCAAGATCCCCCACCACTTTTAAAATAATATCCTTGGGGTGAACATGATCCGGTAACCGGCCTTTGAGTTCAATTTTTATTGTCTCCGGGATCTTGAGCCATAACTCTCCGGTGGCCATGGCCGCGGCCCCGTCCGTTGATCCCACACCCGTGGCAAAGGCTCCGATGCCCCCGTAGGTGCAGGTATGTGAATCCGTGCCAATAACAACATCACCGGGCAGGACAGAATTTTCCAGCATCAGTTGATGACAGACACCCTGCTGATCAAACATATGCAGGCCGTATTTCTTTGAAAAATCCCGGAGTAGCTTGTGGGTCCTGGCCGCGTTTTCGGTCGTGGCCGGGATGTAGTGATCCAGTATGACCGCGATCCGGTCCTTATCCCAGGGTTTTGCCCCCAGCTCATCAAGAGCTTGTATCAGCAGCTCACCTACGGCGTCGTTGGTCATCAGGCAGGACACCCTGGCGTTAACAATATCCCCGGCCGAAAGGTCTTTTGTTCCACCGGCCTGATTAAGAATCTTTTCTACAATTGTTTGTCCCATGCTTCATTTTTCTCCTGAATCAAGAATTCCTCGGGTTTGTATGAAAGGCGTAAGAATATAGGAAATATTATGCTGCGTAAAGTGATTTATGGAGAAGTCCTGACAGATGTTTCTTGAACAAATCGCAAATCATCCGTATATTATTTTCTTAAGGTCGCAGTCTCGTTTTTTTTTGCCGAAATTTTTATTCCAATTAGCCGGATATACCGAAATGCAGGCACATCAGTTAAGCATCCTTGAAGATATAATTCAGACCATTACCGACTCCGATGATCCGGACTCCACCCTTGACCAGATTGTGGGAAAGGTGGCAAGCCATCTGGCAATAGACGTGTGTTCCGTTTATGTCTACAATCCTGCTGAAAATTGCCTGGTGTTAAAGGCTACCAGGGGGCTTGCCCAGTCCTCGGTTGATTCAATTGAAATGGATGTGGGCGAAGGGTTAACCGGGCTGGCCCTGGAGCAGATGCGCCCGGTTTTTGTGGTGCATCCGGATACCCACCCCAGGTTCAAGTTTTACGAAGGAAGCGGCGAGGAAAAATACGCCACGTTCCTGGGTCTGCCCCTTATCTACCACCAAAAGGTTCTCGGGGTTCTTGTGATCCAGACGGTTGACAAGAACGGGATCAGGGAAGAAGATATTCCGTTTTTTGCAAACATCGCCAGCCAGATTTCGGCAACCGTTGCATATACAGGCCTTTTGGAAGATCTTTCCCGGCGCAGGTCAGCATCTCCCAAGTCCGTTTCCCGGCGCCCGGAATCCGATATCAAAGAGGCAGGGTCCCTGCATTTAAGAGGCGATCCGGTCTCCGAGGAGGTGGCCGAGGGGTATGCGCATTATCTGCCTGAAAATATTGATTTTGATAATGTCCAGTGCACCCTTGCCGATTCCCCGGAAACAGACATAAAACGACTTGAAGCCGCTTTTGAAAACGCGGCCGAACAGATACGCCAAGTGGCCAGGCAGGGGGTGGGCGTCTCGGATCAGGAATCCGCGATCCTGGATGCGCACCTTATGTTTCTGCAGGATACCGGGCTGAAAAAAAGGATTATTGATAAGATCCGATCCGGCAGGTGCGCCGAATTCGCGCTAAAGCAGGTGATACTTGAGTATGTTGAAACATTCAGGAACATGGATGATGCATATTTAAGCGAGCGCGCGGCTGACGTCCTTGATATCGGCCGAAGGGTGCTTGGTCATCTGATGGGGGTTACGGGCGACCCCCACGAACCCATGGCGCGGCCTACAATCGTTATTGCGTCGGATATTTCGCCGGTGGACCTGCTTGCCATAAGGCAGCCGAATTTAAAGGCAATTGTTACGGCAAGCGGTGGGAAGACTTCGCATACCGTGATCCTGGCAAAGTCCCTTCAGATACCTATTGTTATCGGGGTGGAGGGGCTTTTCGAGCATGTGAGGGAAAAAGACTATCTCGTTATTGACGGAGCCTCCGGCTTTGTATTTGTCAACCCGGATTCGGTAATACGCGAGGAATATGAACGCAGGCAGAAGGAAAACCGGATGGTAATGCAGAAGCTTTCCGAAATCCGGGATCTGCCGGCAGTAACCGCAGACGGCGTTCATATCCGCATGGGGGCAAATATCGGCCTTCTCTCAGATGTTGCCAATGTGCGGCAATACGGTGCGGATCACATAGGGCTTTATCGAACCGAATTCCCGTTCCTGCTGCGAAGAAGCTTTCCAAGCGAAGAAGATCAGGTTTCCCTTTATACCAGAATGCTCCAGAAAGCCGAAGGAAGGACGGTTACCATTCGCACCTTTGACGTGGGGGGAGACAAGTTTCTTTCATACCTGGAATATCCAAAGGAAGAAAATCCCTTTCTCGGATGGCGCTCAATACGCATCAGCCTGGAGCTGGAGGAAGAGTTTCGCAGACAGATCAGGGCGATCCTGCGCGCTTCGGCCCACGGGCCTGTACACCTGCTTTTTCCGATGATATCAGGGGTCGAAGAGATAAGAAAAGTTGTGGCTCTTGTGGAAGAGGAAAAACAGGTGCTCGACGAAAAGAAGATCCCTTATGACAAAGAGATCTCCACGGGAATCATGATCGAGGTTCCTGCGGCGGTCGCCATACTCGAGCACCTGCTTAAATACGTTGATTTCGTAAGCATAGGGACCAACGACCTTATACAGTATCTTCTGGCAGTGGACAGAAACAACAAGAAAGTGGCAAATCTTTATAACGCACTGCATCCTTCGGTGATCGCAACCATCTATCAGATTGTCAGGATATGCAGGAGCCGGCAAAAACCTGTGAGCATATGCGGGGAATCCGCGGCCAGGCCCGAATGCCTTCTTTTGTATGTGGCAATGGGGGCAGACCGTCTGAGCATGACGCCATCATCTGTTCCGGCGGCCAAGCGTTTTATAAGAAGCATCCGCCAGTCAGATGCCGAAAAGGCCCTTGATGCTGTTTTGGAAATGGAGGATGCAGAGAGTGTAAACAATTATCTGGCCGAATATATAAGAAATCTCGTGCCCGAAATTCCGGACCCGGAATTTGAGCTGCAAAGCCGCAGCGGATAAGCGGCAAAGATTTTCCGGCTGCAAGGGGTGCTAAACGGAGACTGCAGATGGCGGACAGCGGTTGCGGCGATAGAAAACCTTACGTGTTCTGCGATTTTGACGGTACGATAACGGCCCGGGAAAGCCTGCAGGCTGTATTTGAACGTTTTGTGCCCGATAAATGGGAGGACATGAAGCAGAAGCTTGTCTCCGGCTCTGTTAGCCTGCGAAACGGCGTGCGCGAAATGATAGAGTCCCTCCCCTCTGAGCGTTACAGGGAGGTGCTTTACTTTGTCAGGCAGATCCCCCTGCGCCCGGGATTCGAAGAGTTTCTCGATTTTTTAGACTGCCGCGGCGTACCTTTTGTGATAGTTTCCGGCGGGGTGCGCGGCATGGTTGAGGCCGGCCTCGGGCCCCTGATCAAAAGGGCCCACCGGGTTTTTGCGGCAGAAGTGGATGCCGCGGGCCCATACCTTAAAGTGCATTCGGAATTTGAGGGCGGAAATGAGCTTGTGGCCAAGGTGGAGGTTATGGAGCTTTTTGACGCTGATTTGCGGATCGTTATAGGAGACGGCATGACAGACTACAACATGGCAAGAAAAGGAGACATTATCTTTGCAAGAGGAAGCCTTGCGCGTTATCTTGAAAAATCCGGAACGGATCTTATCAGGTGGGAGGATTTTAATGATATCAGAAAAGAGCTTGAGCAAAGGCTCGGAAAGGAGCTGTGATGTCTGAGGTGATGATTTTTCCGGCTTCGTACCGGGATGTAAAAAAGGCGGTGGACGAGGCGTTCTCCCTTTTCCCGGTTGACATAACCGGGAAAAGGGTTCTTATCAAGCCCAATGTATTAAGGGGGGCAAAGCCTGAAGAAGGCATAACAACCAATCCGGCCGTGCTTTTAGCGGTGGTGGAAAAGGTGGAATCGGAAAATCCCGCCTCCATAGTGGTAGGAGACAATCCCGGCCTTCTCGGATACGGGGCCAACAGGGAGTGTTTTGAAAAGACCGGCCTTATGGAGGCGGCGCGTGGATATTACCAAAACATAGGTGATGATTCGGTTACCGTATCTTTTAACCCTGATTTCATGGACACTGTAACCGTATCCAGGGAGGTTCTTGAGGCTGACATAATTATCAGCCTGCCGAAGTTTAAGACCCACGGCCTTACAGTGGTAACAGGGGCGATAAAGAACAGCTACGGTATTCTTCCCGGGGCAATAAAGGCGAAACTGCACAAGGCCGCCGGCGCACCGGATAGATTTAACCAGGCGGCGGTGGAAGTTTTCAGCCTCCGGGTGCCCGACCTGTTCATCGTGGATGCGGTGGTTGGGATGGAAGGCAACGGACCTGCTTCGCCGGATCTCCGGGATATAGGTTGCATAATAGCGGGGGATAACGCGGTTGCAGTTGATTCAGTGATTTCACAGATGATGGGTCTTGATCCGGCAAAACTGGGATTTCTTTACTATGCAAAGCAAAAGGGTCTGGGCGACTATGAGCCGGATTCAATAAAGATTCACGGGGAACTAAAACCTGTCCCGGATTTCAAGGTGCCTCCGCTGGGCGGGGAAGCCAGCACGCAGAATCCGGCCGTGCGGGACTTGATCGAAAGCCGGGTGAGGGTAAGGCCCAGGCCTGATGCGGATCTGTGCACCGGATGTGAAACGTGCGTGGAGCAGTGTCCGGTTTCAGCCCTGTCCATGGATGAAAATACCGATCTGCCTGTTGTTGATGAAGAAACTTGCATTTCCTGCTTCTGCTGCCAGGAAGTATGCCCGGAAAAGGCCATCAGGCTGGAATAAATTTCAACATCCGGAAACGGAATTACGGGTGATTTATTATGTCCGTACACGAACTCGCAGGCAAAAAAGCATCCGCGGATATGCTCATCGACCCCGGCAAACTGGTGTCAGCCTATTACACGGAGCTGCCGGATGTAAATGATCCTTCCCAGCGGGTTGCTTTCGGCACTTCAGGACACCGGGGATCCTCGCTTCGCCAAAGTTTTAACGAGGCCCATATAGCGGCTGTAAGCAGGGCCATAGCTGATTACAGGAAATCAGAGGGTATAACGGGACCGCTTTTTATGGGCATGGATACGCATGCACTTTCAGAGCCGGCCCTTGCCACGGCCCTCGAGGTCTTTGCAGCCGAAAACATCGATGTAATGATTCAGAGAGGCCGGGGATATACTCCCACACCGGTGATCTCCCATGCCATACTTACCCATAACAACGGAAGGAAACAGGGGCTTGCAGACGGAGTGGTTATCACGCCGTCGCACAATCCCCCGGAAGACGGGGGATTTAAGTATAATCCCCCGCACGGCGGGCCTGCTGAAACGCAGATTACCTCCCTTATAGAAAAAGAGGCAAACAGGCTTCTTGCAGAGGGTATTGACAGGATAGGCAGAATTCCGTTTGCAAGGGCCCTTAAAGCCGATACCATCCATGAGTACGATTATATCGTCCCTTATGCAAATGATCTGGAAAACGCGGTTGATATGCGGGCAATTTCCTCTGCAGGTCTGAAGACGGGGGTTGACCCCATGGGAGGGGCCGCGGTTTATTTCTGGGAGCCGATTGCCGAAAAATATGGCCTGGACCTTGAAATCGTAAATAAAAAAGTGGATCCCGCATTTTCCTTCATGCACGTTGATAAAGACGGCAAAATCCGCATGGACTGCTCTTCTGCCTATGCAATGGCCGGGCTGATAGAATTAAAGGACAAATTTGACATTGCCTTTGGAAACGATCCAGACGTTGACCGCCACGGCATAGTTACAAAAAGCGAGGGCCTGCTCAATCCCAATCATTATCTTGCTGCAGCGGTATGGTACCTTTTTACAAAGCGTTCACAATGGCCGGAAAACGCTGCGGTGGGCAAGACGCTTGTTTCAACCTCCATGATAGACAGGGTTGCGGCTCATCTGAAAAGACCTCTTGCAGAAGTTCCTGTTGGATTCAAGTGGTTTGTGCAGGGGCTTTTAACCGGTTCTTACGGCTTTGGAGGCGAAGAAAGCGCAGGGGCATGCTTTCTTCGCAGAAACGGCGGCGTGTGGGCCACAGACAAAGACGGAATCATAATGAATCTGCTTGCAGCAGAGATCCTGGCTGTTGTTGGCAAGGATCCTGGTGAGCTTTACCGTGAGCTTGAGCAGCGTTTCGGCGCATGCGTGTACCAGCGCACCGACGCTCCTGCCACGCCCCGGCAAAAAGAGATCCTAAAGAACCTGTCCCCGGCCATGATCGCCGCGCAGAGCCTGGCAGGTGAACCGATAAAACAGGTTCTTACCAGGGCTCCTGCAAATCAGGCCCTTGTCGGGGGGGTTAAGGTGGTGGCTGAAAACGGCTGGTTTGCGGCCAGGCCCTCGGGCACAGAGGAAATTTATAAGATCTACGCGGAAAGCTTCAAGGGGCGGGAACATCTTGAAAGGATCATGGAAGAGGCCCGGCAGATTGTTGCCGGAGCATTTGAAAATGGAAATTGATCAGGGCCTGATTGAAAACACCAGGGGATTTCTCGACCATGAGGAGGGGATGCGGCTTTATGAACTGGCACTGGAGGCCTCCGGCCGCGGCCCCTGCCTTGAGGTGGGAAGCTACTACGGCAAATCCGTGCTTTACCTGGGTGCTGCATGCAGGAAAAACAGCGGGGTTCTTTTTTCCATAGATCATCATCGGGGTTCTGAGGAGCAGCAGCCTGGAGAGGGCTATTTTGATCCCGAAACCTATGATCCAAAAACATGCCGGGTCGACACCTTTGCCCTGTTCAGGCAGACCCTGGAAAAAGCCGGTCTTGAGCAGACCGTGGTACCGATGGTCTGCAGTTCTGAGACAGCGGCCCGCATGTGGGCAACCCGGCTTTCCCTGGTATTTATCGACGGAGGGCACAGTTTTGAGGCCGTGTTTGCCGATTACAACGCCTGGGCCACCCACCTGATGCCCGGAGGGTATCTTGCAATACATGATATTTTCAAAAATCCGGAAGAAGGCGGGCAGGCTCCCTATCAAATCTACAGGCTGGCCCTTGCCTCGGGTCTTTTCCGCGAGCTTTCCATGACAAAAACCCTGGGCGTGCTCAGGCGTCTTTCCGGAAGTAGAGAACCAGGCTTTTTCCCAGAACAGGATTAAGCAGTCTTTCCGTAGACCTGGTAAGGCAGGGCTTTTTCATCATGTCCCAGGTAAGAAATCTTTGATAGGCCTTAACCGGCGCTGCATCTTCATTGTCCGGCCCTGCAAGGCACTTGATCCACCAGTACGGGGAATGCAGGCCGTGGGCCCAGTGCCGGCCGGTAAGGCTTAAACCCAAAGACTCAAAAAGCCGGATGATCCGCTTTTTCGTATAGATGCGTACGTGGCCGCCCTCTGTATTGGCATAAGAGTTTGAAAACGCCCAGCATATGCGTTCGGGAAAGTAACGGGGCACGCTTACGGCAAGGTTGCCGCCGGGCTTTATGACCCGGTAAAGCTCCCGGGCGGCACGGAATTCGTCATGGATGTGTTCCATTACCTCGGAGCATATAACATGGTCAAACCGGTTGTCCGCAAACGGCAGGTCCAGAATGCTTGCGGCATAAAGCCCCCATATGCCGGCGAAAGGAGATGAGTAAAGCTCGTGAAGCCTTATTTTTTCCCTGGCTGCCAGCAGGTCATTTACGTTTATATCAGCGCCTGCGGCCTTTATTTGCGGGTATTGGCACGCAGCGCATATATGCCTGCCCGTGCCGCAGCCCATGTCAAGTATGTTGTCGCCCGGTCTTATATTAAGCCGGCCGTAGTCTATGGTAATCATTTATTGCCCTCTGGTAGGTTTCAACTGTTTTTTCAGCAACAGCAGTCCAGGTAAGATGTTTCTGCACCCTTTTGTATCCCGCTTCTCCAAGGCGGCGCGCCTTTTGCGGATTGTCGAGAAGCTCTGCTACGGCCTGTTCAAGAGCTGCGGGGTCAGCCGGGGGTACCAGGACCCCGGCATCGCCCACCACTTCCGGAAGAGCCCCGCCGGTGGTGCTGATCACCGGCACCGCGCATGCCATGGCTTCCCCGGCCGGCAGGCCGAAGCCCTCGTATACCGAGGGGACCACCGCCATTGTGGCTCGGGCGTACTGGTGGACAAATTCCGCGTATGAGATCCTGCCGGTAAAGGTGACAATGCTTCCGATTTCAAGCTCCCGGACAAGCTTTTCCACCATGCCGTTTTTCTTGGGCGTGCCCACAACAATAAGCTTTATGTCCCGCTTTGCGGAAATGGCCGCTATTGCGGGCAGAAGATGGTGCAGGCCCTTAAGCGGGGTATCCGCGCTGTTTGTGACGATAATGCGGTTTGATTCCCGCCTGATTTCCGGCATCGGGTAGAAAAGCTCGGTATTGATTCCGTTTGGCACCACGGAAAACCTTTCTTCCGGAATCTTAAATTCCCCGCTTATATGCCGGCGGGTGAATTTCGAAACGGTTATAAGGTGCGGCAGCGTTCTTGCAACGCGCTTTTGCATGCCTATAAACGAATACCAGCGCAGGGATTTTAGCTTGCGCCAGAGCGCGGTTTCTGTTTTTACGGTCACGTCCCGGTCCACGGTGATCGGGTGATGTATGGTCGCAATTGCCGGCATTCTGCGCTTTATAAACCAGAGCCCGTAGGACAGGCTCTGGTTGTCGTGTATAATATCGTAATTGCTGCCATGTCTGGCCAGCAGTTTTCCGGCCCTGATTCCGAAGGTAAAAGGCTCGGGGAAGCCCATGGTGGAAACCCCCAGCCATTCGAGCATGTTGACCGGATTTGCGAGTTCTTTTGGGCGTGGCACCCGGAAAGGATTTTCCTGGTTGTAAAGATCCAGGCCCGGCACCTTTATCAGTTGTACTCCGTTGTCAAGAACCGGGTATTCCGGCCCTGAGATCACGTCCACGCAATGGCCCAGACTGTGCAGGGCATGACTCAGGTTGCGTACATACACCCCCTGTCCGCCGCAATGGGGATTGCTGCGGTAGCTGAGCAGGCAGATGCGAAGAGGCCTGTCAGGCATGTGCTTCATTTTAAACCCCTGAGATTTTTAAGTGCCGCTTGGTTTATTTATCAGGCTTGCCAGTTTTGGCGCAAGATATTCAGATACTGCGTCAAATGCTGTCGGGTCAAGTCGTTTTTCCTGAATTTCGGCTTGAACCCGGGGGCCGGATATGCTTTAAACTGAAAAAAAGTTTTTATCACATTCACCTTGATTGTTTCGCTAAAAGCAAGGATTTTTTATGAACCGGCCATCATTTGACAGCCTGTCTGTGGAACTCGGCGGTATACGCCTTAAAAATCCGGTCATGACCGCTTCGGGAACCTTTGGATACGGCCTGGAGTTTGACGGGCTGGTGGATCTCAACAGGCTGGGCGCAATTGTTGTAAAAGGGCTTTCCCTTAAGCCTGCGACTGGAAATCCGCCTCCCAGGATTGTGGAGACTACCGGGGGGATGTTAAATGCCATAGGTCTTGAAAATATAGGCATAGAAGCATTTGTGCGCGATAAGCTGCCTGTGCTCAGGGAATATGACACCCGGGTGTTTGTAAATATTTATGCAGAAACAATTGAACAGTACGCCGAACTTGCAGCCCGGATTGATCCGGTGGAAGGTATAGCCGGCATTGAAGTAAATATTTCATGCCCCAATGTAAAGGCGGGCGGTGTTGCATTCGGGGTGGACCCGGAGGCTGCCGCCGGGGTGGTAAAAGCGGTGCGCAAAAGCACTGAAAAATTTCTCATGGTCAAGCTTACCCCGAACGTCTCTGATATTGCGGGCATGGCAAAATGCGTACAGGACGCGGGCGCGGATGCGGTATCGCTTATAAACACCATTACCGCGATGGCAATAGATATTCATACCCGCAGGCCCAGGCTTGCCAATGTAACAGGCGGCCTGTCAGGTCCGGCAATCAAGCCTGTTGCGCTCCGCATGGTCTGGCAGGCGGCCCGGGCGGTAAAGATCCCGGTTGTGGGAATAGGCGGAATAATGTCTGCAGAAGACGTGCTCGAATTTATGATAGCCGGTGCTACAGCGGTTCAGATAGGCACGGCCAATTTTGTCAATCCGCGCGTGTCCATGGAGATTATAGACGAGCTTTGCCGATACCTCGAAGAAAACGGAATAAAAAACATCAAGGATATAGTGGGCACCTTAACAGCCTGAAACCCTGAAGAAAAGGAGTTCAGCCATGTTAAAAAAGGCCGTTTTACCTGTTTGTGTTCTTCTGCTATCCGTATCCCCGTCTTCTGCCAGAACCATAGAAGGCCTGGAGATACCGGAAACCATTGCTGTGGGCGATGAAACACTTGCTTTAAACGGTGCGGGGCTTCGCGAAATTATAGGAGAAAAACATTATGTTGCCGGACTATATCTGGGTAAACCAAGGCGCGGGCCGGATGCTGTAATTGAAGCTGATGATCCCATGGTGCTTCGCCTCGAGATGATCTCCAGTTCAAAAGCTGACACCATGAAAAGGATTTTTCTGCACGGGTTTAAAAGGGCTACAGGCAACAAACTCGAGCCGATCCAGGAGCGGGTGGAGCAGTTTTTGAACTGTTTCTCAGAAAACATAAAAGAAGGCGATATATTTGAGTTTAAGTATAGGCCGGGCGAGGGAACAGAAATTTATAGATCTGACAAGCACCTGGCCATAGTGAAGGGCTTTGATTTCAAGAAAGCCCTGTTTAGTATCTGGCTTTCTAAAAGTTCGGTTGACAAGGGTTTGCAGCAGGATCTGCTTTCCGGGGAGTTCCGGGTCGACATTGAAGACATAAATTAGCAAATCAGCCACGGCAGCCGGGTTTAGGCTGCCGTAGCTGATCAGGATTCGTTTTTTTAGAGAGATTCAGCCTTTCTGGGAGGGTTGTTTTTCAGGTATTCAAGGCGGTTTAAGCCGTTTACATAGGCATAGGCGCTTGCGGTTATTATGTCGGGATCCGCACCCCTGCCAAGGGCAATAAAATCGTCCTCCTTGAGCCTGACCGTGACTTCTCCCTGGGCGTCGGTCCCCCCCGTAAGGGCATTTACTGAAAACCGCAGCAGGGAGGAGCGGGTTTCGGTGAGCCTTGAAATTGCATCAAAAGTGGCGTCAATGGGGCCGTTTCCGCTGCCGGTGCAGACCGCCTCGCTGCCGTCTATAAGCATTTTTACCGTGGCAGTGGGCATTACGGTCGTGCCCGCGGTTACATGCAGGTATGTGAGTGAATAAATGTCAGCGGTTCGAAGCACCCTTTCATTTACCAGTGCTTCGAGATCCTCGTCGAGCACCACCCTTTTCTTGTCAGCGAGTTCCTTGAATTTTTTGAAAACCTGCTTTAACTCTTCTTCTGAAAGATCATAGCCTATGTTCTTCAAATGATCGCGCAGGGCGTGCTTGCCCGAGTGCTTGCCCATGACCAGCCTGTTGCTTGTCAGACCGATCGTTTCGGGCTTCATGATTTCGTAGGTCATGGGATTCTGAAGCACTCCGTGCTGGTGTATGCCGGCTTCATGGGCAAACGCATTGGCCCCCACGATCGCCTTGTTGGGCTGGATCATGATTCCGGTAATCATGCTCACCAGACGGCTGACCCTGTATATGCGGGTGGTTTCAATCCCGGTGGTTACAGGGAAACTTGTGGGCCGGGTGTTTATGGCCATGACCACCTCTTCAAGCGAGGTATTTCCGGCACGCTCCCCGATACCGTTGATGGTCACCTCGGCCTGCCTGGCGCCGTTTTCTATTGCTGCCATGGTGTTTGCGGTTGCCAGTCCCAGGTCGTTGTGACAGTGGACGCTTAGTATTGCCTTGTCAATGTTGGGGGTTTTTTTCATTACGTATGCCACCAGGTCTCCGAATTCGGCGGGAACCGCATAGCCTACGGTGTCGGGCAGGTTTACCACCCTGGCTCCCGCGTCGATCACCGCTTCGAATACCCGGCACAGAAAGTCAGGATCGCTTCTGGAGCCGTCCTCGGCCGAGAATTCGACGTTATCCGTCAGACTGCATGCGTATTTGACGGCATCCACGGCGCTTTTTAACACCTCTTCGCGGGACATGTTCAGTTTGTACTGCATGTGGATATCGGAGGTGGCAAGAAAAACATGGATCTTTGGCCGCGCTGCATGGCTCACGGCCTTCCAGGCCCGGTCTATGTCATGGTCCGAGGCACGTGCAAGGGCCACGACCTCGGAGTTGACAACTTTTTTGGCCACCTCTGCAACTCCTTCAAAATCCCCCTCAGAGGAAGCCGGGAATCCTGCTTCAATGGCGTCTACTCCCAGTTTTTCCAGCTGGGTTGCAATGCGCACCTTTTCGGCCGTATTCATGCTGGCCCCTGGCGACTGCTCCCCGTCACGCAGGGTGGTGTCAAATATGTATACCTTTTCTTTCATCGGGCTGCTCCTGGATTCGCAAAAATCTGTTTTGGTTGTTATACTTGGTTGGTTCCGTTTACAAACCTGGCAAGCTTATACTGGAAGCTGTCTGCCAGTGCCTGCCAGCTCGCCTCTATAATGTCCTCGGATACTCCAATGGTGCTCCAGATCGTCTCTTCATCCCTTGTTTCGATCAGCACCCGGACCTTGGCTGCGGTGCCTTCGCGCCCGTCTAACACCCGGACCTTGAAGTCCACCAGGTGCACCTGATCAAGAGCGCGCCCGTAAACATTGTTTAAGGCCTTTCTCAGGGAATTGTCCAGGGCGCTGACCGGTCCGTAGCCTTCTGCGGCTGTTATTTCCTCTATCCCGTCCACGTTTATCTTTATAACCGCATTGGAATGGCAGGGCCGGTCTTTTTCCTTTTCCACGGTAACCCGGAAGGATTCGAGTTCAAAACAGGGTCTGAAGCGCTCTGTGAGCTTTTCCATAAGTATCTGCAGAGACCCGTCTGCAACATCATACTGGTAGCCTTCCTGCTCGAGCTGCTTTACCCTGTTTACTATCGCGGCATAGTCATAACCGTTTTCATCGACCGGGAATCCCAGCTCTCTTGCCTTGTATTTGATGTTGCCCTTGCCCGACATGTCGGAAATAAGAACTCTTCGCTTGTTTCCGACCAGCTCGGGATTCATATGTTCATAGGAGCGGGGTTCCTTCATAATGGCATCCACGTGCAGCCCGCCCTTGTGGGTAAAGGCGCTTTTGCCCACAAAGGGCCGGCTGTTTACAGGAGTCATATTGGCGGTCTCGCTTACATACAGAGATACTTTCTGGAGCTTGGACAGGTTTTCATCAGATATGCAGGGATAATCCATTTTCAGTTTAAGTATCGGAAGTATCGAGGTCAAATCCGCATTGCCGCATCTTTCTCCATACCCGTTGATGGTGCCCTGTACGATTGTCGCGCCGGCACGTACTGCGATGATGCTGTTTGCAACGGCAAGATTGGAATCATTGTGGGTATGTATTCCTATGCTTACCTTCCGGTCAGTGACTTTTTGAATAACCCCGGTTATTTCCCCGATTGTTTTTTCTATCTCGTGGGGAAGAGTGCCGCCGTTTGTATCGCACAGAACAACGGCATCGGCCCCGCCCTTTACAGCCGCTTCGATTGTGGCGGCCGCGTAATCAGGGTTTTCCTTGTAGCCGTCAAAAAAGTGTTCCGCATCATAGTGCGCCTCCAGATTGTTTTTTTTCAGATAGGCCACCGAGTTGCGGATCATCTCCAGGTTGTCCTCAAGCGGTATGCCGAGAATTTTTGTCACATGAAGATCCCAGCTTTTGCCCACAAGGGTTCCTACCGGAGCCCCGGATTCGACCACCGCCCTGAGCTGGCGATCTTCTTCAGGGGAGGTTCCGTGCTTGTGGGTGGAACCGAATGCCGCCATTTTGGTGTGTTTGAACGGCTCTTCTGCAGCCATCCGGAAAAATTCCCAGTCCTTTGCAGAAGCTCCGGGCCAGCCGCCCTCGATGTAATGGATGCCCATGTCATCGAGCTTTCTGGCGATTTTAAGCTTGTCCAGGGCGGTAAAGTTTATTTTTTCACCCTGTGTGCCGTCCCTTAACGTGGTGTCATATATCAGTACTGATTCCATGGAAACCTTCTCTTCTTATGAAAATTAATTGTTGACGGCTTCGTAAAAAGTCCAATATCGGCGTTGCGCTTCATCCCTCGGAATTTCACGTACGATAAGTACGCTGCATTCCTCAGGATTTTGCACGCCTTGATCTTGAACTTTTTACTTTGCCGTCGGAAATCAACTTTTTACGGGTTTGTTAATTTTTCAATTATCCTTATCTATATCGGATTTCGGAATCCGGGTTTTAAATTTGTTTATTATGATTACTATTTTCTGTCTCTTCGCTCCGGCCTGAGCGAGCGGACCGCGGCGCCTGCTCTCCACATTTCGGAATTTTTGATCGCATCGAGTTCCCGGGTCAATTTCTCCTTGTAGTCAGGGGTGCTGTTTGCCTCCAGGACACGCTTGGTTTCTTTTCCCGAGGCAACGCTCTTATAAAGCTCTTCGAACAGGGGGGTTACCGCATCGCGAAATTTGGGCGCCCAGTCAAGAGCTCCCCTCTGGGCCGTGGTGCTGCAGTTGGAGAACATCCAATCCATGCCGTTTTCATCCACCAGCCTGATCAGGCTCTGGGTAAGCTCCTCCACTGTTTCGTTGAATGCCTCGCTCGGGGAATGGCCGTGGTTGCGAAGAGTATTGTACTGGGCTTCCATCACGCCCGCCAGGCACCCCATAAGTACGCCCCGTTCGCCTGTCAGGTCGCTGAAGACTTCTTTTTCAAAAGTGGTGGGAAAAAGATAACCTGAACCAATGGCTATTCCTATGGCCAGGCTTCTTTGTCTGGCCCTGCCCGTGTAATCCTGGTGTATGGCAAAACTCGAGTTAATGCCGCTGCCGGCCAGGAAGTTGTTTCTAACGCTTCTGCCCGAACCCTTTGGAGCCACCAAGATCACGTCCACGTAATCGGGCGGAATCACACCGGTCTGCTCCTTGTAGACAATTGAGAAACCGTGTGAGAAATACAGGGCGTCGCCCTTGTTGAGACATTCCTTTATTTTGTGCCATGTCGCCACCTGCCCGGCATCAGACATCAGTTCCATTATAATGGTACCCCGTTTTGCGGCTTCTTCAAGCGGAAAAAGGGTTTCGCCCGGGACAAAGCCGTCGGATACGGCCTTGTCCCAGTATTCGTCTCCTTCAAGCTGTCCTACTATCACAGACAGACCGTTATCCCTGAGGTTAAGTGCCTGGGCCGGCCCCTGGACCCCGTAGCCGAGAACCACTATGGTTTCGTCTTTTAAAACCTGTCTTGCCTTATCCATTGTAAATTCGTCAGAAGTTATTACCTCTTCCTCAAGCCCGCCAAAGTCAAGTTTTGCCATTTTTCAGTCCTCCAAGTTTTAAGTTGTATTTGTTTTAAAATTAATTGATCACTTCTTTTCCCTGGGCAGGGCCACGCATCCTGTACGCGCGATCTCCCTTATGCCGAAGGGTTTTAACAGGCTTAAAATCGCCTCTGTTTTTTCCTGGTCGCCTTCTATCTTTATGGTGAAATGTTCGCTTCCCACGTCCACCACCTGGCCCCGGAAAATATCGGTGATGCGCAGGATCTCGGCACGGTTCTCAGACCTTGCGTTTACCTTGATAAGGGCCATTTCACGAATCACGTACTTGGTATCAGTAAGATCGATTACCTTGATTACGTTTATCAGCTTATTTAGCTGTTTTTGTATCTGCTCAACAATCATGGGACTGCCCTTTGTAACCATGGTAATTCGTGAAATCTTTGGATCCACTGTCTCGGCAACGCTAAGGCTTTCAATATTGTATCCCCTGCCTGAAAACAGTCCCGTGATCCTGGAGAGCACCCCCGGCTCATTGTCCACAAGAATGGAAAGTAAATGCTGTTTTTCGTTCATGGTCAAATCCTTTTCAGCCGCTTTTGCTTTTAAAGATAAACGTTTCCGGTACCCGAATTTCCGGGTTTACACAAGAAGCATCTTTTTGATGGGCGCTCCCGCGGGCACCATCGGATAAACGCATTCCTCGGGTTCCACCAGAAAATCCATGATAACCGGACCCTCGGTTTTTATCCCCTCGGAGAGCACATCGGCGACCTCGCCGGGTTTGGATGCGCGCAGACCGGTTGCCCCGTAAGCCTGTGCAAGTTTAACAAAATCGGGTGTATGCTCGAACCTTGTCGAGGAATAACGCCGCTCGTAAAACAGTTCCTGCCACTGGCGCACCATGCCCAGAAACCCGTTATTTAAGATCACGATTTTGACCGGCAGGCTGTACTGCACGGCTGTGGCAAGCTCCTGGATGTTCATCTGGATGC